>CAYFQI010000188.1:0-5761 GCA_964345135.1 uncultured Bacteroidales bacterium
CGAATTTGAACTTTATAGAGCAAACACTTGACATTATGGACAAGCACTAATTATTTTCAAATTTCTCAACTCCTTTATCCAAAAAATTAATGAAGTCGTTAATGTTTAATGTATAACTCAAAGAAGAAAGTATTTTGCCCTGTGGATTGATGATTACAAAATAAGGCTGGGTATTGGCATTAAATTTTGTGATTTGGATATTAAGTGCTTTTTTGCCGATTGTTTTTTTGACCTTCCCGTCATCTTTTGAGGTCACCCATTCGTCTTTGGGGAGTTTCGTGCGATCGTCCACGTATAAAGATACGAGCACGTATTGTTTTTTTAATTTTTCAAGGATGAGCGGGTCAGATAATACTTTGCTTTCCATTTCTTTGCATTTACTGCAAAAATGGCCTTTAAAGATAATTAACAGGGGCTTATCATGTTTTCGGGCACATGCCAGTCCCTGTTCATAATCAAAATATCCTTTCAGGCCGTTTGGTGAATGTAAAATGTCATCATGTTTGGCATCTTCACAGAATGTTGGATGCATATCATCTGTATAAGCCGTGGGGGTATGCATGTTTTTTGTCAGATCAAATCCTGATATTGATTTTGACGGCAATACAGAGGATAAATTTTTTAGCGGTGCACCAAATAACCCGGGGATTAAATATACTACAAAGGTGAAGGTGATGATAGCCAGTAGAAGTCGCAGGGTATTTATTTTAGAAATCTTTGTGTCATGTTTCATCCTGATTTTGCCCAGCAGGTAGAGTCCCAAGAGAGTAAAAATGCTGATCCATGCTGCAAGGTATATATTTCTGTTTAGAAGTTGAAGGTGATAGCTTTGATCAATATTATTCAGGAATACAAGTGATAGTGCCAGGAGGATAAAACCGAATACCACTTTAACGGAGTTAAGCCAGCCGCCTGATTTTGGTAATGTTTTTAAAGCAGAAGGGAATAATGAAAGAAGGAAAAAGGGCAATGCAAATCCCAGAGAATACCCCAGCATTCCAATGACAGGTTTTGCAGCCAATCCGCCTGCTGATTTGATAAGAATAGTACCAATGATGGGGCCTGTACATGAAAATGAAACAAGCACCAGGGTAACAGCCATAAAGAAAGCGCCAATTATGCCTCCTTTGTCTGCTTTTTTATCAGTTTTGTTCACAATATTCCCGGGCATGACGATTTCAAACACACCAAAGAACCATAACGTGAAAAAGATAAATAAGATAAAGAATAAGATGTTTGGAATCCAGTGACTGCTTATTTGTTTTGTGAAATCAGCGCCCAGGCTTGTAAGTGAGACTAACAGGCCAATGCCTATAAAGATAAGGATGATTGACAAGCTGAAAACAAATGAAGAAAACACGGATTTAAATCTGCTTTCATTGCTTCGCATAAAAAAAGGTATGATCATGGGAATCATCGGGAATACGCAAGGTGTGATAATCCCGCCTAATCCGCCCAGTAATGACAGTAAAAAGAATATCCATAATGATCTTTCTTCTTGCTTTTCTTTTTGTTCTGCTGTAGTAATGGGTATGGGGTCGTTTTTTACTGTATCAGTTTTTTGTTCGGAACCATTGTCTTTATTGGTATCCAGTTCGGGTTCTATTTGGCTTTCTGATAACTGAATTGATTGGCTTTCTTTTTCTGAAAGGCTGGTTTTGTTTTTTTTCTGCGTTTCGGTATGGTTGAACTGTACCGAAAAATCTTTCTGGAGAGGAGGAATACATGTTTTCTTATCACAGCACATGTATTCTATAAATCCTGTGATTTTAGAAGGGACATCATCAAGTGTTATCAATGTTTGGGTGAATGTCACGGTATGATCATAAAACGGGAGTTTTATTTTAAAATTCGGGTCATACACGCTTTCAGGGGGATGATCAGGGACAAGAGAACCAATGGACTTAAACAATGATGAGTCATCATAAAATACAGATGTCGGAAGAGGCCCTTCTCCATCAATCTCTGACCCGTATAAATGCCAGTCTTTGTCTATTTGGGCTTTAAATTTCATCTTGATAGTCTGCTGATTAATTTGTTCGCCGGTGATCTGCCATTTCACAGGATTTAACACGTCTGCCTTGGCAAATGCTAAACATGCTATAAATAATAAAATAGACAGGATGTATTTTCTTTTCTGCATTTTGTTTTTTTTTACCAGAGTCAAATATAAAAATTTTATTAAAAAATAAACGATCAGAGGGCAGATAAATTGTTTTTTTTAATAAAGCAACAAGGTGATAGAGGAGTTGTTGGAGTGTTTGGAAGGTTAATATTTTAAGGTATGAAGGGTGGGCAGAAGTCCCCTTAACTTTTTAGAAGTCCCCTTAATAAACATTACATGCGTTATAAGCCATTATTCTACTGTTATTTTTTGTTCTTGATATATTTCGGATAAAGCATCCCGTGCTTTATAGATATCTGTAATATTATTGAATGATAAAGTCAGCTTATTGTTTTTTTCTTCCAGGTTGTATTGATTATGATTTTTTTGAATATATTCAATGATTTTTTTGAATACAGGTGATTGATAATATGGTGATTCCTGTTCAGACACGAAGTATGCGATCATCTGTTGATTTTTCAGGATTAGTTTTTCAAAACCTGAATTTATGGCCAGCCATCGTAAACGGACCACTTCAAGCAGGTCTTTTGAAGGGGGCGGGAGTTTTCCAAAACGGTCTGTTAATTCATGCTCAAATGTTTGCAATTCTTTTTCTTCCTTCATGTTATCGAGTTTCCTGTAAAGGTGGATACGTTCTGTTACATTGCTGATATAATGGTCGGGAAACAGTAGTTCCATATCCGTGACAATTTGACAATCATTTACAAATTTCATTGAGTCAAGGTCTGTTTCCTTGTCGGTTAATTTTTTGTTTTCGTCTTTAAAAACATCTTTGTATTCATTTTGTTTTAGTTCATTCATTGCTTCATCCAGGATGCGGTGATATGTTTCAAAGCCAATGTCAGTGATGAACCCGCTTTGTTCTCTTCCCAGGAGGTTACCGGCCCCCCTGATATCCAAATCTTGCATGGCAATGTTGAAACCGCTTCCCAGTTCCGAAAAGTCTTCTATGGCCTTGAGTCTTCTTCTGGCTGGTGCAGGCAGTGTGCCAAGCGGTGGTGCCAGCAGGTAACAATATGCTTTTTTATTTGAACGGCCTACCCTTCCTCTGAGTTGATGCAAATCACTCACACCAAAGTTTTGGGCATTGTTAATAATAATTGTATTGGCATTCGGAATATCAAGCCCGTTTTCAATGATCGTGGTCGCAATCAATACATCATAATCTCCATTGATGAAATCGAGAATAATATTTTCAAGTTCTGCCGGTTTCATCTGTCCGTGAGCAACAGCAGTACGTATATCAGGACAGATTTTTTGAATATATTGTTCAACGCCTTTGATATTGTGCACCCAATTATGAATAAAAAAGACTTGTCCGTTTCGGCTTGTCTCGTAATAAATGGCTTCCCTGATGGTATCTTCATTGAACGTGTGAAGTTCGGTGATGATTGGGTGCCGGTTTGGCGGCGGCGTATAAATTACCGAGAGATCTCTTGCCCCCATTAATGAAAACTGAAGAGTCCTGGGAATGGGTGTTGCTGTTAACGTGAGTGTATCTACATTCAACTTAATTTTTTTTAATTTTTCTTTTACTGTTACGCCGAATTTTTGTTCCTCGTCAATAATCAGCAGTCCCAGGTCTTGAAATTGTATGTCTTTGCTGATGATGCGGTGTGTGCCTATAATGATGTCAATTTTTCCTTTTTTGATGTTTTCAATGGTTTGTTTTTGATCTTTTGTTGTTTTCAGACGTGAAATATAATCAATAGTGCAGGGAAACCCTTTTAGCCGCTCTGTAAAAGTATTGTAATGCTGGAGTGCCAGGATGGTTGTCGGTACCAGTACGGCGACTTGTTTGCTGTCTGATACGGCTTTGAATGCAGCCCTGATAGCCACTTCTGTTTTGCCAAAGCCCACATCCCCGCACACCAGGTAATCCATTGGGATCTGTGATTCCATAGCCTCTTTTACACTGTTTGTTGTTTTATGCTGATCAGGAGTGTCTTCATAAATAAAGGATGCTTCCAGCTCTTTTTGCAGGTAGGTATCCGGGGTGAATGCAAATCCTTTTTTTTGTTTTCGCAGAGCATAGAGCTGGATTAATTCCCTGGCAATGTCTTTTACTTTTTGTTTGGTTTTTTGTTTGAGGGTTTGCCAGGCACCGCTTCCTAATTTATAGATTTTTGGCGGTTCACCTTCTTTCCCTTTGTATTTGGCAATCTTATGTAATGAATGAATGCTTACAAACAGGGAGTCATTGTCTTTGTAAATAAGTTTAACTGCTTCTTGTTGTTTTCTGTTATTGTCGATCTTTTGCAGTCCGGCGAATTTGCCAATGCCATGGTCAGTATGTATCACATAATCTCCGGGATGTAAATCGCCCAGTTCACGGATGGTTAACGATTCTTTTTTAGAAAAACCATGTTTCAGGCCCGAACGGTAATACCGTCCGAATATTTGATGGTCGGTATAACAACATATTTTTGCATCATTGTCTATAAATCCTTCATGAAGAGTATCAAGCAACGGTTCGAAATGTACATCATGGTCTATATCCAGGAAAATAGCATTCAGGCGGTCAATTTGTTTTTGATTATTGGAGAGGATGATATTTTGATATCCTTTCTCTTCATTTTCTTTTAGGTTATTGCCCAGCATTTCAAAGTTTTTATTGAATGCAGGTTGTGGTTTGATTTTAAACCCGATGGTATGTTCGGGTAAATAGTAAAAAGGCAGGTTGTATTCAATGACAGCAAACCTGGCCAATTTATTCAAAAAATCGTCTCCATAGTCAAATGCAATCGGATCATCGTCATTTTTCCTGAGCTGTAAGCCAACCTCGTATACAGAATTGACCTTTTGTTTCAGCATTCCTGCTTCTTTTATCCAAAATATTGTTTTTTCCGGAAGCATTTCAAGGAATGATTGTTTTTTTTCTTTGATGGAATGTATATCAGGCAATATTGAAATGTTGTTTAACTTATTTTTAGAAAGCTGACTTTCAATGTCAAATGATCTGATGGATTCGATTTCATCTCCAAATAAATCAATACGAAAAGGCAATTCAGATGAGAATGAAAATATGTCCACGATGCTCCCTCTTACGGAAAATTGACCGGGTTCGTATACAAAATCAGTACGTTCAAAATTAAAATGGAACATCAATTCTATGATTTCATCCAAAGAGATTTCGTCTCCGGCAGATAAATTTAATGTTTTTTGTTTTAATGAATCCTGAGTAATTACCTTTTCAATAATGGCTTCGGGATAGGATACAATGATATATGGTTGAGGTGTCTGAATTGCATCCATCACTTCAGTGCGCAATTGGATATTGGCTTTATCGGGTTGATTGTATTTTACAGCATTTTTATATGAAGAGGGGAATAAAAAAACTGGTGTTTCTTTATGCAGCTTACTGATGTCATTTAAAAAATAAGCTGCTTCTTCTTTATCAGGTAAGATAAAAACGGTTATGTCGTTTTTATTATGACATAAAGCTCCTGCAATTGCATCAAATGATCCTTTAATACCATTTACCTGTATCTTTTGTTTCTTTTGATCAAGAAGTTTTTGTATTTCAAGTATTTTCGGATGCTGTGATAATGTATTTTTTAATTCTTTAAAATTCAAATTTTTTAATATTTTGATAAATTTATTGCAAAATTATATATTTTTCTTTTGTAAAATTTA
>CAYFQI010000189.1:0-5727 GCA_964345135.1 uncultured Bacteroidales bacterium
CAGATAAACCCAATTAACTCAATCAACTCAATCAACTCAATCAACTCAATCAACTTAGAAACTTAGAAACTTAAAAACTTAGAAAAATAAACAGATGAATTCTTTTTATGAAATTGAACATGAGGGTGTTGTTAAGGATGTAGAGGCAGGAAAAGTCAAGGTAGGAATTATGAGCCATTCAGCTTGCGGAAATTGTCATGCTAAAACCGCCTGCTCATTATCAGACAAAAAAGAGAAAATTATTGAAATAGATGATGCTACCGGACGATTTGAGAAAGGCAATTATGTAAAAATTGCCATCCAAAAAAATCAGGGATTAAAAGCTGTTTTTTGGGCTTATATCCTTCCCTTTATTATTTTCCTGGCAACATTATTTGCTGGTTCATATTTTTTCAATGATGAATTAATTGCGGGATTAATTGCACTCGCTGCAATGGCCCCTTATTATATTGCTTTATATTTTTTAAAGAAATATTTTAGCAAATCTTTATTAATGCATATTTATAAAATTTAGTAAATACTTAACAGAACATATATGGATTCAGTCATTTTTTATTCGGTGATTTCATTAAGTGCACTTGGAGCTTTGGCCGGCATCGTGCTGTATTTTGCATCGCAGAAATTTAGAGTATATGAAGACCCTAAAATTGACCTTATTGAAAATGTATTGCCGGCTGCTAATTGTGGAGCATGTGGCTATACCGGCTGCAGGAATTTTGCCGAAGTGATTGTAAATAAAGGAGACCTGAATGGGTTTTATTGTCCTGTTGGTGGAAATGAATGCATGGAGCGTATAGCTGAAATAATGGACGTGGAAGCCGAAGCACAAAATCCGATGGTCGCCGTGGTTCGGTGTAATGGAACTGCCGAACATCGTGCTGTAACCAGTTTGTACGACGGAGTTAAAACCTGCCAGATAGCTTCTTCGCTGTATATTGGCGAAACAGATTGTCCAAACGGTTGTTTAGGGTATGGCGACTGTGTGGAATCATGTAATTTTGATGCCATTCATATTAATCCCGAAACAGGACTTCCGGTCGTTTCAGATGATAAATGTACCGCCTGTGGTGCATGTGTTGATGCCTGCCCTAGAAATATTATAGAGCTAAGAAAGAAAAATAAAAAAGACAGAAAAGTATATATTTGTTGTGTAAACGAAGAAAAAGGAGCTGTTGCACGGAAAGTCTGTAAGGTTGCATGCATAGGATGTGGAAAATGTGTGAAAACATGTCCTTTTGAAGCCATTACATTAAACAATAATTTAGCTTATATTGATCCCGAAAAATGTAAATTATGCAGGAAATGTGTACCTGTATGTCCTACAAATGCTATTCATGAAGAAAATTTTCCACCGCAAAAAGAAAACGTGGAAACAGTAAATTCGGATGAGTCCAAAACATAAATATTTGAAAAAAAAGGAGGTCAAACGTGCTGAAAACTTTTAAATCAGGAGGTGTTCATCCTAAAGAACATAAGATTTCATCCAACCGTCCCATAGAACAATTTCTATTGCCGGAAGAGGCTCATATCCCCTTATCGCAGCATATCGGCGCACCTGCTGAACCTGTTGTAAAAAAAGGCGATAAAGTGAAAACAGGTCAGCTTATTGCCAAAGCAAGTGCATTTGTTTCAGCCAATATTCATTCATCCGTTTCCGGAACTGTAAAAAAAATCGATAATATATTTACTTTTAGTGGCTATAAATGCCCGGCAATTCAAATTACTGTAGAAGGAGATGAATGGGATGAATCCATCCTGGATCAAAAAGAAATCCGTCATGACACGGAATTATCGTCAGGACAGATCATAGAAAAAATAAAAGAAGCAGGTATTGTAGGATTGGGAGGCGCTACATTTCCTTCAAACATAAAACTCAGTATCCCCGAAGGAAAAAAAGCAGAATATGTGATTATTAACGGGGCCGAATGTGAACCCTATTTAACAGCCGATTTTCAGATTATGCTCGATAAAACCGAGCAATTGCTTGCCGGAATCAGCATCCTTAAAAAAGCACTGAATGTTAAACAGGCTTTTATTGGCATAGAGAATAATAAAGGAATGGCAATCAGGAGGTTGAGAAAATATTTGGCCACTGATGAATCCATTAAAGTGGTTCCACTCAAGGTTAAATATCCCCAGGGAGGTGAAAAACAATTGATCAAAGCCATTTTGAACAGGGAAGTACCTTCAGGCGGCCTTCCGATTGATGTCGGGGTGGTCGTGTTCAATGTCGGGACTACATGTGCAGTATATGATGCAATACAACTAAATAAACCTTTGATTGAACGAGTGGTGACTGTTACCGGGAAAAATGTCAAACGGCCGTCTAATTTTATGGTACGCATTGGAACGCCAGTTTTTAATTTGATTGAATATTGTGGCGGATTACCGGGTGACACGGGAAAAGTAATAGCAGGAGGGCCGATGATGGGAGTCGCTTTGAATAGAATGGATATCCCTGTTGTAAAAGGAACAAGTGGCATATTGCTTTTGCCTGAAGACGAATCTCAAAGAGATCAAAGCATTACTTGTATCAGGTGCGGAAGATGTGTAAACGTATGTCCCATGAACCTGGAGCCATATTTATTGAATCAACTAGCCCAGCAGGAGTCATGCGAGGAATTGTATAAAAATAATATAATGGATTGTATAGAATGTGGTTCATGTAGCTATACATGCCCTGCGCACATTCCTTTACTTGATTATATTAAACTTGGAAAAAATAAAACAGGTCAAATGCTAAAATCTACTAAATAAAATGGCAAACAAATTATTACACGTATCACCAGCACCCCATGTGAAAGATAATATAACTGTTGAAAAATTAATGTACAGGGTTATATTAGCCCTCGTTCCGGCTTTATTTATATCGGTATTTTATTTTGGCATGGGGGCAGTTGTTGTAATTTTTTCATCTGTATTATTTTGCTTACTTTTTGAATGGCTTATTAATAAATATATTGTAAAAGCCCCCGGATCCATAAAAGACGGTTCTGCGATCGTGACCGGCTTGCTTTTGGGGTTTTGTTTGCCGGCAAATCTTCCCCTGTGGATCATTATAATCGGAAGCCTTGTCGCTATTGGAGTAGGTAAAATGACTTTTGGCGGACTTGGTAAGAATCCTTTCAACCCGGCTCTTGTAGGCAGGGTGTTTTTGTTCATTTCTTTCCCTGCCCAAATGACTAGTTGGCCGAAGCCAAAACCTTTTTTCTCCCAAAAATATCTTGATGCAATTACAGGCCCTACACCGCTGGGAACTTTACAGGAAGGAATCAGTAGTGGAGAAAAGGTATCTGAACTAATGAGTGAAATCCCTACAAATTATCAATTATTTATAGGAAACACGGGTGGATCTGCTGGAGAAATAGCTGCCGTGGCATTGCTTATCGGGCTGGTGTACATGCTTGTAAAACGTGTTATTTCATGGCATATTCCCGTATCCATACTCGCTACTGTTTTTATATTTACAGGAATTTTGTGGTATATTGATCCAACTCAATTTGTAAATCCTGTTTTCCATCTTTTAAGTGGTGGGCTTATGTTGGGAGCCGTGTTTATGGCTACAGATTATGTTACTTCACCCATGACTGCTAAAGGAATGCTAATCTATGGTGTCGGGATTGGTACATTGACTGTAATAATCAGATTATTTGGTTCTTATCCGGAAGGCGTGCAATTTGCCATTCTGTTTATGAATGCGCTTGTTCCCCTAATGGATAGGTATATTAAACCAAGGCAATACGGAAAAAATAAAACCAAATTATAAAATTTATTGATATGGCAAATAAAATTAAAGATTTCTATCGGATGGTGGCAACACTTATACTTGTTACATTTGGCGCTTCACTCGCATTGGGGTACATATATAAGGTGACAGAAAAACCAATTCAACAGGCAAAACTTGAAAAAAAATTAACAGCCATCAAAGAAGTGGTTCCTGAATTTACAAATAACCCGTTTGAAGAAGCTATGAAAGTTGGTGTTGATAAAGATACGCTTACAGTTTACCCGGCTAAACATAATGAAAAACTTGTCGGGGTTGCTATTTTAACGTCAACAGATAAAGGATTTAGCGGATTGATCAGGCTTATGGCAGGGTTTTTACCAGATGGCACCATTCATAATATTGTTGTGGTACATCACGCTGAAACTCCCGGTTTAGGGGACAAAATTGAACAAGGAAAATCAGATTTTGCGAATCAATTTTTTGGAAAACATCCTTCTGAATTTACTATGTCCGTTGGAGCAGATGGGAATGTAGATGCAATAACAGCAGCAACAATAAGTTCTAAAGCCTATTGCGATGCCATGAGAAAAGCATGGGACGGCTTTCAAAGTATGCAAATTAAATAAAAAAGGAGCATCAAACCAGTGATTAAAATTTATACAGTAAAAACTATCAGCATATGAGTCAGTGGAAAATTTTTACAAAAGGATTTTTAAAGGAAAATGCAGTATTTACATTATTCCTTGGTCTTTGTCCAACCTTAGCAGTAACCACTTCAGCCCAAAACGGCCTTGGGATGGGACTTGCAACCACCTTTGTATTAGTCATGTCAAATATTGTAGTGTCTATTGTTAAAAAAGGAATTCCAGCAAAAGTCCGTATTCCCTCATTTATAGTCATCATTGCTTCGTTCGTGACCATTGTTGAGTTGCTTATGCAGGCTTATCTTCCAGATCTTTTTAAAGCGCTTGGCATATTTATCCCCCTTATTGTTGTGAATTGCCTCGTACTTGGTCGTGCAGAAGCTTTTGCATCCAAAAACAATACCTGGTTTTCTTTTATAGATGGTCTTGGAATGGGACTTGGATTCACGCTGGCACTTTTTATATTAGGAGCTGTTCGTGAATTATTGGGAGGCGGTTCATTCCTGGGATATAAATTTATTACAGGAAACGGGATCATATTATTTGTTCTTGCACCAGGCGCATTCATTGCTTTAGGATATCTTATTGCAATTACCAATAAATTTAAAAAATAATAACCATTAATTTTTGATCATTATGGAATACCTGATAATTATTATCTCTGCCATTTTCGTACATAATATAGTATTAAATCAGTTTTTAGGCTTGTGTCCGTTTATTGGGGTTTCAAATAAATTGGAAACTTCAGTCGGAATGACCGGCGCTGTAATTTTTGTAATGGTTTTAGCGACTACAATTACTTATTTAATTCAATATTTTATACTGGACCCTTTCCACCTGGGATTTTTAAAAACCGTTTCATTTATTTTAATTATTGCCTCACTGGTGCAATTGGTAGAAATTGTTTTGAAAAAGGTAAGTCCACCATTGTATCAGGCATTAGGTATCTTTTTGCCTTTGATAACAACAAATTGCGCCATTATGGGAGTAGCCCTTTTGGCAGTACAACAAGAATTAAATCTTATTGAAAGTGTGCTTTTTGCATTTGCTAATGCACTGGGGTTTGGCTTAGCGCTGGTATTATTTGCAGGCATTCGTCAACATTTGGAATTTGTAAAAGTTCCTAAAGACATGCGGGGGGTCCCCATTGCTTTTATCGTGGGGGGGATTTTAGCTATGGCATTCATGGGGTTTGCAGGATTGATTTAAATGCTCATTTAATATACCGGAAAATGTTTGAACCAAGCATGTGAAAATAATTATTAAACTCACAAGCGAATGATTATAAAAGGTTCTTCTACGCTGAGCTACCGGATAAAACAAAAAACACAAAAAACTAGATTAACCCAATTAACT
>CAYFQI010000190.1:0-5604 GCA_964345135.1 uncultured Bacteroidales bacterium
CGTGTGTGTTAAATGACTTATCATGGGTGTTTCATCTGTTTATTTTTTATTTTTCAAAGGTCAGATGGAGCTCGCCATGAGTTTATGTTTTTGACATTCACATTACTATGAGGTTATCAATAATCATCCCCGTGTGTGTCAAAGAATTTGTTATGGCTCGGTTCATTTTTTTATATTTTATTTAATGTTCTAAAAATAATAAATATTTGATGCCTGTAAATTATAATCAGGTTAAAAAACTATCAATTTAACGCAATCGCTTTTTCAAGGCAGGAAACAATTTACATCAGCAACCCAAAAGATTATTTATTGTTCCTGTCTTTTCTTTCTCTTCCGGTCATTCTCATCAAGCAATATTTTTCTCATCCGGATAGATTCAGGGGTCACCTCTACATATTCATCTTCAGCAATATATTCCATTGATTCTTCCAATGAGAACTTCACGGCCGGTGCGATGGATGTTTTTTCATCTGACCCGGCAGCACGCATATTAGTGAGTTTTTTTGTTTTGATCACGTTCACTACCAGGTCATCTTCTCGCGTATTTTCTCCAATAACCTGGCCTGCATAAATTTGTTCATTAGGATTAATAAAAAATCTTCCCCTGTCTTGCAGTTTATTCAATGAAAACGCAATAGATGTTCCGGTTTCCATTGCAATTAAAGCACCTTTTCGTTTTTCGAATATATCTCCTTTCCAGGGTTCATAATCTTTAAACCTATGGGATATCACAGCTTCTCCTTCGCTGGCTGTTAAAATCAAATTTGTTAACCCGATCAATCCTCTGGCCGGTATTTTAAATTCAAGGCTTGCCCTGTCATTTTTATTCTTAATACTCATTAAATCGCCTTTGCGATTAGTCACAAGTTCTATTATTTTCCCGGAAAATGTTTCGTCAACGTCAATGTAAAGGAATTCAACCGGTTCATGCTTATACCCGTCAATTTCTTTAATAACAACCCTGGGTTGGCCTAATTGCAACTCATATCCTTCTCTTCTCATAGTTTCAACCAAAATGGCCAAATGAAGAATTCCACGTCCATATACCATTAATTTCTCAGGAGATTCTGTTTCTTCAACCCTTAATGCCAAATTTTTTTCTGTTTCTTTAAATAAACGTTCTCTTAAATGTCTTGATGTAACATATTTTCCTTCTTTCCCAAAAAAAGGAGAATTATTAATCGTAAACAACATACTCATTGTAGGTTCATCAACAGAAATAGGTTTAAGTGCATCAGGATTTTCAGCATCTGTTATGGTATCTCCAATTTCAAAATTATCCATCCCCATAAGTGCTACAATCTCACCGGATTTAACTTTTTCTTTTGTTTTTTCTTTACCCAACCCTTCAAAAAGAAATAATTCTTTAACCAATGTATTATGAATTTCTCCGTTGCGTTGAACTACAGCTACCTGTTCGCCTGCCCTGATACTACCTCTGTGGACTCTTCCAATGGCAATCCGTCCGGTATATGACGAATAGTCAAGCGAACTTATTTGCAGCTGCAATGTGCCGGGATTATTCCCGGGAGGTTCAAAATACTCCAATATTTGATCCAGCAAATACGAAACATCATTGGTTGGGTTTTTCCAGTCAGGCCCCATCCACCCATCTTTAGAAGAACCATAAATAGTAGGATATCCGAGTTGTTCTTCATTGGCATCCAGCGAAAACATTAATTCAAATACTTGTTCATTGGCATCTTCAGGGTTACAATTGGGTTTATCAACTTTATTGATCACTACCATGGGTTTTAATCCCATTTCCAATGCTTTTTGCAGTACAAAGCGTGTTTGCGGCATCGGGCCTTCAAAAGCATCCACAATCAGCAATACCCCGTCTGCCATGTTCAATACCCGCTCTACTTCTCCTCCAAAATCAGAATGTCCAGGGGTATCTATAATGTTAATTTTTGTTTCTTTATATCTTACAGAGACATTTTTTGATAATATAGTTATCCCCCGTTCTCTTTCAAGATCATTAGAATCTAAGATCAAATCCTGTACCTCCTGATTCTCCCTGAATAATTTTACCTGATGCAAAATCTTATCTACCAAAGTGGTCTTCCCATGATCCACGTGTGCAATAATCGCTATATTCCTTATTTCCATAAATACATTTCCTGCTATTGTTCAAAGCTGCAAAAATAGTTAAAAGAAATATAATAATATCAAGCTAACAGCATAAAAAAACCGGGACGTATTTTTATTTAAATGCGTTCCGGTTTTTTATTTTTTCCCATGGACCGACAACTAATCATGTTTGGATCATCAAGTTCGATAACGAGGATCACGAAGCCCTAAAAAGCTCGGTTTATTGGTGTAAATGAGCAATTTTGGGACAAGCATAACGAAGCCTGCTCCGTAAGGAAGAATGACTGTACCGGGGTTAGCGGACATGATGGAACAAACACTATTAAGAATCAGAACATGAATCCATGTCATGCAGATTCGAATCCCAGCAATACCATTCTCCACTATCATTAAACGCATTAGGATCACTGATACGTCCGTCACGTGTTTCCCTGTTCCATTGAATATTTGTCATATTATCGGCTCCTTTATTATATATATTTCGTAATATGCGTCAAAAATCGTGTTCCATATTCAGATACCCGAATCGCTGCATCACCTCGTTATGATCGCGAATAACTTGTTTAACCTGACTTTGGTTCAATTCTTCTTTCCATGATCCAGGCTTACCTTTTCTAAAAAAAGATACTGACTTAGATGATTTTTCCGAAAAGCCTTTTTCATTTTCCTGCTTTTGAAGCTCTTTAATATTACTATATTGCATTGCCCGTGAAATATCTTCGTCCGTTTTGTTCAAATTCAATTTTTGTATGGCTTTTTTAAATGTTTCAAAAGGATGGGTTATCATATCTTCATATTTAATAATATGTACCGGAAGGATGGATTGTTCTGTCCAGCTTTTCACATGTCCGCTCCATGTAAAAAGTTTTTGTGAAAGTTGGTTATACATTTTTTGAGAATTCCTACAAAACATATATCCCGGATCATTCATCATTTGTATCATCTTATCAAATGAACATGCTGAATGATAAGCAAAAGAAACCACTATATCCAGGGGGTTCCGAATAAAATAGATCACTCCTTTGGTTGCTTCATACGGAATTAGTGGTTCTTTCCGTGATGTTATTATGTATGCATCGTGTATTTTTTGAAAAACCGGTTCTTTCGCCTGTGAAGAAAGGTGTTTATATACATCAGGACGCAAATTAAGGATTTCAGTGAAGCTTAATTCTGAAGAAGGAACACCGGTTACCTCGTCAAATACGTTCCGGCTACTGGCTATTAAACTAATTGCAAGATTATTAATATCAGCAGGTTGATCCTTATAATTAAACAAATTTGTTAAAAATACTCTAAACCATGTATTCCCTGACTTTGGATATGACGCCAGCCAATAAATGTTCCCCGGTCCGTTCATACGTTCTGTAATTGTTTAAGGTCATTATCTATCAATTCCATCAGTTCTTTTATTTTGAAAGAATCAATGGGCCGCATAATCCTGGCAACGTCTACATATTCTGCCAGTTTGCTTAGCAGAGAAAAATGTTCTTTTGTTTTTCCCAATCCTTTTAAAAACTGCCACCTGTAGGTGTTATTTTTCAATGTATTAAATTTATCTATTCCTTTCAATGGGTTCAAAATAAAATTTGGCTGATTATGTGTCCCCAATATATATATTTTTTTCACAGGTAATGGTTGGTTATAATATCCATTATTAACAGGGATTCCAAACTTTTGAATCCCCTCACGAAGTATGCATTTTGATTGTTGATCACTGCCAAAATACCGGATGGCATCTGCCCATAACTTCATTTGTGGAAACCCGGGATAAATCATTGGGACATTATTGGCATTTAGATTAATAACACTGATATCATCTGAAATAACACAATTTCCTGTGTTGAGATAGGCTGCAGCCAAAGTTGATTTTCCTGCCCCAGGGATGCCCGAAAAAACAATTGCACTCCCTGCATTTTCTATAGCACTTCCATGAATAGGGAGTAATCCCCGTTGTATCAACAACGCCCCCATCACCGGCCCTAATAAAAATAATCGTATTTCATTATCAGCAACCGAGGAATTATTCTTTTCAATAAATATTTCTTTTCCATCTTTCACTAAATAGTTTGCAACATTATCTATTTTTAAAAGAAAAAGGCCTTGTTTTGCTTCAAACCGGACCCCTTTACTCTGTGGATTTTCAAGCATGCCAGGGACTTGAGCAAAAGAAATTTTTACTTGCGAATTGGCCTTCCCTTGTTCCAGTTCTTTAAATGGCAACTCCGACGCTATATTGATTCCAAAAGCTTTGTAATAATGTTTTTTGTATTTTATCATAATTATTAAACAATAAATTTCCGGTATAATTGTACGTGTTTTATTTTTCAGTATTTTTTTCCATAATACTATGTTATTGATTCCTCAATTTTATTTTACCTTATTTCATTGAATTTTAAAAGATTTAATAAAATAAATTTTAGAATTTATGAAATAAATTTTTAATTTACAAAAAATTTCAATTACTTTTATTCCAACAATTAATATATGTTAAATTGATGCAAGATACAGTGATAAACAAAGGCATATTTTATAAGGGACTATTTGACCATAAGAAAAACGATAGTATACTTAAAGAATGTACAAACATTTTACAAAAAGAATCATTCTCTTACAAAATATCCAAACGTATTTATACTGTAATTGAAGAATGCCTGACAAACCTTCATAAACATACTTTTGAGAATTTCTCACACGAAACGGGTGAAGATGAATATCCTTCATTTATTAAAATGGAAATAAAAGACAATAATAATGAAGTGTTTGTTAGTTGTGGAAACATTATAAGTAATGAAGACAAAAAAAAGCTTGAAAAAATTCTTGATTACATAAATCATTCTGATAAAATTGCTATAAAAAAACTTTACCAGGTAAGACTCCGGGAAGAAAACCTCTCAGCTAAAGGAGGTGCAAACCTCGGCCTCATCACCATTGGACGAATGTCTGAAAATCAGATTCATTATCAATTTGAAGATGTTTGCAGAGATTGCTATTATTTTACAATGAAAATAATAATATGTGTTTGACCATTAAAAAATAAATATGGAACGAATTGAAATTTCCCCGGGAGAAAAAACACCTAAAATCTTAATTATCCCTGAACAAAAAGAAATGCTCATTGAAGGCAATTCCAGGCCTGAAGATGTCAGAACGTTTTATCAGCCTGTCATTGAAAAACTTGAAGACTTATTGGTTTCATTGCATCAAGCAGACGAATCATTTTCTATATCCTTTAAAATGGGATATTTTAATTCATCTTCAGCTAAATTTTTAGCAGATATTTTATATCTTATCGTAGAATATAGTGAAAAAGGACTCCCTGTTACCATCAACTGGTATTATGAAAAAGAAGATTATGATATGAAAGAAGCGGGCGAAGAATTTTCCGAAATGGTCGGATTTCCTTTTAGTTATATCGAAAACTAGTATCTTAATACAACACATCATATTCATCCCATATTTTACTATGTGTTACCATATTTATTAAAAATAATAGCAGGTTAACCATTTGCC
>CAYFQI010000191.1:0-5603 GCA_964345135.1 uncultured Bacteroidales bacterium
GAATTCGCCATGAGGCTGATTCATTGACTGGTTTTCGTATATGCAGACTATTTATAATCATCTCGTATGAATCACAATTTTTTAGTCATGACCCGGTTCTTATTCTTGTTTATATCTTTCCTCCAAAAGAACATCATAAATGAAGCTTCTTTTAGAGGAAAGAAGTGTTTGAAGGAATTCCGTATTAATGGAATTTAATCTTCAATGTATTTCTTAATTTTCTTGTCGCCGATCCAAACGATTTCGTTGGTTTCAAGGTCTGTTAATTCAAGATTTATCTGGTACATAACGACTTTTTCTTTTTTATAGCTGTCGACAATTGAATTCACAGAACCTTGCATAATATATTCAGCACCAAGTTCTTTTCCCCATTCTTTAGCAGTTTCTACTGATGCATATTTTTGTTGATCCATTCGTTCTTTTCTCAATTCATCTCTTTTATCGCCTGCCTGTACTAACCTGACTCTTCCACTTTTGATGAATTCCCGTTCAATATCTTTAATGAATGTTTCTGTGCCAATATGCTCATGACTTTTATTTCTGATCAATCCTACAATAACAACAGGCCGTTCCCCATTATTTTTACGTTTAAAATTTTCGAGCCATGGTTCATTCAACACTTGGTTGATCATTGTTTCGGCTGTTTTTCTTGAATCGGTATCATTCCACCTTCCACTCAGGTCAATCTGTTGCTCAGGAGATACACGTTTTACTTTACGGGAAGAGTAACATCCGTTTAAAGAAAACAGAATACTGCATAAAACAAAAAAAATACTTGCTTTTTTCATGATTTTATATGATTATATGATTATATAGAATATCCCAATTGACAAATATATTGTTTAAGTTGATTATAATTTTCATCACTCATTGGAACAAGGGGTAAACGAAGATTATAGTCTAAATATTTCATTATACCAAGAGAAGCTTTCACTCCTGCCGGATTCCCTTCAATAAAATGGTATTTCATGATATCTGTCAATGAATAATTTATCTTGCTTGCTGCTTTGAAATCCTGGTTCAATGCATGCTGCACCATTTCTGAAAATTCTTTTGGAAATGCATTGGCAGTAACAGATATTACACCATGTCCTCCAATGGCAATTATAGGCAATGTATAAGCATCATCTCCCGATATGACCAGAAAATCATCAGGGGTATTTTTACATATTTCCGTTATTTGTTCAATATCACATGATGCTTCTTTAATGCCAATGATATTGGATATTTTAGATAGTTCAATGGCTGTAGATGAACAAATATTTTTACCTGTCCTCCCGGGTACGTTATAAAGAATAACAGGTACGGGTGAAGCACTCGCAATGGTTTTATAATGTTCATAAATGCCTTTTTGTGAAGGCTTATTATAATATGGCGACACGGATAAAATGGCTACAATACCATCAAAATCCTGTTTCCTGATCTGTTCAGTTATGTCAAATGTATTATTGCCGCCAATACCCACGACAACAGGTACTCTTGAGTTTACAGTCTCCAACACGTAATTAATAACTGCTTGTTTTTCCTCTTTTGTAAGGGTAACTGATTCACCTGTTGTCCCTAAAACAACAATGTAATTGATATGATTGGAAATCTGATATTCAATTAAATTCCCTAATGCATGAAAATCAATACTCCTGTCGTGCCGAAATGGTGTTACAATTGCTACTCCTGTCCCAATTAAGTTCTTTAAATTCATTTGTTTTTTGTTTAGTAAAATGTAATATAAAATTCATCCTGACATATATCAACGAATATGTCATGGTGCTGTTCTTCTGGTGTTATTTAATTTTTAATTATTGTCAGGTAATTTTTAGTTTGTTCAATCATATAATCCAGGGTATTGTTCATGTCAATATTTAACATCATATCATGGCCATTCAGATGATGGAAATATTTTCCGACTTTGAATTTTGCTTTTGATAAAGACGATACATATTTCAAAGGAAAAACCCCTTCTATATTCAGGTCAATTAATACATCAAATTCTTCGTTTATAAATGAACCAATTGCATTTTTTTTGGGTTGCTCAAATATATTCAAATCTTTCCGGCAAAAATAAAGCATTCCTTTGTTATTGAAAAATTGATAAGGAATATTTTTTTTATTAATATATGCCAGCGCTTTGATATTTGAATTTTCTTTTTTAAGGAATGATAAGAAATCCAATACTTTATTTATATCTTGTTGGTTGTTTTTATTAATATAAAACAATATGCCTATATTTTTAGCAGATTTAAAGTTCTGGATTTTGCGATTACGTTTAAGTTTTTTTTTA
The DNA here is from genome assembly GCA_964345135.1 of uncultured Bacteroidales bacterium. GTDB lineage: Bacteria > Bacteroidota > Bacteroidia > Bacteroidales > JBBRXJ01 > CAYMKE01. The sequence goes on from CAYFQI010000191.1 coordinate 2,279, forward strand.
CGCCTGTTAAGTAAAAAACATCCAATTTTTTGACGTAAATTTTTTAAAAAAGTCATGGCCGTGTTATTATTTTATAAACCAATCTTTAAAATATTAAAATTCAGTCTAAAAATAATAAGATTTATAATTATGTATACATTTCAGGAGGAAATTTTTTTAAAAAATTCATCTTCCGAGATAACCGGAATATTTAATTTGTTTGCTTTATTTAGTTTTTTCTGGCCTGCATTATCGCCTGCCAGTATGAAGTCGGTATTGTTGGATACTGAACTTGTATTATTTCCTCCATATTGTTCTATCATATCGCTTAGCTCGTTCCTTGAATGGTTTCGAAAAGTCCCTGAAATCACGATGGTCAATCCCTTCAGTGGTTGCTTTTTTTTCCCGGGAAGCTCTTGTTCTTCGATATACATTTTCACGCCGGAATTCTTCATTTTTTCAATGATCTGGTTATTCGAGTCTTTATTAAAATACTGAATGATGCTCTTTGCAATTTGTTCTCCCACGTCATTCATTGCAATTAACTCATCATAACTTGCATCCCGGAGGTTATCTATAGACTTAAAACACATGGCCAGTTTTTTTGCCAATGATTCGCCTACATATTTAATACCCAGCGCATAAAGTACTTTAGGAAATGGAACATGTTTAGATTCTTTGATGCTGTCAATTAAATTTCGTGCAGATTTTTCAGCAAATCTATCGAGTTCAAGCAATTGTTCTTTTTTCAGGCTATAAAGATCAGCAGGTGTTTTGATAAATCCTTTATCATACAATGCTTCGATAGTTGCTTCTGCAGCTCCAATATTCATTGCTTTCCGGCTGACAAAATGTTCAATTTTTCCTTTAATCTGGGGTGGGCATCCGTTTTCATTCGGGCAATAATGAGCAGCCTCTCCCCGGGGCCTTACCAATTTTTCATTACATGCAGGACAATGTTCAACGAATTGTATCTGCTTGCTATCATTGGTGCGTTTGTCTTTATTAACCCCGACAATTTTGGGTATTATTTCACCACCTTTTTCAACATATACCATATCTCCAATTCGCACATCCAAAAGCTCTATTTGATCCTGATTGTGCAACGAGGCTCTTTTTACCGTGGTTCCGGATAAAAAAACGGGTTCCAGGTTGGCAACGGGTGTTACAGCTCCTGTCCTTCCCACCTGAAAATCCACTGACTTTAATTCCGTTTCCACCTGCTCGGCTTTGAATTTATATGCAATAGCCCAACGTGGCGATTTTGCAGTCAATCCTAAACGCTTGCGTTGGCCAAAATCATTAATTTTAACCACCACTCCATCTATATCATAATTAAGTTTACCCCGCAAATTTCCTGCTTCTTCAATAAATTCAAATACCTGTTCAAAATCTTCATATTTACGAATCACATCGGGAATCTTAAACCCCCATTCTTTGGCTTTCATCACGTTCGCATAATGTGAATCATACGGCAGGTTTTCTCCAAGCACCTGGTATAAAAAACAGTCCAATGGCCTTTTGGCAACTAACGATGAATTTTGAAGTTTTAATGAACCGGACGTGGCATTCCGCGGATTAGCAAATACTTCCCCCCCATTTTTTTCGCGTTCTTTATTAAATTTTTCAAATCCGTTGCGTGGCATAAATACTTCTCCCCTTATTTCAAATTCTTCCGGGTAATCGTCATTTTGTAAAGTAAGGGGAACGGTTTTAATCGTTTTAATGTTATTTGTCACAACATCTCCTACATTACCATCTCCACGTGTAATAGCCCGTTCAAGTTGTCCATTTTTATATGTTAAGCTGATGGCGACCCCATCATATTTAAATTCACACACGTATTCAATTTTCTCTTTTATGGTTTTGGTGACACGCATGTTAAATGCATTTAATTCCTCTTTAGAATATGTATTTCCTAATGAAAGCATCGGATATTTATGCTCTGCCTGCTCAAATTCCTTGTTTATATCTTCACCGACCCGTTGTGTAGGAGAATTTGGATCTTGAAATTCGGGGTATTCCCTTTCCATATCCTGGAGTTGATTCATTAATGAATCAAACTGGAAATCACTAATTTCCGGGTTATGTTCAATATAATATTTATAGTTATGGAGATTTATTTCTGACCGTAACTTTTCAATTTTTTCTTTTGTTTCATTTTTATTCATAGACATTGTTTCTGAAATGTTCGGAAGGAACTTTAATTGTATAAGGTTGTTGATCAACAGTAAGCCTGTCTGATCTAAGCCACGGGTTAAATATTTTTAATATTTTATAATTAATTTTATGATGTCTGGCAAATTTCACTAAATCATTTATTGAATGATTCACTTTCACCTCCTCAGCTTCCAGGGGAGGATACAAATCAACATCCCTAAAATGAAATCCATAATTTTCAGGGTTCTGCATAATCATTTTGGCGGCAAGTATACGATACACGTACCTTGCTGTCTCGCTATTTAACTTAAGGTCATAATAACTATCAACATCCTGTTCTTTCAATCTTGTTGATATCTTTGTCCTGCCCGCATTGAATGAAGCAGCCACCAGCGTCCAATTGTCAAATAACTCATATGCAGATTTTAAATATTCGCATGCGGCTTTTGTAGATTTTTCAAGATGATATCGCTCATCTACTTCCCTGTTTATTGTAAGTCCGTAATCTTTAGCTGTCCCTCTCATGAATTGCCAAATACCGGTGGCTCCTGATGGAGATACCACGTTCCGTAAATCACTCTCGACCATAGCCAGGTACTTAAAATCATCCGGGATATCGTATTTTTCCAAAATTTCCTCGATAACAGGAAAGTACCTGCTCATTCGTTTTAGATATAATAATGTATGTGACTGCCAATATGTATTGACCAATAATTCCCTGTCAAGGCTTTCACGGACGTCAAAATTATGCAGGGGCACTTCTTCTCCTGCAAATGTCAAATGTTTAGGAATTTCCAATGCATAAATCCTGTATCCTTGGATCCTTATTTTGGTGTATTCAAGTTCCTCTGATTGTTGTTGTTCTTTTTTTTGAACATTATTACTATCAAAAAAACAAAACGAAAATACAATGAGCAAAAGAATAATATTGCCGGTAGTATAAATGACCATTTTACTGGGCTTGATTTTTTTCATCATGCTGATTTTCAATTAATAAATAAATTTAAAGCTAATGTCTTCATGTTATGGACAGACACTACTGTTGTAGAAATATAAAATGATTAATGCAAAAATGCAAAAAAGACCTGTTAATTGCTAACAAAATTTATTCCTAAATAGTGTTTGTCTATTAAGTCCAACTTCTTCGTTGTTGCTCAAAATTTAAATCCTCAAATACCACAAGTAT
>CAYFQI010000192.1:0-5572 GCA_964345135.1 uncultured Bacteroidales bacterium
TTAAATTTTGAGCAACAACGAAGAAGTTGGACTTTATAGACAAACACTATTTAGATATAAAAGAATCCATGAACAATTCTTTTTGTTTATTCAAAAATGGTTTATATCCGGCTTTGGAAAATAATCTGAACCTGGACGAAGGGGTGTTATTAATATCAATCACGTATAATTTCCCGTCTTTTTGATGCCGTATGACGTCCAGTTCTCCAAATTCAAGACCCGTGGCTCGACAAAGTTTTTGAATCAGTTTTGTTTCGGTATCGGATAAAACTTCATGTCGGGGTTTAATCTCCCCTTCTATGGCAATGCTGAAGCGATTATTAACAGAGCGGTATTGCAGAAAGACCAAGGGAAATTCATTTGCAATAACCGGTATTCGAATGTCTTCATGCTTGCCGTTGTCTTTCAGGTTATCCAGGGGAATCTGGTATACAAACCTGTCGTCTTTTTCCGATACAGGACAGTCAATAATCTCTCCATCATGTAATGCATTAATATTACTTTTTTTAACACATTTACCCTGGTATTGCATGGGGTCAACAAATGTTGAATATTCAAAAATTTCATGGAATTTCCGATCTACATGTTTTTTGCTTATGTCTCTGATTTTTAAATTAATAACTCGTTTATGCTTACTTATCTCTTCCAGTTTCCGAAATTCGTTAAGATATGTTCCATATTCCCAGTACATAGCAACATCGAATTTACGGTTTATATTGTTCGTTAAATTAAAATGCATGTGTCTGCATAGTTTGTAAAGTGATGATTTTCTGCTTGGTAAATGAGGGTAGGCAAGTATGGTATGGGACTTGAATTTATTTTTGAACCAGTTTTCAAGTTCCTGAAATGTAAATACCATGTCTTTTAAGATGATTTCGGGGAGTGGCGTTTTCCTCATGTACCTGTTTTTGATTCCCCGGCGATATTTTTTTAGAAAATACATAAAATGATCAGAATATTTTTTTATACTGCAAACCTACATAAATTTCTTTGAACTGTTTTAATGCAGTTTTCATTGTAAAGTTTTGTTCCACGCAATATCTTCCCTTTTCTCCTAATGTATGTCTTAATTGTTTGTCATTGGCCAACATGATTATTTTATCAGCGAATTGTTCAATGTTTTCATGTTCAATTAGGTATCCTGTCTCATTGTGACGGATAATTTCGGGATTGCTGCTAACATCAAATCCTATGACAGGTTTTTTACATGCCATTGCTTCGACCAATACATACCCAAACCCTTCCCATAATGAGGGCAACACGAAAATATCCAGGGAGTGCATAAATGATTTTATGTTAGGCACGAATCCGGTGAATACAATGTTTTCGTTCACGTGTTTTTGTTTTGCGTAAGCCATAATTTTTTCTTTGAGTTCCCCTTCTCCTGCGATAAGTATTTTAAAATCAATACCTGTATTTTTTAATTTTTCAGCGATATCTACCAGGTATAGCTGACCTTTTTGTTTGACCAGTCTTCCTGCATTTCCAATGATCAATTCCCTGGCGGATGGTTGGTATATCTTGACAGTATTTTTATTGTCATATTCTTCAAGGTTAATGCCATTATAAATGACATTGATTTTTTCAGGATCAATGAGAGATTCATTGTTTTGAAGAATGGTATCACGTGTTTTCAATGAATTGGCTAATACCCCGGTAATAATATGACGAAACAGGAACCTGTTAAGCCATGTATTCCTCACGGGTATGGCGCTTCCGCGACGGTATATGATATGTTTTACCCCGGCAAACCGTGCAGCGATGCCGGCAGCTTTTAAATCTGATGGTAAATTCAATATAAGAAGATGTGTGTGTTGTTGTTTTAAAAACCGGTACAGGCTAAAAATTTTAAATGGATTGATAAAACTGATATTGCTTATTTTAAAGACAGAACACGGGATTTTGTTGTTCAGGGCTTTTTTAAGCAAACTGCCTTTGGGATGACAGGCAATCATAACATGATATCCTTCAGGAAACAGCCTGGATGCAAAATCCAGATGCCATTTTTCCCCGCCGCCCCATGCTTTGTTGCTGTTAAAAAAACAGATGTTTTTACCGGTTGCCATGTAATCTTTTTAATTTGCTGTATTTTAAGAATTTAGCATGTGCTGAATTCATGCTAATCATAAGTCCATAAAAGCCGTCGAGAAAACCTGCTTTAATAAAATAATTGCGGATAAATTTTACGAAGGGGCTTAACAGGATTTTGAACACGGATACCTTCCTGCCTTGCTCATAAAGCTGGCGTGAACTTATGTCAGTAAATTTATTGATCTGATCAATATGCTGCCCGATCGTGAAAAAAGAATAATGCAGTAAATCGCCTTTTAAATAGTGTATTTTGGCATGTTTTTCCATCATAATCTTATCATGCGGGTTTACACCTCCCCAATTTCCTTTTCGACGGTCCAGTAAACGAAGTTTTTTATCAGGATACCACCCGCAGTGCCTGATCCATTTCCCGCAATAGTTCGTTAAGCGGTTGAAATAATAGCCGTCATATTCCCAGTTTTGTTTGATTTTTTTTATGCTTTCCTGTAATTCAGGAGATAATACTTCATCGGCATCTAATGATAATACACGTGGGTAAGCGGCATGAGAAAGAGCTTTGTTTTTTTGCTGTATATGCCCTTCAAACGGGTGTTCAATAAATTTCACGTTGAATTGCCCGCAAATATTTTTTGTTTTATCCGTTGAAAACGAATCTACTACAACAATTTCGTCAGCAATATCCTGAACAGATTCAAGGCACTTGCCAATCATTTTTTCTTCATTATATGTTATGATTACGACAGATAATGGGGGCATAGGTTTAAAATCGGTGGTTTTAGCTTAACAAATATACAAATTATTATAAATAAAATTAATAAATACAAAGTTAAAAAACTAAATATTGCTGTTTAAATTTTATAAAGTATATTGTTTATTCCTGATAATACACCCGTTTTACTCTTCCGGAAATGCTTGTCAGGATTTCATACGGGATGGTATTCAATTGTTTTGCCAATTCAGTGATGGGTTGTTGTTTGCCGAAAACAATGACTTCATCGCCGGGTTTTACATCCAGGTCTGTAATATCAATCATGGTAATGTCCATACATACATTGCCTATAATAGGGGCTTCGTGCCCATTCACTATGAATTTCCCCTTCCCTTTGCTTAACAACCTGTTAATGCCGTCAGCATATCCGATTGGGACTACCCCGATGGTCGTGTTGCGGCTAATTTTACCCTGTCTGCCATATCCGATGGTTTCCGTGGAGGGTACTTGTTTTACCTGGGCAATATATGTTTTTAATGTACTGATATGTTCAACATTTGACGCATCTGTAGCACTGATCCCGTATATTCCAATACCCAGCCGCACCATGTCATACCGGGCATGTGGAAACCGTTCTATTCCGGCAGAATTTAGTATGTGACGATCAACAGGGTAATCAAGTGATGCAAGGATTTTATCACTCATCTTTTCAAATCGTTTGAACTGTAAACGTGTAAAATCATCATTTTCAGGTAAATCACTTGCAGCAAGATGTGAAAATACAGATTTTACCCTGATATTTTTGGTATGTTTCAGTACAGCAATCAATTCATCCAGTTGATCTTCATAAAATCCTAATCTGTTCATTCCTGTATCTATTTTAACATGTACCGGGTAAAATGTTTCGCTACCTATTTTATCAATTGCTTTATTGAAGGAATATAAACCTTGTATATCAAATATTTCAGGTTCCAGTTCATGATTGATCATCGTTTCAAAACCAGACGAATCAGGGTTCATGACCATAATTGGTAATTTGACACCTGCATTTCTTAATGTGATGCCCTCGTCTGCAAATGCAACACCTAAATAATCAACATGCTGGTATTGTAACACGTGGGCTATTTCATATGATCCGCTGCCATATGAGAAAGCCTTTACCATCACCATTATTTTTGTTGTTGAAGATAGCAATGATTTAAAATAATTCAGGTTGTGCTGAAGTGCATTGAGATTGATTTCCAAAACAGTACGATTTGTTTTTTCCTCAAGCAGTGTGCTGATGTACTCAAATTCAAATATTCGTGCACCTTTTAACAGAATGGCTTCATTTTGAAAGGGAATCCTGGTAAATTCCTTTAAAAAAGCCCGGGTGGAGTTATAGAAAATCCCCGGTATTGAAAATACATCCCCGTGTTCAGTGATGGCTTTCCCAATACCGATCAAACGGTCAATTTGTTTATTTTTGATAAGCAATGACACTTCTTTGTAAAGCGTTTCATCCGGTTTTCCTGTTTGCAGAATGTCTGATAAAATAAGTGTCTTACAGGGATGCTGGTGCTGTTGTTCAAGAAAATCAAGAGCAATGCTTAATGATCCCGGATCAGAATTATAGCTGTCATTTATAATGGTGCAATTGTTGATTCCTTGTTTCATTTCCAGCCTCATCCCAATTGGCGAAAGTGATTGCATTCTCCGTGCGATAATGTCGAAAGAATATCCTAACAATAACATCAAGCTGCAAACGTGCATTATGTTTTCCAGTGATGCTTTATCCGTGAATGGTATTTCAATTTGGTGTGCTTTATTTTTGTAATTTAGAATAATTTTTGTTTTGTTGTTTTCAACGCTCGTTTTAATAACCTGAAGATCACCACGAGGGGAATAAGACCAGGTGAAATGATTGATGTTTTTAAGTTTGTCCGAACGTGTAATTGCTTCATTTATTTCTTTATGATCTTTGCAGTATATTAAATGATTTGAATAATAAAATAATTTTAGTTTTTCATTGACTTTTTCTTGTATATGTTGAAAATTTTCCTGGTGCGCTTCACCAATGTTTGTGAATATTCCTATTTCCGGGTGAATAATTTTTTGCAATCGCTCCATCTCTCCCGGTTTTGAAATACCAGCTTCAATAATGCCCATGTCAAATTCATTTTCAAGCTGCCACACCGAGAGCGGTACACCAACCTGTGAATTATAACTCCTGGGGCTTCTGGCTATTTTGTATTCTGCAGACAATGTTTGAAAAAGCCATTCTTTTACAATGGTCTTGCCATTGCTTCCGGTGATTCCTATTATTGGTTGTTTGAATTGATACCGGTGATGGGCTGCGAGTATCTGAAGCGCACCTAATGTGTCTTGAACTTTTATAAATGTTGCTTTTTCTTTCAAATTAGCTGGTATATCATTCACGACAAGACATTTAACCCCTTTTTTTACGAGAGCTTCTAAGTAATGATGCCCGTCATGTCGTTCACCCCGTATGGCAAAAAAAAGGCTGTCTCCCGGGAAGGCCAGTTTCCTGCTGTCAGTTAATATATGATGTATTGATTGGTTGCTGTTGCCATTAACAGAACCATTTATAATATTTGCTATGATGTTTGCGGTATATTCTTTCACGTTGGAGATGTAATAATTTATTCAACTATTATAAGGGCATTTCTAAAAACTCATTCGTGTTAAAAGTTTCTAAGTTTCTAAGTTTCTAAGTTTCTAAGTTTTTAAGTTAATTGAGTTAATTGAGTTAATTGGTTTCATCTGTTTATATTTCTAAGTTTTTAAGGATCATTATAAAATTAGAGTGTA
>CAYFQI010000193.1:0-5549 GCA_964345135.1 uncultured Bacteroidales bacterium
TAATAAATTGACCTGGTAATCAACATCATAAAGATAAATGATATGATTCCAATTGAAGTAATATAGCTGTAATCCAATGAAATTTATTCGACTGCTGTTACTTCTTTAACGTCGGGGATCTCTTTTTTCAGAGCCTGTTCAACTCCTGATTTGAGTGTATGTTGCCTGAAAGGACAACTTCCACAAGCCCCAAGGAGTTTTACTTTGACAACTTTATCATCAGTTACTTCTACTAATTCAATATCACCCCCATCTGCCTGAAGATAGGGTTTTATTTTGTTTATTGTATTGCTTACCTGATCGTAAAATGTATTATTTTCTTGATTTTCCATTCGTTTAATTTTAGTTAATTTTTAAAAAATTCCGTTAAAAAATCATGTTTTGTTTTAAACGGATATACATTATTAATATTATTGAGGTACTCATTTCTATTTACATAAAATATGTTCAGCAGGGTCCCAAAATTTTTCATCAAACCGCTCAACACGATCATCAGAGACAATAACCCCCTCGTTTTCAAGCAATTCCTTCATCGTGTCAAAACCACCAAAGTATTGTTTTCCGGTTAGCATGCCGTTTCTGTTAACGACCCTGTGTGCCGGAATCCATTCGCCAGAATCAAAACGCTTATTCAAAGCCCATCCCACTGTTCGTGCAGCACCCGGTGAACCTAAATAATTTGCAATGGCTCCATATGAAGTGACTCTTCCATAAGGTATTTGTTTGGTAACATGATATACCATTTTAAAAAAATCATCATGCTGGCAGTTCATTGATTTCATTCTCTTTAAATAGTGTAAAACATATATATGAAATTTTTTTCCCTTCTTCAAGAAATTTTTGTTCATAATGGGTCTTTATCTTCAGGTCAGAACTTATATTGTCTTGCATGTAAATATCTTCATATTTTTCAACAGGAGTTATTTGATTATAGGCCAATATTTGTCGTGTATAATCAAACAATACCCGGTTATCTGTTTTGAGATGAACAATACCATCTTTTATTAAAATTTTCTTATACAAATTCAAAAACCTTGATGAAGTCAGCCGTTTTTTAATCCTTGCATTTTTTTCTTGTGGATCAGGAAATGTAAGCCATATTTCAGATACTTCATTTTCATCAAAAAAAGCTTCTATAAATTCAATGTAAGTACGGATGAATGCAGCATTATTAATTTGCTCATTAATGCCTGTTTTAGCACCTTTCCATATTCTTGCACCTTTTATATCCATCCCGATAAAATTAACTTGAGGATTTTTCCGTGCTAATGCAATTGTATATTCTCCTCTTCCGCATCCCAGCTCAAGTATGATGGGATTAGAATTTTTAAAAAAATCTTTGTTCCAACACCCTTTCAACGGGTGTGTCATGCTTTGAATTATATCAACTCCAGGCTTTATGACATTGTCAAAGGATTCAACCTCTGCAAATTTCTGAAGCTTACTCCGGGTTCCCACGTGAATTTTAATTTCTTTTTTTAACAAATCGTTTAATGTTCAGCCCTACATCAATAACCCCTGGTAAGGGGTCCTTTCTCATCCCGTGAATGACCTCAAATGTATATTTCCCCTGCAGGGGAAACCGAACGTTTTGCTTGTAAAGAACCGAAAGATCATAAATATCCCCCAGCCCGCTGCCTCTCCATTTTCCTATATCATCTGCTAATAAAACATTTATTGTATCGGTTACTTCTTGATTGTCAGGAGATGTTATGGTTACAAATAAAATAATATTCCTGAAAGGATAATCATCTGTATGTCTGATCGTGAAATAGATATCAAAGCCGTTGACCGTATCAATGATATTTGGGGAAAATACCATGAGTTCGTCAGTATTCCACGCTTCATCAGATACTTTAAAGTTTTGCCTGTAAATACTTGAATTGTCACAATTCATAAAAAATAAAAAGGCGGCTATTGTAAAAATAAGTTGAATTCTCGGATTCATTGTTTATCTTGTTTATTTTTCTTTCTTCTTCTTTTTTTTCTTTTATCCTTATTGTGTTTATTTTTTGATGAAAAGCGATCCAGGTTATCCTGTCCCACGGCATTTTTGTAGTCCAATGCTTCATCCTTTGAAGGGAGGCTATCATCTTTTCCTTCAAGATCAGGGGGAATGATGTCTTTTTTATTTAGTTCAATAATTTCTTTAACCCGGTCTACACTGATTTGTACCATTCCCTTTGATACATTTTTACCTTCCCCGTCTTCATAGGCATATTGCATTATTCTTCTTAATACATCAGTATTCTTATGGCGTGCAATACCTTTTTCTGTTTTAAGGGGGATGGAGGTTTTAGGAAAGTCTTTCTGGGTATCTAAATAAGTAGCCACTTCAAAATTCAAACAACATTTTAGTTTGCCACATTGTCCGGCTAATTTTTGTGGGTTCATGGATACATTTTGATGTCTTGCCGCATTGGTAGAGACAGATGAAAAATTCGACAACCAGCTTGTACAACAGGTTGTTTGGCCACAGGGGCCAATACTCCCGATCCTGCCGGCTTCCTGTCTTGCCCCTATCTGCCGCATTTCAATCCTGATTTTTAGTTTTTCCGCTAATACTTTGATCAATTCTCTAAAATCAACACGTTCATCAGCAATATAATAAAAAATCGCTTTGGTTTTATCACCCTGAAATTCTACATCGCCAATTTTCATCTTCAGTTTCAGGTTCTTTGCAATTTCCCTGCTTTTGATCAAGAGTTCTTTTTCTCTTTTTATGGCTTCCCGCCACTTCTGGATATCTGATTCCTTGGCTTTGCGATATATTTTTTTAAATTCGTGGTTTTGAGAATTGATTTTTGACTTTTTTAGTTGCTCAGACACCAATGGCCCCATAAGAGATACAATACCAACATCATATCCTACCAAGGCTTCTACAACAATAATGTCACCGTTTTTCAACTTCAACCCGTTTACATTTTCAACATATTCTTTACGGGTGTTTTTAAATCTTGCTTCAACTATTTTAAACTGGTTATAGGCTTCGGGAATATCCTGAAGCCAGTCATGTACTTCAAGTTGATTGCATCCCTTAGCATAACAAGATTTTAGTTCAAATATATTGGATCCCTTAAATGATGTGTCGTGTGCTATATAATCTCGTGAACTCATTATTCCTTATGTTAAATAAATGTTAAATATTATAACTTAATGTAAAGAAAATTATTTTTTCAATAAAACCATTAATTTTAAAATTAAATCTAAAAAAACAAGTTTATTATTTGCATTCATTTCAATATGCCTGTATGCTTTATTCAGCTCGCCGGTTATTGCATAAGCATTTCGTTCATTAATAAACTCCGAAAATTTTGCTGCGAAGTTTTGTTCATTATTTGTCAAATAAACAATGGATGGGGAATTATATCCTGTAATAAAATTTTCACGTATCATTCGAAGAGTATATTGAAGAAATTGTTTTTGTTTTTCTCTTCCATTAGTTGTTATTTCATCTATCCATTGGTATATTTCAAATACTTTACTTGAATATGACAGACGCATCATCTGGACAAACATATCAAAATTATACTGGTATTCCTCATCACTGTTTATCAAATTTAATGCGGCAAGATAGTTGCCATTTGACAGGTGTATGATATTATTCGCCTCATTTTCATCCAATTGAAATGATTTTTTTAATACTTCTTTCATGCTTTCATCATCAATTCTTGGAATTTTGATGATTTGGGTTCTGGATAAAATAGTCGGTAATATATAATCTGTATTTGATGCAACAAGGATAAAAAGAGTTTTTGGAGGAGGGTCTTCAAGTATCTTCAACAGTTTATTTGCCGATGTGGTATTCATGGTCTCGGGGTACCAAATGATCATTATCTTATATTCTGACTCATACGTTTTCAAACTCAATTTTTTAATGATCACATCACTTTCTTTCCTGTGAATACTGCCTTGTTTGTTTTTGACGCCCAGATGTGCATACCATTGTGCAGGGTTTAGATACGGGTTTTCATTAACTTTTTCCCGCCATTTTGCAATAAACGTATCACTCGTTTCTTTAGGATCTCCAATCGGAAATACAAAGTGGAGGTCAGGATGTATAAGTTTATTATATTTTTTACACGAATTGCAAACCCCACATGCATCATGTCCCTGTTTATCAACACAACAAATAAATTGTGCATACGCTATAGCCATTGCCAGATTACCTGTGCCTTCGCGGCCTAAAAACATTTGGGCATGACTAATCCTGTTTTCTTTAACCGTGTTGATTAATGTTCTTTTGATATCGTTATGTCCAAATACTTCCTTAAATAGCATAAAATAATTAATATATTATTTAAAAATTTTTCTTTTAGATAATTCTCTTTGATATTTTCGGGCATTGATTTTATGTTGTTTATACGTTTTGGCGAAAACATGACACATGGAAAAATCATCTTTTGCACAAAAATATAGATAATCATGATCTTCATAATTCAATACCGCATTAATAGAACTTACCGGAGGAATCGCAATAGGCCCCGGCGGAAGGCCATAGTGTAGATAGGTATTATAAGGTGATTCAATGATTAAATGTTTATCTAAAACCCGTTTTACAGAATCCGACAATAAATATTTAATCGTGGGGTCTGCCTGTAAACGCATTCTTTTCCGCAGCCTGTTTATATAAACTCCGGCAATTTTAGGTTCTTCTGACTTATGAATAGTTTCTTTATGAACAATAGATGCCAGGGTACTTACATCCACTTTTGTCAGATTTAGTTTTTCTGCTTTTTCAATTCGATCCCATGTCCAGAATTTATTGAATTCTTTTAACATTCTTCTTATAAATTCTTCTGCTTTGGTATTCCAATAAAATTCATAGGTATCCGGGATGAATATCACTTTGATTGTATGAAGTTCAAACCCGAGTCTCTCTACAAACTCCTCATCTTTAAGCAATTGAATTAATCCGGCAGAATCTGCTTCAATTTGCTTTCCAATAACAGCAGATAATTCTTCAACTGTTTCAATATTATTAAATATAACATTTACAGGACTCTGTAGTCCTGCTCTAAGTTTTGTAACCAATTCCTTATTGGTCATTTCATCTTTTAATATATACCGGCCAGGGTGAATGGTTTTATAATGCATCTTTTCTGCTAACCATTTAAACGAAGGTACATCTGTAATAAGTGGAGACAACGAATCAACAACCTGGTTAAATGTTGCATCAGAAGGAATATACAAATTCACTTCTTTTCCTTCCTGAAGATGGATAACAGGAGAATAGATTTTTTGATATATATTATAGGCATAAAAAGAAAAAACAGCAATGCCAATAAAAACAAATGTATAAAAAACTTTTTTTAGTATACGTTTACTCATTTTTTTATTCTTTTACTTTTTGAATCATTAATAATTACGTTCAATTATTATATTTGATTGTACCGATTTAAATTATAATGTTAATGTTAAAATTGAAAGTAAAAATAAATAATTTTATTTTTTGATTTTATTTTCGTGTTGAATTTTCATCTGTTTATTTTTCTAAGTTTTTAAGTTTTTAAGTTTCTAAGTTTTTAAGTTGATTGAGTTAATTGAGT
>CAYFQI010000194.1:0-5527 GCA_964345135.1 uncultured Bacteroidales bacterium
GGTGTTTCATCTGTTTATTTTTCTAAGTTTTTAAGTTTTTAAGTTGATTGAGTTATTAAGTTTATATGATTATACAACATTAGTCTACCGGATACGTATTGACCAATTCATCGGCTTTTTTCATGAGCATATCAACATATTGGGCACGTTTATAAACAAATGGATCCGAGATTGTTTTATTGGATAGTTTACCCCTGAATTGGCCAAGAGAGGAATAATTGTGTTGAGTCATCCAGTTGTTTAATTCAGAGATGATCCAGCTGATCTTTTCTATTTTATTTTTATAGAGCGTGCTGACAATCTGTACACAATCTGCACCTGCCAAAATCATTTTTACTACATCACTTCCGTTGAAGATACCACTGCTGCTGCATATATTCCCTTTTATATTACCATAAAGCAATCCTGTATACCTCAAAGGCAGCCGTATAGATTCTTTATTGCTTAAATTAAAAGGAGTGATGTGTTGTTCTTCTTCCGGATTGATATCCGGTTGAAAAAAACGGTTGAATATCACGAACCCGTCAACTCCTGTTTCATCCATCTTGGAGATTATATTCATGAGATTCGTGTAAAAAGGGCTGAGTTTGACAGAAACCGGGATTTTAACAGCTGATTTAATTTCCCGGAGTAATTCAATTTGTTCTTCTTCCAGAATCCTTCCTTCTACATTCATGCTTTTGGGTACAGCGAAAAAATTTAATTCCAGTGCGTCAACTCCAACTTCTTCAATCTTTTTTGCATAATCTATCCACGTTTCTCTATAAACTGCATTAATACTTGCAATTAAAGGGATATTAACGTGTTTTTTTGCTTTTTTTAGATTTAGCAAATGTTCATCTGGCCCTGAATGTTTTAAAGAAGGGTGTTGTGTAATCATTTCTGCATGCAAATCGTCATAATGAGTGAGGTCTTCTTCAAATTCCACATTTTCTAATTGTATTTGTTCCTCAAACAATGATTTATAGACTATTGCAGCTGCTCCTTGATCTTCACAACGTTTAAGGTTATCCAGGTTCGTGATTATGTTATTTGCTCCTACAATTAAAGGATTCTGTAATTGTAGCCCTAAGTAATTTGTTGATAGATTGTTCATGATTATTTGTTTTTAATATTGAATATCATGAGGTAAATATAATAAAAGAACATTTATACTCATGATATATTTGAAAGAACTCTTTAATCGTTAAACAGCAAAAATAATGCCTGAATAACATGCATGAAAAATATCTTTCATGTATCCCCGTTTTTATTCCTAAACTTTGCAGGAGGTTCTCTTTATTTATCCCGAACCCTTATGGAAGTAAAGAAAATCACTCACTCACTCTAATACGTGTCATTAAGCATTCATATCCTGTAAGACTTTATGTGTTTTAATATCAAACAGTGTATTCAAATGATACTGGTAATACCGGATGATTTGTGTTGCCAACTCGTTACGTTGTTGTTGATTCATTTGAATTGAATTCATTGTATCAAATTCTGAAATCAATAAATGATGCCATAACCTGCTTAGCTCTTCATTTAATTGTTCCGGTTGATGTATAAGAAATGATTCAAACCGCCCTTTCTTTAAATTGAAATAAGTTGAAGATCCGGAATGATTTGTTCCGGGTTCAATCCCGAGAAGTTTAGTTAATTTTAGTAAAAACAAAAGATGAAAATTTGCTTTCCCTTTAATGTCACTATCTAACATGTCAACAGCGTGTTCAAGAAAGTAAAACAGGCCGGGGTCAGGAGCTTCCTCTTTTAATAGCTGATAGAGAACCTCTGATAAAAAAAAAGTAATGGATTGTTTTACTGTATCATAAGGAATTGTCTGAGGGAGCAAATGATATTTGGCTTCTTTGATGCGTTGTAGATTGCTTCTGGTTTTAATATATGCCTCAAGAGATAATAATGATAAAGGACGGAATAGATTGAGTTTTAAAGCAGATCGCTTTTTTCTGACCGAATTAACAATGAAAGATTGCCTGCCAAATTTTTCTGTATAAATGGTGACAATGAGACTACTTTCTTTGTATTTGACGTGATGAAGTACGATGCCCTTTGTTTTTACAAGCATAGATAAGTTTTTTTAAAAGTAATAATATAAAAAATTTATATTGAAAGTCTATAAAAAATTTAAATATTTAATTTTGCATTGATAAATAAACATTGTGTATATTGAATCAAATATTTTTATCCTTAGGCAGTAATCTTGGTAACAGGGAAGAAAGCCTTTCCCTGGCAGAAAAAAAAATCGAACGATTGGCCGGAACAATTATTCAACGATCCGGTATTTATGAATCTGAACCCTGGGGGTTTGAAAGTGAACATGCTTTTTTGAATAATGTCATTGAAATGTCTTCAGAATATTCGCCCGGGGAATTATTGAAAATCCTGAATACCATTGAACAAATGATTGGGCGTCAGCAGAAAACAACAGCCGGGTATGCATCACGGATTATTGATATTGATATATTATTGTATAATCACTTGATTATTGATCAACCACATCTGAAAGTGCCGCATCAACATCTTCATAAACGAAAATTTGTATTGATTCCCCTTGCTGAAATTGTACCCGGACTGGTTCATCCGGTGTTTAAAAAAAGTATTTTGGAATTGCTGAAATCTTGTGATGATCAGGGTGAAGTGAAAAAATATAAATGATATGTCATAGATTCCACGCAATAACATAGACCAATACTCAATTACAACTTTTTATTATGTTTTTACGTTAGGTTCATGTAAAATGATTTTTTTTAATATTATGATCAAACGGTTTCATTCTATTTTATTGTTTTTATTATCAAACATAAGGTTTTATTGTTTCATTATTTTACTGTCCCCGGTTTTAATGATTTCATGTATTAAGGAGTATGAACCACCTAAATGGGAAGTGGATGCATTGACCCCGGTCTTTTACTCGTCGTTGAATATATATGATATAATTAATGATACAAGTGTGACAAGTGAAAATGGTGACTCTGTTTCCATCGTTTTTCAGGAGAAATTGGCTGAAATCACTATTGACACGTTGATTCAAATGGACATTAAACCATTTCGGCGCAATGTTAAATTGGATAGTATTCATTTGAATAAACAAACAGTTCAGAACACGATATTTCTTGGTGAAATAATAGAAGATCAGGGTATGGCGGGAATAATACCAGATGGTTCCACATTATTTTTTCCTATCCCCAGCTTTAATGTTGATTTAGCCCCTGACACAGTAGATGCTTCTGAATATTTTCACGTGATTACACTTGAAAAAGCGATGCTTTTGGTTACCATCATCAATGAGCTTCCTGCTGAGATACAAAATATAGATTACAGTATTACGAATTTGAATACCGGGGATACCATTCATTCCGGAAGTTTCCCCCAGATACCTGCTCATTCAATGGTGATGGATTCAGCTGATCTTTCAGGAAAGGTGGTGGAAGGAAAAATGATGGTTCATTTTAGCCAGGCAACAATTGCTGAAATTCCTGCCGGAACCGAAATTGATTACAGTGATTCATTGTCAATTAAAGCTGAGATTAAAGATATGAAGATACATTCTGCCGAAGCCATATTTCCGGCACAGACAATCATCAATCATAAAAATGTGGTACTCCTTGAAGGTATGATTGATACAACCCGCGATGATACCATCAAACTTGTGGAAGCTGATATTCGCGAGGGTCTCTTGAGAATCCAGGTTATTAGCACGATAGATCAGGAATCGTATTTTACATACAGGATACCCGGCGCCACCAGGTTTGGTGTGCCATTCGAAGAATATATGACCGTGCCCCCGGCACCACCTGGTGGCAGTATTGAAGAAATATTTACCTATGATTTTGATAATTATCATTTCGACCTCACGGGTAAAACCGGCCAGGATACCGTGAATTCTTTTTATAATGAACTGATCGGTGAAATTGATTCCATTGGGCGTCACGTGTTTTTGTCTTTGGAAGACAGTGTGAAAGTTGTTGTGGAGATGCTGGAAATCAAGCCATCATATGCCGGGGGGTATTTAGGCCAGCAGGACTTTTTGATTGGTCCTGATTCTACATCATTTGATGTATTCCATTATTTTAACATAGATAGTTTAGGATTAAAAGGCACCCGTATTGATTTGGTTGTGGAAAATGGAATCGGGATGGAAGGCCAGTTGCAAATCAATACAATAACAGCAATAAACTCGAAATCAGGAGGAATTCGCCAGCTTGACCTTTCCTCTGTTCCTAACCCGTTTGGTGTCGAGAGTGCTACGGATCACCCGCTTCAACCAACCACCACTACATTCAGATTAGATGATGACAATTCCAATATCAGTGAATTAATAAGTCTGCTACCCGATAAGTTTTATTATGATTTTGGGGTACTGACAAATCCTGACGGGCCAACGGGTAACCTCGACAATTTTGCACGGTCTGAAAAGGGATTGAATACGTTTTTGAAAGCCGTGATCCCATTGAATATTAAAGCCAGTAACCTTATTCTCTCGGATACAATTGCATTTAACAAAGGAAATATTAAAAAGCCGGAAGACATTCGTGACGGAGAACTTAAATTTATAATTGACAATGGATTTCCTCTTGACGTGAGCCTTGCTTTTCATTTCATGGATGAAGACGGGAGCGTATTTGATACATTATCAACTACATCTTATGTAGCGGCAGCAAGCGTGGATTCTGAATTACGCGTAATTGAATCCAGGAAATCAACATTGAGCTATTTTATTCCCGAAAAGAGAATGGCGTCATTATTAGCCGCAAAACAAATTATTGTAAAAGCATATTTTAATACAATACCGCAGGGAAAACATTTGCAAATGTTTGATGATTATTCTATTAACATAAAATGTGTAGGAGATTTCATGTATGCTGTAGATAATTAGTGCCTGTCTCTAAAGTCGAGAGTTTGGAACATATGCCCGAATTCATCTGTATACTATTTAGTGTCTGTCCATAAAGTCAAGTGTTTGCTCTATAAAGTTCAAATTCGAGGCGTGTGAACCGAACGAAGTGAGCTCATGAACACCTTAAAAAACAATAATAAAGTGAATAAAAATTTAAACCGCAGAATACTTGTGGTATTTGAGGATTTAAATTTTAAGCAACAACGAAGAAGTTGGACTTTATAGACAAACACTATTTAGTGTCTGACCATCATGCACGCTAATGTTGTTACGTTTGTCCCATCATTGCTCATTTACACTTTTAAACCATGCATTTTAGGATGAGTCTGACCTTGTTATCAAACATGATGATTCAGCCCCCGGCTTTACAGGCAGACTATAATTTATAATAATGTACAGGCAGGTCAATAAGTTCAGAAAGATCCATGCCCATCTCTTTCATGTCATCGTCACCGGGCTCATAATACCAATGTATCTTGATGTTTAACCCCTTATAATAAAAATCATTACTTTTCATAAGAATGTCGGAAATAATTTTTGCTGTAGCTGAATTAAAGTAAATTAGTTTAAAACAAAGAATAAAAGGATTATCAAGTAAATCGTCAATAAGGTCTTTCTCAACAATATATT
>CAYFQI010000195.1:0-5504 GCA_964345135.1 uncultured Bacteroidales bacterium
CACTTCGTTCGGTTTACACGCCTCGAATTTGAACTTTATAGAGCAAACACTTGACATTATGGACAGACACTATTTAGTGTTTGTCTATAATGTCCGACTTCTTCGTTACGCTCGATGGAAAAATAATCATTCACGTGATATCCGAAACATCCATATCTTCAGGTTTTACCATGAACCACGGGTTAGTGAGGTTTTCTTTGTTATATTTCAGGTCTGTTACCCCATCTGCTTCTTTGATTTCACAACCTGCGGCCAGGGCAATGGCATGGCCGGCACCTGTATCCCATTCCATAGTTGGAGAGAACCGCGGATAAATATTTGCTTTTCCTTCCGCCACGAGGCATATTTTTAATGAACTACCACTAGAAATGATCTTTATATCTCCAAATTTTGACTGTAATTTTTCCGTGAAATTTTTTGTTTCTTCTGAAAGATGCGAACGGCTCCCAACTACTGTAAATTCGGCATTGGATGGTTGAAACGGGAGTTCATGGGCACGCTTCATCAGCGTGTCAATCGTTGGATTTTCATTAAGCGATTGGTGATCAATGTCTGAAATTTTATAAGCACCCAGTTCCAAGGTGGCAAAATACAACGCATTTAACACCGGGACATAAATCACACCGAGAATAGGCGTTTTTTGATGTACGAGGGCAATATTTACTGTAAATTCGCCATTGCGTTTGATGAATTCTTTGGTCCCGTCAAGTGGGTCAATAAGCCAGAAGGTTTTCCATTGTTTCCTGATTTCGTAGTTGATGAGCTTTCCTTCTTCACTTAAAATAGGGATTCCGGTATTTTTCAATAAATGTTCGATGGTTTGATTAGACTTCCTGTCTGCATAGGTCAGAGGGGATTTATCCTTTTTTATTTGAATTTCAAAATCCTCTCTTTCATAAATTTCTAAAATTTCTTTTCCTGCTTTTAATGAAGCTTCTATTGCCGTAATTAGTTGTTCCTGGTACATTATTTAAGGATTATGTTTTAAAAAAATACAAGTGTTAAAATGATAATGGTTCCAACCATGTATAAAACAGTAAGAGGCATTCCTACTCTAAAAAAGTCATTGAATGTATATTTTCCTGGTCCATAGACCATTAGGTTTGTTTGATATCCTATGGGTGTGATGAATGTTGCAGCAGCAGCATAATTGACTGCAAAAATGAATGGTATGGGGTTTAGCTGCATGTTTTTGGCAATGGTTAATGCGATTGGAAATAAAATAGCTACAGCTGCTTTATTGGTGATATATGCTGCCAGGAATGCAGTAATAATATAAATCCCAAATAAAAGCCCAACCTTCCCGAACGGTTCAAATAAATGAATAAAAGAATTAGCCATCAATTCGGCAGCACCTGATTTTTTCATGGCTATTCCCAATGCAAGTGCCATGACAATGATGATTGCTAAATTGTAATCAATGCTTTTATGAATGGATTTAGGGTCTGCCACTCTCAGAGAAATAGAGGCAATTAATAATAAAATTAAGCTGATGAAGAGTGGTATAAGGTTAAAAGCAGAAAGAAATATAGCAGCCATGAGGCCGGTTAAAAGTATTGTTGTTTTGTAAGGTTCAATTTTAATAAATTTCCTGACTTGTGAAATGAAATAAAAATCTTGGGAATTAGCAGCCCTGCTGTTAAAATCAGGCCCTCCGAAAAGCAATAAAACATCACCTGCTTTTAATTCAACGTTTCCTATTTTCCCGGCTATTCGTTCCCCGTTTCGATATACCGAGATGACTGCTGCATCGTATTTGGCCCTGAAATCGCTTTCTTTTACTGTTTTGTTAATGAGGGAAGAATTTGGTGAAACAACAATTTCAAGTATTTCGGAACGTTTTCTTTTGGCCATCATTCCCACTTCTGTGAAGCTAAGCCCGGAATTGGAATCAATGAGCTCAGCAATTGTTTTGGTATCTCCTGCAAATACAAGAATATCACCTTTTTCAAGTACAACATCCGGCGAGACGGCAGGCAGTTTATATGATTTTCTGATGATCTCAACAAGGTACAGTCCTGTTAAATTACGAAGCCCTGCTTCGGCAATGGTTTTTCCTGCCAAATGTGATTTGTTTTTCACTTGGGCCTGTACAACATACTGCCTGGTTTGTGTTGAAAAGTCTTCATATATATCCCTTCGTGATGGCAGTAATTTATAACCGAAAAAAATCATGTATAAGACCCCGATAATAAACATGGGAAGCCCTACATATCCCCAATCAAATATACCGAGGGGTTCAAGGTCAGGGATGATGTTCTGATCTTCAACAAGTCCGTTTACTACCAGGTTTGTTGAAGTGCCAATGAGTGTGGCACATCCACCTAAAATGGCCGCAAACGAGAGCGGCATTAATAATTTTGACGGAGCTATTTTTTTTAGATTGCACCAACTGTTAATATAAGGCATCATCACTGCTACAATAGGAGTATTGTTCATGAAGGCTGAAAAACTTCCTACCAAAAAACTCATTCGTGTTAAAAAAACTTTTGTTGAATTTATATTTCGAAAAACTTTGTCAAATATGATCTCAATAATTCCTGTTTTTCGAAGTACATCACTATATAAAAGTAGCATGATAATTACAGCGATATGCTTATTTCCAAATCCCTTTAAAATCTCTTCCGGTGTTAATACACCAAAAATACCCAATACTGTAACACCAATGATAAAGGTAAAAGAAGCACCCAACAGGTTTTTATATAATGAAATTAATATAAACCCGAGTACAATGAATACTAATATGAGTTCAAAATTGACTGTCAAATTTGTAAAGATTAGATCAAATTTTTAAAAGATCAAATTAATTAAAATTAAATTTAAACAGGATACTGTTATATATTTTATCATTATATTTCCTTTACTTTAATTAAAAGCAAAAATAATTACTTTTTTTCAAATAACACGATCATGAATCTTTTCTTTCGTGTTTTTTGTTAAACCGGTTTTAAAAACATTTAATGTCATGGATGAATATAAAAAAAATAGTTATTTCGTTAGTTTATCATTCAGCAATGATAATTCTTCCTGAAGGTCAATATATGGATGGTTGGCCATGATTTCTTTTATTTGATGGATGGTGTTTTGTATGAAGGTTTCGTGTTTTTTTGTATCAGGATGCATTGGCCTGTGTTTTAGTGCTTTCATGATTTTTGAGATATGGCTCATTAAATGTTTTGTCTCACGTGTAAAAAATACATCTGAAAAGCGATCCCAAATATAATCTGTTGCAATTTCGTTAGGATGAACCATATCCTTGTCATAAAACCTGTAGTCTCTTAATTCATCCATCATTATCTCGTAAGCCGGGAAATAATATACATCGTCAAATGTTTTTGTTAATTCAGATGCTGCTATAATTAATGAAGATTTACTTTGTTGATTGGTTGTTGCACCGTCTTTTAGATGTCTAACAGGACTAATAGTGAATACAATGTTTATTTTTTTATTGTATTTTTTAATGTTTTTTAATAATGATGTATATGTTTTAATTATCCAATCAGGTGCTAAGAACAACCGTTCAAAGTTTTGGGAGGGCAATGTATGACAGTTAGATACAATGATATTGTTTTCCTTGTTTTTATAAATCCATGCAGTTCCGAGCGTGATAAATAAAAAGTCTGCTTCTTTTAGTGTAATGGCAGATTGTTTAATACTGTCATTGATTGTATTCAATGTTAGGTTCTTATTTGGAAATGCATAGCTTGTATCATGATAATAGCTTCTCCATAGTTCGTCATAAAAAAACAAGTCCTGTTGTTTAAATTGCTTTTTAGACATGAGTATTTCAAGGCCGTGTTTTACAGATTCAGGATTATACATAATTCCGAGAGGATTGATTTGCGAGTGAAATTTATATTCTTGGAAACGTTGTCCAATCAATTCAGTAAAACAAGAACCAATGAATAATGACTTACCAGGGTAATTAACAGGCGGGAATTTTGTGTCAATTTTTATATTTGTTCGGAAAGTTTGTTTATTCACTTGTATAATATTTTATGCTAAATGGTTTATGAATTTAGATGAAGTTAATGGTTGTCATTTTATACTGTTCCGTGTTTGGTTTATTTAGGTTAAAGGTGTGAAAGAAACCTAATCTTCAGAAGAAATGGAGTAAGGATTAAGATTTCGGGCAAGTTGTACTTTAATGACAAACACTAATTTCACGTGATTTATTGTCAATCCATTTGACTACATAGTCAATAACTTTTTGTTTATCGAGTTCATTATGTAATTCATGAAAATTATTTTTCCAGATTTTCATTATCGTGTTTTGACCCGTGTTTTTGGCCATGTATCTCGTGGCTTTACATGATGTAAGTTTATCTTTATTTCCATGCATAAGCAGTACCGGGATATTGATTTTATGTTTATTTACCAATATATAATTACCGGCTTTTTCAATTTGAAAATAGAGTTTTGGAGACAGGCGGTTGTGTACCAGGTTATCTTGATGATAATGATTCTGGATTGTTTTATCCCTTGAAAGGATTTCGGGATTGATATTAGCATTCAAGATTACATGCGGGAAAATCTTTGAAATGATTTTGGCAGAAAGTCTTTTTTTTGTACCGGGTGGATTTGTTAACTTAATCCAGGGGGAAGCTGCTATGACACCTTTAACCTCGTGTTTTTCGCGTAGTATATAATTGATTGCTAAATTTCCACCAAGACTGTGCCCATATAAAAAAACGGGTATTTTTGGAAATTTTTTTTTGGAATGTTGTATTAATATTTTAATGTCTGATAAAAGATCATCATATTTTTTTACATATCCTCTTTTTCCCGAAGATTTACCATGCCCACGATAATCAAGTGTAACTATTGCAATATCATGTTTTACTAATTCTGCAAATAAAAAATCAGCTCTATTGCTGTGTGAACCAAATCCATGCACGTAATTAACTACAGCTTTGGGAGTTGTTTCGGGTTTCCATGTCTGCCCGTATAAGTGCAAATGATCTTTTGTTTCCCAATGATATTCTTTACGTGTCATGTTCAAATTTTGCAATTATTTCGTTACATTTGTATAAAAAAACAAAATTATAAAAAAATGCAACAGCTTATACAAATATCTACGGACAAACATAACGGTTTATATGATATTACAAGTCAAATTGATGATATAGTAAAACAGTCAAATGTCCGTGAGGGATTTGTTTCTGTTTATGTCCAGGGAGCAACAGCAGCTATTATGATCCAGGAAAATTGGGATTATTCAGTGCAAATTGATGTTATCAATTTATTAAAGAAAATAATACCTGGTGGAGTTTGGCAGCATGATGCTCAGGATGATAATGGAGATGCCCATTTAAAAGCAGGCATCATTGGCCCGGGTGAAATGATTCCCATTATAGAAGGTAGTATGGGCTTATCAACATGGCAAAATATTTTTTTGTGTGAATTTGATGGACCCCGTCCTGTTAGAAAAGTTGTTGTAACAATCGTTGACACTAATTAGTGTTTGTCTATAAAGTCCAACTTCTTCGTTGTTGCTCAAAATT
>CAYFQI010000196.1:0-5477 GCA_964345135.1 uncultured Bacteroidales bacterium
AAATAATACAAGAATATTAGATGTAAGGTACTAATAATCGTCTAAAATTACCTATCTTTATAAACAGTTTTAAATTTTTTTATGATATCATTTAAACGGTGAAACAAAAACATCATCTAATTATTACGGTTGACGGGCATTCTTCCTGTGGCAAAAGCACTCTTGCAAAAGACATTGCTAAGGCAATGGAATACGTGTATATTGACAGTGGAGCCATGTATCGTGCCGTAACACTTTACTTACTCCGGCATCATGCCATTACTGAACACGCTATTAACCAACAAAAACTTGGCGCATTACTTGATTCCATATCAATTAAATTCCATTACGATGCAGATAAAGGAACATCTGAAACCATATTAAATGATGAAAACGTGGAAGACGAGATCCGCAACATGGAAGTAAACAGGCACGTGAGTAATGTAAGTAAAATCAAATCCGTGAGAACAAAACTAGTTGAATTACAACGTGAAATGGGAAAAACCAAACAAATAGTAATGGATGGAAGAGATATCGGGTCAGTTGTATTCCCGTGTGCTGATATGAAATTTTTTTTAACTGCAGATATTGAAACACGAGCCCAACGCCGCTTCGATGAATTACAACAAAAAGGATCTAAAGCTAACTTTAACGAGGTAAAAGAAAACCTTATCACGAGAGATCAAATTGACAGCACTCGAACCGAAAGCCCATTAATAAAACCCAACAATGCAGTGATCATTGACAACTCGAATCTTTCCAGGGCAGAACAACTGAAGGAAGCAATAGAAATAATTAATAAACGTTTCAGGAATTAATATTTTTTCCGATCCTGCCACTACTTTAGTGAAAGTTGATTCTGAGTATCCATAAAAATTACACTGTAACAAAAAAAAAACCCTATCTTTGATTATGCACTGTTAATTCACTATTTTTAACACGTAATTAATTATCATATTAAACTTTATTCAGATGACAAATCTTAAACGTATTGGTGTATTAACCTCAGGTGGCGATGCCCCGGGTATGAATGCGGCTATCCGAGCGGTAGTCCGCTCTGCACATAATCATGGTATTGAAAGTTATTGTATATATCATGGTTACCAGGGTATGATTAACGGTAATATCAAAAGACTGGACACCAAAGATGTGAGTGGCATTATTCAGCGTGGCGGGACCATCATTAAAACAGCACGGTGCGAAGAATTCAAAACAAAAGAAGGCCGTGAAAAAGCAGCCCAAAACCTCCGAAACAATAACATAGATGGTGTAGTGGTAATAGGAGGTGATGGCAGTTTCAAAGGAGCCAATGCCATGTCGGAAGAATTCAATATCTCTTTTATAGGAATTCCCGGAACCATTGATAATGATATATATGGAACAGATTATACCATCGGATATGACACTGCACTTAATACAGTTATTAATGCTGTTGATAATATCAGGGACACGGCCAGTTCTCACGATCGTGTATTTTTTATCGAAGTAATGGGAAAAGAAGCCGGTTTCGTGGCCCTGCGCAGCGGAATTGCCTGTGGTTGTGAAGGTATTCTTATACCAGAAATTGAACATCAACACGAAAAAATTCTCAGGTTTCTACGAGAAAATGACAGCAAAAGACAATCAAGCATCTTCATGGTGGCTGAAGGCGATGAAGAAGGACATGCCATAGACCTGGCAAATAAAGTTAAAAATGAATTTCCAGCACTTGATGTAAGAACATCTATACTGGGGCATATCCAGCGCGGTGGTTCTCCATCGTGCATGGACCGGGTAACTGCCAGCAGAATGGGTGTAGCAGCCGTTGAAGCACTGAAACAAAATAAAAGCTCAATCATGATCGGGTTGATAAATAACCAAATCAATGAAATGCATATCAGCCAAAGTGTTAAGATGCATAAATCAGTGAACCAGGAATTGTATAATCTGGCGTATATGCTGATTTAATTATTTTTTACACGTTCTGATACAAGATCGTTCTCCCAAAGTGCCCCGGTATCATTTCTGTTGTTTAACAAATTATAATTTCCTATTAAAGCATTTTTTATGTCGTTGTCGTAAAAATAAACTTTCCGGCTTTTTTGAATTTCATTTTCCAGCTTATCATAAGCCTCATTTTTGAACTTTATATCCTGTACACTAATTTTATAGATAAACTCTACTTATTATTTTATATTTTTGTAAAAAATTTCCTAATATACGCCAAAAGTAATTTTTATTCTACAATGCAAAATACCCCTTGTTGTTATGCAAATGTAATCCTCCCGCTTCCATTAAACAAAAGTTTTACCTATGCAATCCCTGAACATCTGAATAAAGAAGCATCTCCCGGGAAACGGGTGATCATTCAGTTTGGGAAAAAAAAATATTACAGCGGAATTATCAGGGAGATTATTAACACCCGTCCAAAACACTATGAAGTCAAAGAAATCATTTCAATACTTGATCAAAATCCTCTCGTCAATGATTTGCATTTTGCCTTTTGGGAATGGCTTTCGAATTACTACATGTGCACCACGGGTGAAATCCTAAAAGCAGCACTGCCTTCAGGATTAAGAATTGAAAGTGAAACCAAACTCTTTCACACCGGGAAAAATGATCAGGATGACCCTGTATCACAACATGAACAATTAATACTAGACATGCTGGCAGACAATCCCGGGATAAATGTTCAAAAAATAATCTCATTAACCAAAAAGAAAAATACAATTCAATTTATTAAATCATTGATTGACAAGAAGTACATTTATGCTGAAGAATCAATAAAAGATAAATTTGTTCCCAAAAAAGAAGCTGTTATTAAATTGCATAAATCATATCAAACGAAAAATCATGTGACCGCTGTGATGAAAGACCTTGAAAAAGCACCCAAACAGTCAGAATTATTAATGGCTTTTTTACAGTTATCAGGTTATTTTAAAAATCATGTGAATGCTTTTATAAAAAAAACAGAATTATTAAATCATGCTAATACATCTCCAGGAACACTAAAATCACTTATTGATAAACAAATTCTTTATATCGAATTCATCGAATCCAATAAATTTTTTTCGTCGCCCTCCCAAATACATCCTGTCAATGCACTCTCCAATGCTCAACAAGAAGCATTTGACAGCATTCGTTCTCAGTTTGCTACTAAAAATGTTGTCCTGTTACACGGGATAACTTCGAGCGGCAAAACAGAGGTTTATATACATCTTATCAAAGAACAAATAGAACAGGGAAAGCAAGTGCTTTATCTTCTCCCGGAAATTGCCCTGACTACTCAAATTATTCAACGCCTTAAAGTTCATTTTGGAGAACAGGTAGGTATTTATCACTCAAAATTTGGAGAATCCGAGCGAGCCGATGTCTGGCGAAAATTATTATCCCATGGTCCTTCTCAATATAAAGTCATACTAGGTGTCCGTTCTTCTGTTTTTTTGCCGTTTTCTGATCTCGGGCTCATCATTGTAGATGAAGAACACGAAAACACGTATAAACAATTTGATCCCGCCCCCCGGTATAATGCCAGGGATGCAGCAATATATTTGGCAGGACTCCACAAGGCCGGTGTTTTATTGGGAACAGCTACCCCATCAATAGAAACATATTATAACACACAAAACCAAAAATATGGTTTCGTGACAATCACGGAACGCTACAAACAAATTAAACTGCCTGAAATATTGCTCCTTGATATCAAAAAAGCTTCGCTAAAAAAACAAATGAAATCTCTTTTTCATCCTGATCTTCTAAATTCTATAAAAGATGCTTTGGATAAGGGCGAACAGATCATTCTTTTTCAAAACAGAAGAGGCTTCGCTCCTTTTCTTGAATGCACTGTTTGTGGCTGGATCCCGAAATGCAATCATTGTGACGTGAGCCTGACATACCATAAATTTCAAAATTCGCTTATATGCCATTATTGCGGTTATAGTATTAAAACACCTCAAACATGTCATGCATGTCATGATAGTTCATTAAATACCAGGGGGTTCGGAACTGAAAAAATAGAGGATGAAATCAAAATATATTTCCCGGGAGCACGGGTCATGCGAATGGACCTTGACACCACCCGGTCTAAAAAAGGATATGAAAAAATCATTGAACAATTTGAAAATCACTCCATTGATATACTTATTGGAACCCAGATGATATCTAAGGGATTAGATTTTAAAAACGTGAGTACCGTTGGTATTTTAAATGCCGACAATATGCTCAACTTTCCTAATTTTAGGGCACATGAAAGAAGCTATCAACTCATGACACAGGTCAGCGGACGTGCAGGAAGAAGCAGCAAACAAGGAAAAGTTATGATACAAACCACCCAGTCAGACCATCATGTTATTAAATATATTATACAAAATGATTATCAACAAATGTATAAAAATGAAATACAAGAAAGAAAAACATTTCATTACCCCCCTTTTGTAAGACTTATCAAGGTAATTGTTAAACATAAGAAAAAAGAACTTGCAGATGAATATTCTCAAAAATTAGCTCAATTACTTTCTTCATATTTCGGGCCAAAACGGTTATTAGGCCCTCAAGCTCCTTTAATTAGTAAAATACAGACATATTATTTATTTCATATTTACGTTAAAATAGAAATTTCAAAACCAATCCACGTGGCCAAAGAACAAATTAATAAAAACATTAAAACATTACAAAATAACACGAGGTACAAGTCTGTTATCGTTTTTTTAGACATTGATCCAGTTTAAATTTTTAATGATATGAACAGAAGCAGAATTACATTTTATACTTTTATCTTCCAAAACATATACGGATGAATCATTTTATAAACAAGTATAAAAAATCTATTATTTGCGCTGTATTTATTTTCTTGTTATGCAGCATTAATTTTTCATCAAGAGATATCGGTAATTTTATTTTCCTAAAAGTAATGCATGCAGATAAAATCTTTCATGCTTTCATGTTCTATGTATTTACCATGCTTTTATTGAATGAATTAAAATTTAATTATAAAACCAGGATTTATAAACATTACATAATTGCTTTTTTCATTAGCTTATTATATGGTGGTATTATTGAAATAGCCCAATCCCAATTCTTTCTTACCCGAAGCGGCGATTTATATGACTTAGCAGGCAATTTAGCAGGCACCGCATTTGCTGCTGTTCATTTTTTTATTTTTTATGAATAAAATGAAATTTTCTAATGCTTAAAATGTTGGTAAAATTAAAAGCTATTCTCCTATCACTATCGAATTTATTAACCAATTTATAATAAAATATTTACATGTATACAAAGGTTATTAATAACCAATTGTTAATATATGTTAATAACATACTTAAAAATTTTAATAATTTATGTTTTATTAATTCAATTTACAAATTAAATAAAAATTTAAACCGAAATAAAAAATTTATTTACTACATATCATGAAAAATCATTCAACAAATTATTAACAAAACATGTTTCAATTTGCGCTAACCAGTTATTAACAATCCATCATTAACATGCTAATAATAATTCTGTAAATACTTGATAAA
>CAYFQI010000197.1:0-5429 GCA_964345135.1 uncultured Bacteroidales bacterium
TTAAATTTTGAGCAACAACGAAGAAGTTGGACTTTATAGACAAACACTAAATAGTGCGCTAAAAGTTTATCTACACATTGTATACATCATGAGAAAAAAGAAAATACACGAGCCAAATAAGTTCTGTTTTTATAGGACACCCCTTTAACTTCATGGACAAGCATCAGGTATAAGATTTATAACTTACCATTGATCATAGTGAACTTTTTCTTCATTATACCGGGTACGTGCTTCTTTTGATTCACCAGGGTATCCAATGGCAATACATGAAACAGGAATAATATGTTCCGGTAAGTTAAACAGGTTTTTCAAATGTATGACCCTGTCATCCCTGGGATGAACACCCAGCCAGCAAGCGCCTAAGCCGGTTGCCTGGACTGCAAGAAGAATATTCTCTATTGCTGCAGTGCAATCCTGAATCATATAGCTTAGTTGGTGGTCATGTGCCTGGTTGATGTCACCGCAAACAATAATCCCCAATGGAGCGTTGGCAAGCATTTTTCCGTTGGGTAAACCATTGGTGATATTTATCAATGTATCTTTATTTTTTACCACGATAAAATGCCACGGGTCTTTTGCAACTGCTGACGGAGCGGCCATAGCTGCTTCCAGGATAGTATGAATTTTAGCATCTTCAATTTTATCTGGCCTGTATTTTCGAATGCTTCTGCGCTGAAAAATTAAATCAGTTTGATCGTTTTGTAGCTCCATATTTGCTTTTTTTTAATTTTATAATAGGTATTTCAATTGTATATTCTTACAAAATTAAAAATATTTAACTGATCCGTAATATTTTTTTATATGTTCATCTTACATAAAAAAATGCATTATTTTTGATTTTTGAATTGCAGGGATTCCAAACCAGGGTATTTTTTTGATCTTCTTAATGTAAATCTTTAATAATGAACAAGGGACATAAAAATGAAGGAATTGTCGCACATATTGTAGCGCCATTTCACCGCTTTTTTAACATCCAGGCTTCTACCGGTATAGCATTGATCATATCTACAATCATTGCCATGGTATGGGCCAATTCAGATTGGAGTTATTTATATTATGCAATCCGGGAATACAAAATAGAGTTCATTTTTCAGGGACATCATTTCTCTAAAAGCCTACTCTTTTATGTAAATGATGGGTTGATGTCTCTGTTTTTCCTGGTGGTGGGACTCGAGATAAAACGGGAATTGATCGTGGGTGAATTATCTACTTTCAAACATGCATCCCTGCCTTTTTCAGCAGCAATTGGCGGAATGCTGTTGCCTGCATTAATTTTTCTTTTATTCAACACGAACCCTTTGTATACCAAAGCGTGGGGCATCCCGATGGCAACAGATATCGCATTTGCGATTGGTATTTTAAGTTTAATGGGAAACAGGGTGCCATTCGGGCTAAAAATATTCTTAGCTGCGTTTGCTATTGTAGATGATATAGGAGCTATGATTGTAATTACCTTGTTTTACAGCTCAGGTATTGACTGGTCATTTTTATTTGCAGGTGGCCTCTTCATGATCACCCTCGTTTTAATGAACATACTGAATTTCAGGTACCTGTTGATTTATTTTATCATAGGACTAGGGTTATGGTATTGTTTATCGTGTGCAGGTATCCACCCGACCATATCAGGGATTTTGATTGCGTTTGCTCTCCCGGCCAGGCGAAAAACAAATTTGGCATTATTCATAAAAAAGATAGAAGATGACATTGATGAATTTGGAAAAGACCACACGTTCAACAAAGTAACATTATCAAACAGCCAAATTGCTGCAATAGATAATATCGGACACAGAATTAAACAAGTACAAAGCCCGTTGCAATATGTAAACCATCATATTCACGGATTTGTTTTACATTTTGTCATGCCGCTTTTTGCTTTATTTAACGCAGGAATTGCCCTGGATAATCCTTCATCATTATTGACCAATGGTTCTCTCACGTTAAACATTGCCTCCGCAATGTTATCAGGTAAAGTGATTGGCATTAGTTTGTTTTCTCTGATTGCTGTAAAAACAGGTATTTCATCACTGCCCAACAGGGTAAAATGGAATCAAATTATTGGAGTAGGTTTCCTGGGTGGCGTCGGATTTACTATAGCATTATTCATTAATAATCTTGCTTTCCTGGATCCACTTGTACAAAATCATGCAAAAGCAGGGATACTCATGGGATCAATTGTATCAGGTGTAATTGGTTTTATCATAATACGAAAGACGCTTTACAAAAGAAAGACACATCATCACTATTAATTTACTGAAGTAATGATGGCCTCAACGAGGCCTGGCAAGATTATAATCAAAATCTAAACACTCAAAAACGTAATGATCTTTATTAAACTAATTGGGTTTGTAATGAATTATATATATTTTTGCAATTATTTTATAGTATCACAACAATTGTGAATGAAAGTATCTGCATCCATATATTCAACAGACCATGAATTGACAGACGTTGTCAAAAATTTAGACGAACATCAAATTGATCTGTTTCACATAGACTGCAATGATGATATTTCAATATTTGAAGACATTCCGAAAATAAGGCAAATAAGTTCTAAGCCCATTGATCTTCACCTTATTACCAATGAACCGGAAAAATATTTTGATTTGATTCAAAAGCACTGTATTGAGTATGTAACCTTTCAATATGAAAACCTCCCCCACAAACTTGTTGTTCCCAATAATCTTTCCTGTGAACTGGGGTTATCAATCACATGCAACACAAATATTTCTGTTTTTAATGATTATGCAGACCACTTTTCTTTTGTATTATTTATGGCTACAACTCCCGGCCAAAGCTCCGGAAAATTCAATAAAGATATATTTAAAAAGATCAGGCAATTTCAAAAAGCACATCCTGATAAAAAAATCCACGTAGACGGGGGAATCAATGCAGAAGTATCCTTCATCCTGAGAAACATGGGCGTATATTCGGTTGTTTCGGGTTCGTACCTTTTCAATTCAACATACCTTGGTTTAGCTTTATTAAACCTCAAATCAAATGAAATTGAATCGCATTTCCGGGTAAAAGATTTCATGATATCCAAAGATGAAATCCGGCTAATGCATCCCGATCAACGGACCTTTAAAAATGTTTTATATTCGATTGATGAAAACAACCTGGGGTTTACCATATTGGTTGATAAGGACGGTGCGCTCGAAGGAATCATTACAAATGCCGATGTACGGAAAGGATTGATGAAGAACATAGATGATTTAAATAATGTCTCGATAGATGAAATCATTAACAGATCGCCTGTAACAGTAAAAGAAGATTTTACAGTATTGGAAATGCTCAGGCACATCAAAGCACAGAATTTTACCATATCATATATACCCGTCATAAATAACCAGAATATCGTGACAGGTACTGTAACATTCTTTAATCTTATAAAAGGAGAACTATGATCATTCATCTAAAAGAAGGGACAGGAAAAGAAGATGCCATGAGAATGGCTGAAGAATTAAATGCGTTTTGTATTAAAAAACCGGAAGGCTATATTTTGATAAACGGCTCGAAAATAAAGGAAATAAATAAAAAATACAAGGCTTGCGTGGACAAAGAATTTATATTTGACACCGACATACAGTTATCCAGCAGAAAATACATGGCATCTACCAGGGATATTAGATTTAGAAACGTGCAAATAGGAGGCTCAACAAACAACACCATAGTCATCGCCGGCCCCTGCTCTATTGAATCAGAAACGCAAATCAGGCAGACTGCAGAATTGCTTGTTGATTCCAATATTTCAACGCTTCGGGCAGGCAGTTACAAGCCCCGCACCTCTCCATACAGCTTTCAGGGGTTAGGTCTGGAAGGATTGAAACTGCTAGACAAAATACGCTCAGAATACAATCTGAATATCATCACGGAAGTAAGGGATTCGACACATGTGGATGAAGTGATTGAATATGCTGATATTATACAAATAGGTGCAAAAGCAATATATGATCATGGCATCCTGAAGAAATGCAGTAAAACCAATAAGCCTGTCCTGCTTAAAAGAGGCTTCGGCACCACGTTGCAAGAATTTGTCCAAATGGCAGAATTTGTTTTGTCCGGTGGAAACGAAAACCTAATGCTATGTGAACGCGGTATCAGAACATTTGAAACCAAAACCCGGTTTACCCTTGATCTTTGTGGAGTGGCATTTTTAAAAGAATACACCAACCTGCCCATCATACTTGACCCAAGTCATGCAATGGGATATGCCTATGGTGTACCGGGACTCGCCAGGGCATGTACAGCAATGGGAATTGACGGATTATTGATAGAAGTGCATCCTGACCCGGCCAGTGCCCGGTCGGACTCAGCTCAACAATTAAACCATCAACAATTTAAAGAATTATTGAAAAGCATTAATGCGGTAGCACAGTCAATCGGAAAAACAATTATTTAAATGAACCACTTTATTAATAACATAAAACATTTAACAGACAGGGATGCTTTAACTGCCGGTGAACTCTCTTCTAAACTGGGTTTATCCACCGGTATTGAAGAGATACTGACAGGCAAATCGAACCTTTCACCGGATGACCTGTTAAAACTATCTGAATATTTCAGGTTTTCAGTAGACATATTGTTGTCAAAAGACATTAAACCATTTGGATATATAACGGCACAAAACATAAAATTTTTAGTGCTTGATGTAGATGGGGTTATGACAGACGGTGGCATGTATTATACCGAAAGCGGAGATGAATTTAAACGCTTTGACACGCGTGACGGGCTTGCAATCAAACGGCTTACAAAGCAGGAGTTTCCTGTTGGCATTATCAGTTCCGGATTCCTTGATGCTTTAATCAAAAAACGAGCCAATTTATTAGGCATCCATAAAGTCCAAACAGGGCCGGCTCCAAAGCTACAAACCCTGGAACGATGGTGTATAGATATGGACATGGATATCAAACAGGTTGCGTTTATCGGGGATGACATTAACGACAAAGAGATCATTGAGAAAGTAGGTATTTCAGCTTGCCCGTCTGATGCATATGAAGAAATTAAAAAAATCGTTTCCGTGGTTCTTTCCAAAAATGGCGGGAAAGGGTGCGTGAGAGAATTTGTAGATTTGTATTTAACCGGGAACCCTTATTTTGATTTTAAAAATACTTATTAAATGACTTACTTTTCAATGCTGTTACTCCCCTTTTCAATGATCATAGAATATATATTCATGTAACAAATGATCAATCCATTGCTAAAAAAATTTTAACGGAAGGATTTAAATACTCCGAAGATTTTTACAAGTCATCGACAGAAATCTCCAATGATCCGGTTGACGTGGCTTATAAGTTACCCCCTGGTTTTGTCAGAGGATATATCAACATTGAACAAATAAAATTTATTACAAACACATCATTTTATCAATAGATATATTCTAAAAATAAGGAGACTTTTAATAATTCCTTCGCATCAAAATTTTCAGAGTT
>CAYFQI010000198.1:0-5408 GCA_964345135.1 uncultured Bacteroidales bacterium
ATAAAGGTGTTTGATGTTTTTGTTACAATTGGCGGCATATATATTTTCTTCCACTTTCGTGAAGTCATTTATCTTAATGGAACCGGAAATAACAGGTTTTGCCCCTTTTCCATATGAAGTGATAACAATCGGTTTACCTTCTTTCCCGGATTGGTTCACGTGCAATGTACCGGTGAAAGAATCGCCGGCTTTAAAATATATCTTATCTCCCGGCTTTAATTTAATCTTGTTTAACCTGTCCAGTGTTTTGAAACTGGTTTCCGGTGTTGTGCCCCTGGCTTTATCATTTCCATCTTCTGAAACATAATAGTCGGTTGCTGATACCTGTAGCATTAATGCGATGATTAATTGCAAACAGATGGTTATTATAAATTTTTTCATTGTTTTTAGATTTTAATGTTAATACATGTTACAAATTTATCTATAAATAAAGTCTGAAAATTGCCTGTTTGCTAACAATTATTATACGTTTGTTGCAATTTTAACCGCGTATGATTCATTCAAGACAATAATGCTACAAAAATGAAAATAATATTTTTTTACCTGACTTCGATGGACTCAACGAGGTTCGGTTTTACTGGTATAAATAGAGTTTGTTCCATCATGTCCGCTAACCCCGGTACAGTCATTCTTACTCACGGGGCAGGCTTTGTTATGCTTGCCCCAAAATTGCTCATTTACACCAGTAACCCGCGCGTTTTAGACGTGTAATGAAGTTAGCGGATATGTTAACTCGAACACTCCTGCATGGGACACTTTAGTTTTTGGTCAGGAATGCCCTGGGGGTTTTATTAAAATATTCCTTAAAAACCCTGGAAAAATGAGAATTGGTTTTATACCCTAACTTAAAGCTGAGTTCAGCAATCGAAATATCATTGTTTAACATCAGCATTTCTTTTGCTTTTTCCATTTTGATTTGTCGAATTAACTCATTTGGCGATAAATTAATTAGTGCTTTTAATTTACGGTTTAACTGGGCACGGCTGAACCCGATCTGCTCTACCAGCATTTCAACATTAAAATTACTGTTTTCAAGGTTGTTTTCTATTTCTTTTTTTATCTTAAGCAGGAATTGTTCATCTCCAAAAGCCGGTTCTTGCATCCTGGTATCAGCAATAAAGAACCGTTGCCTGTACACCTGTTTTAACTCATCGCGTATTTGGATCAGGTTATTGACACGCGTCAGCAGAATTTCAGAATTAAATGGCTTGGTAATATAATCGTCTGCCCCGTGTTTCAATCCTTCAACAACATCAATATTGTTTGATTTGGCAGTTAACAACACCACCGGGATATGACTGGTGAGCATATTCGATTTGATATTTTGACACAACGTGATCCCATCTTGTACCGGCATCATGATATCTGAAATGATCAAATCAGGCAATTCAACCTGTGCCTTGTTGTAACCATCCTGTCCATTCCCAGCTTCAATCACGATGTATCCTACTTCCATCAAGATGGAAGTAACATAGCCTCTCATTTCTTTGTTGTCTTCAACCCATAAGATGGTTTGACGTTTACCCTGGTGATCTGAAACCATCTGTAGATTGTTATCATTAATGTGTTCTTTCTCCTGTACTTCATATATTTTATGATCTGATGCCACTGTTTTAACAATTGCCCCCTGAACAGGAATTATTACACGGAAAACAGTCCCCGCGGGTGTATTATCATGTATCCCGATCTCACCATTATGCAGTGTTGTCATTTCTTTTACCATATTAAGCCCGATACCGGAACCATAATTTTCGGGTTCATTATTTTTTTCAACCTGGTAAAACCTGTTGAATATTTGTTTTTTCTCTTCATCAGGAATCCCTTTTCCCTGATCTGAAACACTTATTAATAAGGTGCCGGCCTGGCCGTTACCTTCATTTTCTCTTGTAGTAGTTTCTGCTTGTTTATAAAGCAAACTTAATCCTATTGTAGTTTCAGGAGGTGAATGCTTGATGGCGTTGGAAAGCAAATTCGCAACAATTTTTTCGACTACATTTCCATCAACATCAACCATTAATTCAGACGGGGTAGCATTGAAGTCAATCCTGATTTGTTTGTTTTCGGTTTCAAGTGTAAAAACTTCTGCCAGGTCGCGAAGGAACGAAACGATTTCAATGTTGTTTAAAGTAAGTCGATAGTTTCCCGTGTCAAGTTTCCGAAAATCTAACAGTTGATTGACCAGTTTTAACATTCGCTGAGCATTTTTGTGTATTAACGCAACCTGAGATTTTATTTGGGGTTCGAACGACACTGTTTTTAGCAATCGCTCTAAAGGATTGTAAATCAAAGTTAATGGTGTTCGTATTTCATGCGATATATCGGTAAAGAACCTGATCTTCATTTGGTTTATATCTTTTATCTTATTTTTTTCAGTA
The DNA here is from genome assembly GCA_964345135.1 of uncultured Bacteroidales bacterium. Classification (GTDB taxonomy): domain Bacteria; phylum Bacteroidota; class Bacteroidia; order Bacteroidales; family JBBRXJ01; genus CAYMKE01. The sequence continues at coordinate 2,376 of CAYFQI010000198.1, forward strand.
ATTTTCCGTTCCCGTTTTATGATATACACTACAATGGCGATGGTACATACGAGAAAAACTACAATGAACAAAACATATGCTGGCCATGTTTTCCACCATGGGGATAACATTTTTATTTTTAAAATCGCCGGAGTTGCATTCCACGTATTATTGGCATCGGCGCCTTTGATCTTCAGGGTATAGTCGCCCGGAGGCAGGTTCATCAGTGTTAATTCATTCTGGAAACCAAGATTATACCATTTGGCATCACCATACCCTTCCAGCAAATATTTGTACCGACATTTACTGCCGGATGTATAATCGAGAGCTGTAAAATTAAAACGAATAACCTGATGTTCGTGTGTCAACGTGATGTGATCCGTATAGATCATCTCGCGTTCAAGAACATCTTTCTTTCGCGGGACAACTTTTACCCCATTTATCCATAAATCGGTAAAATAGATGGGCATTTCATTCGGATTATCTTTTATCTCCTTTGGATAAAAGGATATAAAACTTCCCTCTTCAGCGATATATATTTTTCCGTCGTCATCTTTCCAAATAGTACCGCCATTAAGCTGCATCCCGTTCCACTCGAAATAATTTGTAATATTCCGGCTTTCAATATCAAGTAATGAAATAGAATTTTCCGTTCTAATCCATATTTGGCCTTCAAGAGCGACCAATTCTCTTATTACCTGTGAAGCAAGCCCGTCATGATCAAAATAATGGAAAAACTCATCCATTTCGGGATCATATACACTAATTCCCCCGTATGTACCAAACCAGTATTGTCCTTTGTAATCCTGAATACAAGATCTGACTTTGGTATTGCATAATCCATTTTGAAGATCCTGGCCTGCCGTTTTAATATATTTAACATCTGTCATGTCTTTATTGAAGATCGCGGCCCCGCCATCACCATACACGATCATATTATTTTTATTATCCCGTAAAATGCCATGGATAAAATATAGTTCAATAGTATGCAACAAGGGATAATCAATCATTTCACGGGTTTCGGGATTATAAACATCAAGTCCAAATTGCGTGGCAATCCATATATTTCCCCGTGCATCGGGTTTAATATCATTCACTACCACCTGATTCAATCCGTTTTTCCGGCTGTCATCAAACGCGATACGATTATTTATCGTGCCTGACTGCAAATCAATCCGCGATATTCCATTAATACCACCACACCATACTATTCCGGAAGTATCTATGTAAACAGTATTTAAATTGTTGCTTACCATTTCAGGACGTGTATATCGCTGAATGACCTCTCCTTCAGCGGTACAATGAATCAGGCCGTCATCAAACGTTGTTATAAACAGTGTTCCATCTTCATGTTTGGCAAAATCGGTCACGTAATCTTTTTGTCCTTTTTCTGAAAATAACTCCCTGTATCGCGAGAATTTATTCCTGCCCGGTTCATATTTCAACAACCGGCGGTTTGAAGTAACCCAAATACCGCCTGCCCTGTCTTGTAATAGATCAGTCACACAGTCTTTAGTCAACTTACCTTCAGAGTTGCTAAACTGACTATTTTTCCATTGGTCAAATAAATACAATCCATTCGTGGTACCTATCCATATTCGTTTATTTGCATCAACAAGGAATGAACTGATATTAACCCTGGATTCCATTTGACGTTTTAAGGCAGGTGAATTGTTGTAATTAATAAAGGTTTCAGTGACAGGATCAAAAATATTGACGCCTTTGTCATATGTTCCCACCAATAATTTACCATCTTGTATCCCATTAATTTCTGTCACAACATTGCTGCTTATACTGTAAACGTTTGAAGGATCGTGTTTAAAATGCGTGAATGTTCCCTGGCGGGGGTTAAAAAGCATGAGTCCCCCACCCCATGTACCTGTCCATATATTTTTATTTTGATCTTCATAAATGGACAAGAATGACCATTCTGATTTTTTGGAAGTATCAGAAAACACGGGATCCGGATAGAATGCTTCAAACGTGAACCGGCCGGATTGTTGTTTTACCAGCTTTTTTAGTCCATAACCTGTACATATCCAAAAATTTTTCTTGCTGTCACAAAAGAGTTGCCGGACATTGTCATTTTGATTAAAATGTCCTTTCTGCTGTAAATGAAACCTCTGAAAACAATCATTTTCGCGGATATACCGGTTAAGTCCCGAAATGGTTCCTATCCATAAGTTATTATCTCCATCTTCTTTAATTGCAGTAATATAATTATCATTAATACTGGTAGTATCATCATTACTAAATTTATATGTAATCATTCGTGAGGCATCATAACGGTTTAATCCGTCAAGGGTGCCAATCCATACAAATCCATAGTGATCCTGGTAAACGCACGTGACAGTATTGGATTCCAATCCATCTTTCCTTGTAAATTCATTAAATTGAGGCTGTTGTGCTGAAAGCTGAACCAGCCCTATAATAAAGAAAATAAATTGCAATTTGATATACATCTGTTTATATTTATTTTTAATTGTCAGATGAACTAAACCCTTCGGGTAGAACCATAAGAACAAATATACAATTTATTATCTTTCCGTTATTAATCATTTTTAAATTTATAAATATGAAAAAAAAGAAAACAAAGGTGAACTCCCTTCTATAAAAAGGGATTTAACAAAATTGCGTAATTCTACTTGACGATGTTTACCAGCAGTTCACATATATCCACCATATCAGTTCAACCTTGCTCCCGAATCAGTTGGTGTTCTGATGTTTAGACTCTCCTTGCAGTTCGTCCTCAACGGGCTACGTTGCCTTGTACTACGCACCTTTCAGTTACCCGAAACGCACATCCGGTTGGTTGCATCCAACAGAATGGATGGTTTAATCATTGCTTACACAAGCAATACCAAACAGCTGATTATGAGCCGTTAATGTCGCAAATAAACACAGTAGCCGCTTCCACTGTCTTTTCATAAAAGTATAAAATTTTCGTTTAACTTCATCACTATCCTATGAAACACCCGCGGCTATTGGGTTTGATGCTTTGTTGTGCGTTCGTGCTTTATTTATTCATCTCTTTTTCAATCACTTTATCAAATC
>CAYFQI010000199.1:0-5331 GCA_964345135.1 uncultured Bacteroidales bacterium
GAGTTGATTGGGTTGATTGGGTTGATTGAGTTGATTAAGTTGATTAAGTTGATTGAGTTAATTCACGTGCGTATCAATCATTTTCACTCGTTTGCTCCTGGTTGGTTCCATCCAATTCCCGGAACAATTTCAACGTTTCCATGGCTTCCTGTTCATCTATTTTTTCAATGGCAAACCCGGCATGTACCAGTACATATTCGCCTACTTCTGCCTGTTCAATAAAAGAGAGGTTCGCATCTACCAAGGAACCACCTATGGAAGTTTGGGCTGTATCACCCTTGATGGATATAATTTTGGCTGGAATAGCTAAACACATAAACAATTCGTTTAAATTAATAAATGGATAAAGTAGTTCATATCAAAATGAAAACGCAAAATTAATATTAATATTGAGATGATTGAGTGATATCCAATATAAATTAAAGCTGCTTCAATTTTCGTGGAAATAGGATTATTAGAATTCAGAACATGAACTTTTTTTACAGAAGGGAATGTAATCAGGCTATATTAATTCTTTTTCAATCCTACTCCCTGCAATAGCCATCTGGCCGAGCGCAATACCACCATCATTCATTGGTACCTGACAATGTGTAAATACATTAAATTCATTTTTGATAAGCTCGTTCTCAGCATGTTCTGAAAGATAACAATTTTGAAAGGTGCCCCCTGAAAGGACTACATCATTAATCCCGGTTTCATCCCTCATTTCCATCGCTTTATCAACAATCACATCAATCACTGTATTATGAAATTTTGCTGAAATGACTCCCCGTGGAATACCAAAATCCAAATCTTCAACAATAAGCTTAATGGTCTCGTCAAATGCAATAATCTCCCCTGCGTTTTTATATGAATATGAATCCGTGATATGTTCTTCTGCTGCATGCTCTAACCTCATGGGCGCATCGGCATGAAAAGTCGAACGTGTACAAATACCGGTAATTGCAGAAACCGCATCAAAAAGCCTTCCCGCACTTGATGACAACGGGCAATTGATTTTTTTATCTATCGCATTGATTATAAGCTGGAATTGACCTGGTTGCACATGGTTTAATAATGGGATATTAAGCATTGTAAGTTCACGTCCATATATTTTATAAAGATATGACAATGCAGTTCTCCAGGGTTCCTTAATGGCCTGGTCACCACCCGGAACAGGGATATACTCAAAATGACTGTACCGTTGATAACTTGTAAGATCGGCCAATAAAAACTCACCTCCCCAAATATTCCCGTCGTCACCATACCCTGTCCCATCCAATGCAATGCCTATAACCTTTTCTCTCAACATATTTTCTGCCATACATGAAGCCACGTGTGCATGATGGTGCTGAACTTCCATCACCGGGAGGCCTGATTCCCTTGCAAAGCGCGTGGAAAGATAATCAGGATGTGCATCGCACACCATTTGTACCGGATTAACCCTGAAAAGCTGTTTAAACAACTCCATACTTCCCGTGAAAAATTCATACGTTTCAATATTTTTCAAGTCCCCTATATGCTGGCTCAGGATTGCATCCCGGCCTTTACCGATGGCAAAACAATTGACCAATTCTGCCCCCGTTGCAACAATACCATTAACCGGGATATTCAGTTTAACCGGATTCGGAACATACCCCCTTGATCTTCTCAGCATAAGTTCTCTCCCGTTTACAGTCATCACAACTGAATCATCCAGGCGGTTGTGGATTTGCCTGTTGTAAGTCAATATTGCATCTGAAATACCCGACAAGGCATTTTCTGCAACATGATCATCAATGATGATGGGTATTTCACTCAAATTGCCACTTGTAAAAACAACCGGGAAATCAATATGCTGAAATAATAAATAATGAATAGGCATATAAGGCAGCATTGCTCCAAGCGTATGAATATTGGGGTTTATACTTTTTGCAAGTTCTTTTTTTTGTTTCAACAATACTACCGGCCTCCTCCACGATTCCAACACGTGGTAGCCGAATTCATCTGTTAAAGTATATTCTTTTACGCTATCAATATCCGGGAACATCACTGCAAACGGCTTCCCGTCTCTTTGTTTCGAATTCCTTAGCCTGCTGACTGTATTCTCATTCCGGGCATCACACGTGATGAAATAACCACCCGTTCCTTTAACTGAAATGATAGCTCCATCAGAAATAAGCGTGACCATCTTTAGAATAATATCTTCAATTTGATGATATTCGCTGCCATCGTGAACAAGCCGGTATACAGGGCCACAATGATTGCATGCAACAGGCTGGGCATGAAAACGCCTGTCTAAAACATCTTCATATTCTTTCCGGCACACGTCACACATTTCAAACACGTCCATGGTTGTTTTGTCACGGTCATATGGCAGGTCTTTAATAATAGAAAATCTCGGGCCGCAATTTGTACAATTTATAAATGGATAATGGATCCTGTGCTGTTGAACCTGCATATCCTCCAAACATTCATGGCACACGGCAATATCGGGGCTTACCCGGGTAACCTGTTCCGATTCATCAGCGCTTGAACGAATATGAAAGTCATTGTATGATTCATCTTCCCTTTCAATGATTTCGATGTGATCAACGAATGAAGCAGGAGGAGCATATTCTTTAATGGATTGTATAAAATCTGAAACATCCCGGGGCTTTCCTTCTGCTCTTATTTGAACTCCACTTGTTGCATTTTCAACCCACCCGTTGATATGATGCCGGTGAGCAATCCTGTAAATAAAGGGACGAAACCCAACCCCCTGAACCAAACCGGATATTTTTAAAAGAACAGAGCCGTTTTTAATAGTTGATATAATATGATTTTGCCGCATATGTTTTTATATTCAAAATACTACACGCAATGATTTTGCGATAATGGATTAATTCGTTTGTAGTTTAATTACGGAAATTCGTCTTCTTTATTACATCCTGAAAGCATAATATCATCAGTTTACATGAATAATATACATTTGATTAAACTATTCATAATGACGAATCCGGGTTAATTATTATTTTTGTCATGTAAAAATAATTTAATATTTTTTATAACCATGCAAAATACATTTCAACAAATCATTGACAAGCTATTCTGTTCGCAGGATGGGCATATTTTACAGGCAAACAAGTTATTTTCCAACAAGGAAACACCAGTTGCAAACAAATTAAACAGCGCATTTTTAATATGCCTTTCAGGGAATGGGAATCCTCTTTACCATGAAGCACGAAATACACTGGATCAACAATATAATGATGAACATGTCAATCAATTAACAGCATTTTACAAAAAATGCCTTGAACACATTAATAAAGAAATTTCCTGTAAATCAGAACAGGACCAGAATTTTCTTCAGACACTTGATACATTAAATGATTATTTATCCGGGGCATGTGTTACAAAAGACGAACAGTTTTATGACAATGTTTGGAGTCTATTTTTTCCAGAAGCTGAAGGTGCTTTTTCAAACAAAGAGGAACGTGTTAATCAACTTCGTAAAGCACGTACAGTAAAAATCAAAGACAAAAACCAATCTCCTGTCCTGGACCCTGCAAGCGAATTGTTGTTCACATCTAATGTTTTATTGACGATCCCTTCAAAAAGCATAGACATTGATCAATTGCCTTATACAAACGATTTAAAAGAAAAACTCAAAAAAACAATACAGGAGCCACAACGTTATTGGTTTGACCATCCTATTCCCATTGGGATAAAGCCAGAAGCCAATGAAATTATTTACGGTTTAACACAATTGGATAAATCCCTGGCCAAAGAAAAAGAACTGGGGAATATGCAGGTAGAAAAAGCAACCTGTCTTCTTTCTGTATCGGTCACGCATCATGGATTATTAAGCATTGCAAAAGATTATATCCAACAGGAATTGTCCAAAAATGTAACATTGGACAATCTTGATGTATATATTTTTACAGAAAACGAAACCAGGTCATTAATTGAACAGGTTTTAATGCCTGTATGCAAGACTATTCTTGATGAAATTGATCCTGATAAATTCCTCAGGGTTTTTGGTGTAGACGGCGAATATGGACGACATTACAGTTTTTTAAAAGCTGTTTCTGTAATTTGGAATTTATTCATTGATGATACGGTAAGCGCTACATTCAAAATTGACCTTGATCAGGTGTTCCCCCAGGAAGAATTAGTGAAAGCTACAGGCAAATCTGCTCTTGAGCACTTTCAAACCCCGCTTTGGGGAGCAACAGGCATTGACAATAACGGGAACCATGTTGAATTGGGAATGATTGCCGGTGCCCTGGTGAATGAAAAAGACATTAACAAAGGATTGTTTACACCAGATGTAAAATTCCCCGAGGGTGTTCCAGACAAAGAAGCAAGTGTTTTTTTCAGCCACTTACTCATGGCACTTTCAACAGAGGGTGAACTTATGACACGATATAAGGAAAACACTTCTATAGATGGAAACCAAACATGCATTCAACGCATTCATGTAACAGGAGGCACCAATGGTATATTGATCAGTTCGTTGCGCAAACATCGCCCGTTTACCCCTTCATTTGTAGGACGTGCAGAAGACCAATGCTATATTCTTTCTGTCTTGAATTCAGAATCGTCTCCAAGGCTGGCATACCTTCATGAAGATGGACTGATAATGAGACACGACAAAGAAGCATTTGCTCAGGATGCCATCAAAGCAGCAAAATTTGGAAATTTAGTGGGCGATTATATCCGTATCCTTTATTTTTCTGAATATGCCAATGCATTGACTGATGATGTCCAAAATTTAAAAAAACTTGTTAATCCATTCACGGGATGTTTCGTGTCCAGTATCCCGGTGACCGTTTGCATGATGCGCTTTGCGATTAAAGGAGCAGGTTTTTTTGAAAACAATGAAGAAGAATTGGGACAGCGGTTTTTCTATAAGAATATTTCACGTTTACAAAATGCCATTGATTTCATCACCGGCAAACCAAGTCAACTAAAAAAACAAATCGATATTGAACGTAAAGGTTGGAATTTGTTTTATGATGCATTGGATTATATTGAATCTGCTTTAAAACAAAATGATAAAACGGCGGTGTTAATGCAGGAAAAGGCCAGAGATATTATTGGCAACACGAAGATACGAATTGAATAATCCTTATGTTTGTCCATAATATCTGCTACCCCCCGATACAGTCATTCTTCCTTACAGGGCAGACTTCGTGACATTTGTCTCAAAATTGCTCTTTTACTTCGATTTCAGGGCTTAAAAAGTAAACAGAGCATATGGATTTAGGGCACAAGTTTGCATATAGCCTAACACATTCTTACATGTTTACATCAGGGTGATTCATGGATGATTCAATTAAGGGGACTTCTATTAATTATTTTCTTTCAAAAAACAAATATAATGAATAA
>CAYFQI010000200.1:0-5311 GCA_964345135.1 uncultured Bacteroidales bacterium
GTGTTAATAATGTACAGGTGCCGGATCCAGGTCCGGCAGGGGTGAGATGAATTTATTTAAGAACACTTAGCAACTGGTAGCACCACATTTCTTGGGTGATGGTTTTGGCCAGTTCTCTGCTGCGTTGAGCCATTTGCAGCAGGTCTTCATCGGATTTGTTTAGCATGGTAGCCATGGCTTGTCTTAGTTCCTGCACATTTCCACCATTTACTTTATAACCATTGTAACCATGAATGATAAAATGTGAAGCGGCACCACATTGATGGGTGGAAATCAAGGGCATACCGGCTGCTGCAGCTTCGTGTAAGGCAACGCCCCAGGCTTCATAGCGACTGGGAAGCACAAAAATGCCACCTTCCGTAAGTATCTCAGGCAATTTATCAGGAGCTACAAAGGATAAATGGGTCAATCCAGACATGCGTTGATATTTCGTCTTCAATTCTCCTCCTCCGATAAGTACCATTTCAGATGCAGGGAATTCGTGCTTTAACTCACCAAATGCGTTCAGTAAAACATCTATCCCTTTATGTTTTACCAAGCGGCCCAGAAAAATAAACCGGCGATTTATTGATATGGTTTTTGGTAATAGCATTTCCGTATCAGCTACGTAAAGGTTTGTTAATATCTGGTTGTTTTTAAAACCTAAGTGTTTGGCAAATTCATACTGGTACATGCCCGGAATCCAAACATGTGAGAATTGCTTCTGCAACCATGCTTTTGCAATGAATGTACCGGCTTTTTGCCTGATGGTGCCCAGCCACTGATTATCCAACCCACAGATAACAGGTATACCTTGCTTACGGTAATTTTTCGCGAGAGCATTGTATGTTTTATTCCCCCAACCCGAAACGTACACTATATCTGGCCGAAACTTATGCAATTCATCATTGATGGCGGAGCCAAGGTTAAATATACGAGTGTTTGCCGGGGCTTTAAAATGAAAAGGAGCCTCCTCAGAAGCTCCATATTTTACAATGAACACATTTACAGTAGCTAATTTTGTAACCTTGCTAATGCAGGCCAACCAATAAGGTGCCAACCGGGTGTATAAAAATAATATGTTCATGTTTTAATTATTATTGGCAAGTGTACGTTGTTTGGCCAACGCAATGTCCCGGTCACCAATTTGAATGGCAAAATAGATAAGAAATAATGGGAAATAAGCATTCATGGATGCAGCAAACCATGATTCTACAACTGCTGAAATTAGTGCCGCAAATAGAAAAGCTCTTGCCAGGTTTTTATCATGGGATCTCTTAAATAAGGGTATAAAAAATGCAAAAAACAGGATTAAGCCTACAATACCTACATTCATAAGCATGGATAAATAACTGTTCCAAACACCAGACCACTCTCTACCAGGCGCAATGCCCATAAAATATTGTTCCACATATTGAGCAATAAAATAATTATCATATAGTATACCTTTGCCAATCCATGGATTCTTTTTGATTTCCTGCCAAACAACTTCCCACACCTCTGTTCGACCACTTGCCGTTTCGAGTGTTTCAATTCGCATGTAATCCTGTAAGTTTAGTGTGTGAATGATATCGGAAATATTTAGTTCAATGGATACAACAATAAAAAATGCGAATACAAAAAAGAAGACTATTTTACCAATGATCGAGCTAAAAAAACGTTTCGCGAGTTCGTAAATAATAATTGAACCCAGCCCATTACGAGAACCGGACAGAATAACGGAAATAAATATCAGAATTTTTAAAAGTGTAAAAATGGTTCTGTTTGATTGCGGATTTTTTTTGGCAATTAAATCCAAGATTGCATACATTAATATAGACACCAGTCCAACACCATTAGGATTGTTCATTAAACCGGTATACCTAATATCCTGTATTGCAAGGCTACGGAATGGAGAGGCGAGTAAAACTATACCAGCCCCAAAATAAATGAATGCTACATTCACTAACAACTTGTTAACCTTGTTTGGTGCTGAAACATAATAATAACGGAATATATCAAGAAAAACAATTGTCATTACAAAAAAAGCCAATGCACGTGGAACGGATTGGCTTTTAACAGGACTGCTTGCTAATGACACTATGAATGCAAAGATTGCAAATGGCAAAATATAGGGCGAAACATTGTTTTTATGGTGGAAATAGTTTATAAAAATAACCGTTGCTACACCCAGCACGACGAAACGCAACATGTTAAATATACCAAGAATGTTATTGTAATTATCACCCAGAATAAAGGTAATGATGATAATGAAAAAGAAATGTATATATTTTCTTTCTTTATGATAATAAACCATTAATGCAGTGGTTACAATACCTGCACCAATGATACCCCCAAACCTGCCGGCCAACATCATAATCATTGTTAGCACAACTAAGGTAATTATTTCTTTGAAATTAATGCTCATTTAGTATTTTTGCAAATATTTTTATAGAATGTTTTGTTACTTCCTCCCACGTATACTCTTTAACCCTTCGAATCGAATGCTTTTTGCATTGAGCAAGCTTACCTGGTGTTACGTTTATGGCATTGGTCATTGCTTTTTTTATTTGTGAAGGGGATGGGTATGGAAGGAGCCAACCATTATCGGCATCCACCAACGCCTTTACAGCACCAACATGGGTTGCTATTATGGCACAACCACATGTCATGGCCTCGAGAATGACGGTGGGCATTCCTTCACTCCATGAAGGACATACCAATATGTCTGCTTTTGCCAGAACGGCCTTTATTGTTTTTTCATCAATTATTTGGCCGAGATATTCTGTTTTTATTTTCTGAGTGCCTGTTACATGTTTTTCTTCTGGAATGGGGCCAATAAAAAGGATTGAAAATGCGTATGCTCCTTCCTTTTTAAATGCAGTTATAGCTAAATTTAACTCATCAATGCCTTTTAGTTTTTCGTATCTGCCAATGAAAACAAATGTTAATGGTTCATTAACAGGTTTGTCCAAGGCAAATAATTTGTTTGGTATCCAGTCTTCATTTATACCTATGGGAATTGTCAAAATATTGGAATTATATTTTTTTAGTATATCATTCAGTTTTCCACCCAGGGATACAACATAATCTGCTTGTTTTAAACTGAACTTTGCTACTGGTTTGAACATTAATTGTTCAAGCCTACCCCTTAAGCCGTAAGTTTTTTGAAACATGTTTAAACCATGAAAATTGAGAACTGTGGGAAGGTTATTTTTTTTTGCAAATCCTGAATTTAACAAAAACCACCCTGAAAAACTTTGAATATAAATGAGATCCGGCATTTTATGTTTTAAAAATGAATGATAAACCTTTTTTGAATATCTGTACATTTTTAATAAATAATGGCCCGGAAACTTTAAAAAATGCGGATAAGGAACCCCAATAAAATTTAAATATTTTAATTCTTCATCTGTGTAAAACTTATGGTAAGCATAATGGTTGGCTGATTGCTGTGTTTTCGGATAGTAAATGTCAACATATATTTTTTGAATGGCAAGGTGTTTCGTAAAATAATAGGAATGCTTTTGCATCCCTCCAATTATCCACGGATATAAGCCATTTGTTAAAAAAGCAATGTGCATGTTATTTCGTAAAATATTCTTCGTAAAGCTGGGAGACAGATTTCCCTTTTGTGTCCATTACTCCCATTTTCATTAACTCGGTAGCCGGGATTAGTATTTTACGTGTATCCGTTGCTTCGCTTACTACTTTTGCTGGAATCCCGGCAATTGTGACATTACCTTGTTCAAATGATTTTGTTACCACACTGTTTGCACCAATAGCTACATTATTGCCAATGGCGCAAGATTTTACAAACTTCACTCCGGGGCCTATGTAAACATTATCACCGATGACTGCAGATTCTGCTGAAGTACCTGCTTGAATCCCAATATTGGTTGAAATATGAATGCGGCAGTTATCCCCTATTTTCACCCCTTTACTGATACGAATTGGACCTGTGTGTGCAATGTTTAATCCGGGCCCACAAGTATTGGGATAAATGTTTATCAATAGTTTAAGACCAATTTTGCGGTATTTTACATACAAGAAGAATAACTGTATTTTGTTGAATATCCCCTTCTTACAATTGCTCATGTATTCAATTTTACGCATCAAGCGTTGGTATTTCCAGCGGTAATCAGGAATGAAGAAATGATAAATCCTATGCTTAAAGTTATTTGCATTTGCAGAAATACCCATAGCAATCCTGTCGGCATTAAGGTAATAAATGTAGTCCTGTTTTGTTTTTATCATTGCTTGAATTGAAATTATTTATTTTGCAAAAACAAACTATAAGTATAAAATATCTTCTTCATTAAATAATTAAATCCCTTTATTTTCCATAAGCCTGCTTTATATAATTGGATGTAGGTATTGATGTAATATAAATCGATGTTGTGGAATACACATTCCTTTTTAAGAAACAGACTAATATCTTTCAATAACTCTTTATGCAAAGTAATTTTTTTAGCGTTAACTATACAATGGTAGTTGATGCTGTTAATGAAGCTAATCAGTGTTCCTTTTAAGGCTGCTTTGTATTTATTTTTATTAAGGATAGGGTATGTTTTCTGAATGTACATTTGTATACCCAACCATTGGTTTAACAGTTGTTTTTCTAAATTTTGAGCGGTACGATGCCCGTCAATACGGTACCATGCATCCGGTGTGCATTCCGGAAACGTTTTATACGAGATATTATTCCTTAAAAGTGCACGTGTATGCAACTCCACATCCTGTAAGCGGGGATATTCCGGGTCAAATCCATTTAATCTGGTTACAAACTCTCTTTGCCAAATTACCGACATGGTATGCCATGGCATATTGTGGCTTAAAAATTTTTGCAAATGGTCTTTCCCTTTTGGAATCCACTTGCTTTTGCTATCACCAATATTGGTATAAAATGTACCTATAGGAAATACCCAAAAGGAGAAATGGGGAAATTGGTTAATTTGATTTATACGATGTTTTAAACAATCAAGATGCAATACATCATCTGCATCCAAAAATACAATGTAATCGCCAGATGCTTTTTCAATACCAATATTCCTGCAGGCAGAACCACCCGTAGGTAAGGAGTTTCGCTTGATTAATTTTATCCGGTTATCATTCGTACTGAAATTTTCAGCAATTTCTATGGTTTTATCTGTAGAACCATCATCAACAATGATTAATTCCCAATCGGGCCAGCTTTGATGCAGCACCGAATGAATGGTTTCAGAAATGAAACTGGCCTTGTTAAAACTTGGTGTAACAATGGAAATCAAAAATAATTATTTTAATATGTACCTTGAACTGAGATAGGCTGATATGCGATTGTATCAAATTGAAGCCTGTAAATGCTGAAATT
>CAYFQI010000201.1:0-5249 GCA_964345135.1 uncultured Bacteroidales bacterium
ACGCCTCGAATTTGAACTTTATAGAGCAAACACTTGACATTATGGACAAGCACTATTTAGGGAATAGTTGGTCAAGTTCTCTAATAGCATCAGGGGAAAGCTCTTTTTTATCATACATTAATTCGGTATAATAAGTCATTTTAGCAGCACATTCAAGAACTTCAAGACGATCGAATGCTTCAAGCAGGTTGTTTCCCGTGGTAAGCACCCCGTGATTCTCCATTAACACGGTAGGGCTTTTTATAGCAGCATTTGAAACTAATTCTGCCAGGTTATCACTTCCCATTACAGCATACGGGGCGGTTATCGGGTTCCCCACTATTGCCCTGGCCTCTGCAATAAGGGATGTATTAATATTTTTATTCATAGCAGTAAAGGTAGTCGCCATGATTGGATGCGCGTGGATAATCGCTTGTATTTCAGGGATGGCTTTGTATATAAATAAATGCAGGTTAGTTTCTATACTTGGAGTTAATTGAGGAGTATAATTTTGGCCATCCATATCCATTACAGCTATTTGATGTTGTTGTAAACGTGCTTTATCCAGTTTTGACGGAGTAATCAATACTTTGTTATCAGACGTTTTTGTACTGATGTTACCACCGGATGTTGTAGTAAGGCCCATTTGGTATAGCCTGCGCATGAAATAAGCGACTTCAGATTTATCTTTTAGCAATTCCATTAGTATAGTTATTTAAATAATTAGCTTACAATATCTTTTACTCCATTAAGTATATAATGAGGGAAATAAGGGTATTTGGTGATTTGTTCCTTTGTTGTTATCCCGCTCAATACCAAAGAAGTATCTATTTCAGATTCAATTCCGGCAATGATATCTGTATCCATTCTGTCACCAATTATAATGGCCTCATTTCCTGTACAGTCAATTTTTTTCAAAGCAATTCTCATCATCAGAGGATTGGGCTTTCCAACAAAATAAGCACTTGTTCCGGTTGCTATTTCTATCGGGGCAATAAGAGCCTTTGTCGCGGGAGCCACCCCGTCTTCTACAGGGCCTGTTACATCAGGATTCGTGCCTATCAACCGTGCACCTCTTAAAACCAGGTTGATGGCTTTTTCTATCTTTTCATAGCTGTATGTTCTGGTTTCACCTACAACTACATAATCAGGATCGACATTATTCATGGTATAGCCCACGTCATATAAAGCGTTTATAAGCCCGGCTTCGCCTATAATATATGCATTTCCATCTGGTTTTTGATGTGAAAGAAAACTGGCAGTAGCTAATGCACTCGTGTAAAACACGTTTTTATCCAAATCAATGCCCAGGCGTAATAGTTTTTCGCGTAATTCCCGTGGGGTCCTTTCACTTGAATTGGTGAGGAACAGGAATTTTTTATTTTCTGCTATAAGCCAGTCTATAAAATCTTTGACACCCGAGAGCAGTTTATCCCCATGATAGATGACACCATCCATGTCACAAATAAACCCTTTTTTTTCTTTAATAACCTCAATAGTTTTTTTATCCATAATTTAAGTTATCATTAGCATTATAGTTCCCACCTCGCGGCCGGTTCAATATTTTGTTCGGTAAATTCGCGGTTTAAATATTTATAATATCCTGTAATAGCCACCATAGCAGCATTATCCATTGTATATTTTATTTCAGGAATAAAAACAGACCATTTTCTCTCTTCTTTTTCTTTTAATAAAGCATTGCGTAATCCTGAATTTGCTGCAACTCCACCGGCAATGGCAATAGTGTGAATGCCTGTTTTTCGAGATGCAAGGATGAGTTTTTTCATAAGAATTTCAATGATTGTATGTTGCAATGATGCACATAAGTCATGAATGTTTTTTTGTATGAAATCATCATCATGTTTTAGCTGATCCCGTAAAAAATATAAAAATGATGTTTTAAGGCCGCTAAAACTATAATCAAGTTCTTTAACTGAGGGTTTATTAAATGAAAAAGCGTTGGGATTCCCTTTTTGAGCATATTGATCTATTACCGGCCCCCCCGGGTATGGCAGCCCCATCACTTTTGCACATTTATCAAAAGCCTCACCTGCTGCATCGTCTATTGTATTTCCAATGATTTCCATTTGAAGATAATCTTTTATAACCATTATCTGGGTATGGCCCCCGGAAACCAAAAGCCCGATCAATGGGAATTCAGGTGGAGTAAAAGCGGAAGTATTTTCCTTTTTAATGAAATGAACAAGCATGTGTGATTGTAAATGGTTTACAGCTATTAATGGTATGTTACGGGCAACAGATAACCCTTTGGCGAATGAGGTGCCAACCAATAATGACCCCAACAATCCCGGCCCCCTGGTGAAAGCAATAGCATCAATGTCTTGTAACGATTTGTTGGCTTGCTTTAATGCAGTATCTACTACAGGCACTATGTTTTTTTGATGTGCCCTTGATGCCAACTCCGGAACTACACCTCCATATGTTTTATGAACTTCCTGGTTTGCTATACTATTCGACAATTCATATTCGTTAGTAAATACAGCAGCAGAAGTATCATCGCAAGACGATTCAACACCTAAAATGGTGATATTATTCATTATTTTTATTGATTTATCAACATTTTTATTTCTTTTGCGTACAAATTAATGGAATAGAAATGTTTACACTTATTCCAATAAATAAATTTTGATTTGAAGATAACTGAAAATTTATACAAAACTAAAAAAAAAGCATTAAAAGTTACTTTGATAATAGTAGGGATATTATTATTCCTTCTATTGGGGGCTTATTTTGCGCTGAATAACCAGACAGTTCAAAATAGGATTGTAGATCGGTTAAGCAGTTTGGCTTCTGAAAACCTTGATGCAAATATTACTATCGGGGATGTAGATTTTTCATTGTTTAATGAATTTATTTTCAAAAATGTTCTCATTGAAGAACAAAACGGGGACACGATATTGTATGGGAATCATTTGAGCACGAATCTGAACCTGATCAATTTTTTTAAAAAAGAAATCACGCTTAATAAAATACTTCTGGATCAGGCCCGGGTACACTTTCATGTAGATTCCAATAATACCTTAAATATTCAATCGATTGTTGATGCTCTAAAACGAAAAGATACTACAAATCTAAGATGGAAATTTATTTGCCGGGATGTTCATCTAACGAATTCTTCATTCCAATATACTAAATATAAATTGAATACTGATTCTTCACGGCAGGGGATTGATTTTAAAAATTTAGTTTTGGATGATTTAAATATTATTGCCGAAGATTTTCATAAAACCAAAGAACCCCTAACATCTTTTTTTGTTAAAAAGATGAATTTCAAAACATCCAACGGATTTATTGTAAAAAATATTTCTACACAAATACATATCGGAATGAAAAAATTTGAATTTGCAGATGTAAATGTCACCACACCATCATCTGATATACAATGTGAACAATTGCTATTTACCCATGATTCATGGAAAGACTGGAAAGCAAGACGATTTTTGGAATACGTGGACATTCACATGAATTTATACAAATCAAAAATAAATTTGGATGAAATGGGGTTTTTTATCCCGGGAATTAAGGGCTATCAAAAAGATATCCGTTTATCCGGAGTTTTTGACGGATGTATAAGTAATTTAAAAGGGAAAAATTTTGAACTCCTCTTTGGAGAAAAATCCAAAATCCTGTCCGATTTTTCATTTAAAGGATTGCCAGATATAAATGAAGCATATATTTACCTTGATGTACAAAAAATTGTAACCTCGGTTGAAGAAATAAAAAATGCTCAACTGGAAAAAATCATTGGAAAGAAGATATCCATTCCGGATGAGCTCGAAAATTTTGGTAATATCCAATACAAAGGTGCTTTTACAGGGTTTGTTAATGACTTTGTAGCATATGGTACAATTTATACCGACATTGGTATAATTTCAACTGATATCTTATTAAAACCAGATGAAGACGGGGTTCTCCAGTTCAAAGGAGATGTTGCAGCTAAGCCACTGAAATTAGGGAAATTAGTGAACCAGGAGGAGGTTGTAGGTGATATGTATATTGATATGCATGCGAATGGATATATCCAAAAAGACAATAAAGTAAAAGCCTTTGTTTCAGGAGATATTAATCGCATCAGGATGAATGATTATTGGTATAACAATATATCAATTAAAGGTGTTGCAACAAATAAAACATTTGATGGTGTACTTTCTGTACATGATAAAAACCTTAACCTGGAGTTTAACGGGAAAGTAGATTTTTCAGATAAATTACCGTTTTTTGATTTTCAAATGCAAGTAGACAGTGCCGATTTATATGCATTAAACATTGATCAATCTGATACACTTTCCAGTACTTCTTTTATGATTAAGACAAAATTTACTGCCACGGATACGTCACGTATTAACGGGTTGGCTAAAATTAGTTATGCAAATTTTGTCAATTCAGACAAAGAACTAAATCTTGAAAATATTGTTTGCTACAGTGTAGAAGGAGATAAAAAACAGCAATTAATTTTAGAATCCCCTTATTTTGAAGGAAAATTAACAGGACAATACAGTTTATTAGGCCTTCCTGTATCATTGAAACGATTTGTGAATCATTATTTGCCATCATTTCAAACGGATCTACGTGAACAAACTGAAAAATTGTATTTATCCGTTGAATTTACAAACTCGGAAAAAATTTTCAATTATTTTTTTAGCAATTTTATTATATCCAATGGGACAAAGGTAAATGCTTTTTATCAGCCTGGAATATACAAGCTTGACCTTAATCTGGAAAGTAATAAATTGATTTATGGGAACGTTGCAATGAATGATTTTTCTATTGACATTCAAACAGATCCACGATATATCAATTTAAATGCAATGAGCAGTACAATTGCTTATAACAATAAGCATATACTTGAACAATTTATATCAAAAAATAGCATTCATAAAGATAGCATAAAGACTGAAATTCAATGGAATAAACTGGATACGAACATGCCTGGTGGTCATTTTCAGTTTCTTGGAACATTCGCTCGAACGTCCGATAAACCTGTTCTTAACATTGAAGTGTCTCCTTCTTTTATTCATGAGCGGAGTTACCGGTGGGATATATCTCATAGCATAATAAACATTGATACCTCGACAATACATGTTGAGGACCTGATGATCTCTGAAAAGAACCAATTGATAAAACTTAATGGAACTATATCTGAAAACCCGGAAGATGAATTGATCCTTGATGCCCAAAGTTTTTCATTATCCCATATTAATGCATTATTAAAATCAAATAAATTTTTATTATCAGGAGAATTAAACGGT
>CAYFQI010000202.1:0-5194 GCA_964345135.1 uncultured Bacteroidales bacterium
TAGAAAAATTTTAACGCAGTCAAATTATTCATTATATTTGTTCCCGTAAGGTTTTTAGAGTGTTCTCATTCATTCTTTTCACTTTGCTTTGGGTAATTTCAAAATAAAAGTAGTTCCCTTACCAATTTCCGACTCAACATAAATGTTTCCATTATTTTGTTCTGTAAATTCTTTACAGAGAATCAACCCCAGGCCTGTGCCAACTTCCCCGGAAGTTCCGGTGTTTGCAACATGAGCATTTAAGTTAAATATTTTTTCACGTGTCTGCTCATCCATACCAATACCCTTATCAATGACTTTTACAATGGCATACTGCGGTTCTACTTCAACTTTTATTTGTATATCACCGTTTGGATGAGAAAATTTTATTGCATTGTTCACAAGATTTCTGACTATAGTATTCACCATATCATAATCTGCATATGCCATTACATCACATCCAGAAGCTTCCATTGATATTTCTTTATTTTTTGCCAAAATATCAAAAAATTTGATATTTGACTGAACAATGCTCATTAGATTGATTTGTTCCGGATGGAACTTCACTCTATTGGTATTAAGCCTTGACCATTGCAATAAATTTTCTAACAGTTCATTTGCATTGTCCGATGCATTTTTCATGAGGTTGATAATCTCAATTTTTTGATCGTGAGTATATTTTTCAAACCTTCGGGCTAAAAGCGAAGCAAAGTTAGATATCCCATAAAAAGGATTTTTCAGGTCATGTGCAATGATAGAAAACAATTTATCTTTTGTCGTATTCAGTTTTTTTAATGAATCCTTCTGTGCTTCGAGTTCTTCTTCCTGTTTTTTGAGCTTTTCATTTTGTTTTGTAAGTTCTTCTTTTTGCATATCCAGATGCTTTGTCCTTTCCCTGACCAGTGCTTTCAATTTCTCATTCCACCGCTGCATGTATCGTATCCTTGAGAAATAAAACAAGACAGCCCCTCCTATTATCATAATGATAATAATAATCTGAAACCATAATGTTTCCCAAAAAGGTGGAAGTACCCGTATTTTTATAGGTTTTGCTTCTTTCCATAATCCATGATTCCCTGAGGCTTTAACCCTGAGTGTGTATGTTCCTGCAGGAATATGTGAAAAAGTGATCCGGTTATTTTCCCCAGGATAATGCCATTCTTCATCCATATCTTCAAGCTTATATGCAAAATTAACCTCTTCTGAACGATAATCAAGTAAAGAATATTCACATGTAAAGATTGATTCATATTTATGTAATGTTATTGTATTACAGAGATGTAAAGGTTTTTTAACTGGCATGTCCTCTCCTGTATTAACCGGCCTGTTGCATATATAAAAACCTGTAAGATATAAAGGGGATGTACCTGGAATGGTCAATAATTGTACGGGTTTAAACACGTTGAAGCCTTGTTTGCCTCCAAAATAAAGCTCATGACCATTTATTTTTAAGCATGCATCTTTGTTAAATAACGTGTTTCCAAAGTAATTCCAGGAATCGAAAGTAATAAACCGATTAGTTGAAATATTAAATTTCATAATACAATTATCAGTCCCGAGCCATAAATTTCCATTTTCGTCATTCAAAATACTCTGTATGTTTATTTTCTGGCCAATACCTTTTAATTGATAATGGTGAGATACTTTATGCTTAATATCAAAGGCAAATAACCCTTTTTTAGTCCCAACCCATAGTGTATCCCCAACTAATTTGCATGTATTTATCAATGGGAAAAAGTCATCTCCATCTTCGGGTTGCAAGCTATACCTTTTATATTCCCTGGTACCTAAATCAAATTCATATATATATTTTGACGAAGCAAGCCAAAGATTATTCCTTTGTCCTTCTTCAATAGAAATAATATCATCATAGTCTTTTTTATCATATTTTGTAAGCCTGGGTGGATGAAAAGATGTAAGGGTTTGGTTATCATGGTCAAAAAGATATAAACCAAAAGTTGTACCGATCCAAAAATGATCGTACCGGTCAAAACACAATGAAAGTATATTATTGCTCATGTCTTGCATTGCATGATCATTTGCAAATAAATATCTTTTAATTTCTGAATTGTTTACATTCAATTTTACCAACCCGTTAAAAGTTCCCATCCACACGTTGTGATCTTTCTTCTGAATGCAATGAATAGCCCCAAGCTCCGGCCAATGAAAATGTTTAAACGTATGTTGTACAGGATCGAACAGGTCGAGGTATCCATTATTCATACCTATCCATATTTTATCATCATCTGCAGCGCAGAAAGACATAATATCATTATGAGCCGGGCTGTTTTGTTTATCCTGACGAACATAATGGACTGTATTCCGAGGCCTTACAATATATTTATTGATCCCGTATTGTGTAGAACCAATCCATATAGTATTATCCAAAGACTGAAAAATAACATTCAAATCATCTCCTTTAAATTTGTCTTTTTGTTTAAAATCAGATTGAATGGTAGTAAATGATTTATTGTTAACATTAAAAATATTCAATCCACCTGTTTGGGTAGCAATCCATAATTGATGATAATCATCTATGAATAAATCTTTAACATTGTTTGATGACAATCTTCCTGACG
Organism: uncultured Bacteroidales bacterium; assembly: GCA_964345135.1. Classification (GTDB taxonomy): domain Bacteria; phylum Bacteroidota; class Bacteroidia; order Bacteroidales; family JBBRXJ01; genus CAYMKE01. The sequence continues at coordinate 2,559 of CAYFQI010000202.1, forward strand.
TATTTTGAAAGGTGTAGTTGTTTATAATTCGTTTTGTACCCGGGTTTAAACAATAAACCCCATGTCCATGGGTTCCAATCCATAAATTTCCTACATTATCTTCTTCTATATCATAAACAGAAACACCGGTGTAGTTTTCGTCAGGTAATGTAACTCGTTCAAAAAAAACTTTTTCACCTTCATACATCATTAAATTAAGCCCTTTAGGAGTTCCAATCCATATACGGCCATCTGAATCTTTAAATATACTTTGTATTCTGTCATTGTTTAAACTCAACACGTTCCCTGCCTCCTGGTAATATGTAATAAATTGATTTGTTCGTGGGTCATACTTGTTTAACCCGTAATTTGTCCCGATCCACAGATAATTATTTGTATCTTCACAAATATCGAGTATTGTATTGTTGCTAAGTGTATTCTTTTTATGATGATGTCGTTGTATACGCACGAATTGCTCTTTATTATGTATAAACTTACATAAACCATTATTTGTACCAATCCAGAATCTACCTGACTGATCTGAAAACACAACATTAATAGTATTCCCGGGAAGAGATGCAGAATTTTGAGGATCATGCGTGAAATGTTTAAACTGGTTTCCATCATAACGATTCAAACCTTTGGCGGTACCAAACCAGATAAACCCAAACGTGTCCTGAGCGATGCTTAATACAGCTTTATTTGACAATCCACCTGCAATACTAATATTTTCAAATTCTCCAGGTTTTATCGCAAATGATGTTATTAAAAATAACTGGGTAATAATAAGAATAGAAATGTATTTAATGTTGTTCATTTTTAAATGTTTGAACAGTTAATTCTTATTCGGTTTATCTAATTTTATCGTGAATGTACTTCCTTCTCCGGATTGACTATCAATAAGAATTTCACCATGATTTTTAACAATGAATTCCCTGCACAGGATCAATCCCAAACCGGACCCGATTTCTCCTGAAGTACCCTGCATTGATCGCTGACTGCTTAATTGAAAAAGATTGTCTTTTGTTTCTTTGTCCATGCCTATCCCATTATCAGCTATTTGTACTTCAACTTCGCTTTGGTTTTGCCTTGTTAAAATATTTATTTCACCACCGGGGTTTGTAAATTTTATGGCATTGTTTATTATGTTACGAATCACGGTATTAATCATATTTTTATCTGCATATACATTTATTTCTCCCGGAATATTTGCATGTAGTGTAATACTTTTTTTCTCGGCGTTCACTTTAAAAAATTCTATATTTTTACGAATGAGGGTATTGATATCAAATTTTTCCGGTGTGAATTCAATATTCCCGGATTGCGATTTTGACCATTGAAGCAGGTTTTCGAGTAATTCAAATGCACTTTTGGCAGAAATCCTTATCAATTCGATCATCTCGATCATTTCTTCTTTTGTACCTGCATGAATACTATTTTTTAAAATATCGGCAAGATTAATGATTGCATTGAAAGGATTTTTCAGGTCGTGACCTATAATTGAAAAAAATTTGTCTTTAGTATTGTTAAGATTTTCCAATTCATCTCTTTGCGCCATAATTTCTTCTTTTTGTTGTTGAATTTCTTCCTGGCGCTCTTCTAACAAGGTATTTGTTTCCTGTAGATTTTCTGCTTGCTGCCTGATTTTATTTTCAGCTTTTTTAATGGTTGTAATGTCTCTTCCAATTCCAACAATACCCAATACTTTTCCTTTTTGATTTTTAACAGGTACTTTTGTGCTTGAAACAATAATATTGTTCCCGTTTTCGTCTCTTGCCTGCTCTTCTCTTCCGATTAATGGCTGGCCGCTTTTCATTATTTCCTGTTCATCTTTAAGATATTGATCTGCCATCTCTTTATCATAACAATCATGATCAGTTTTACCAACCAACTCGTCAGGAGTATGCTTTTTCCCAAGCATAACTTCAGCAAGCTTTTGATTGGCAAGAATAAAACGGCTTTTAGTATCTTTTATATAAATAAAATCAGGAAGATTATTAACAAGTGTTTTTAATTGGTTTTCCTTCGCAAATAAATGTTCTTCGGTTTTTTTTTGAACACGTTCATCCTGATTGTTACCCTTTTTTCTGTATAGATATAAAAATAAAAAAATATTCAGAATAACAAGTACGATAAATAAAATAATAATTTCAGTAAAAAAGGTATTGTTAAGTAAATGAAAGCATGGAACTTTACTCGTTATCAAATCATGGTTGCCGGACAAAACATATTGAGCATTAATCCGGGTTGTACAGATAAATAAAAGATCGTAAAGGGATACCTCCTGTGTACTGTAATAGTATTTTTTCAGAAAAACATCTCTTTTCAAATGATTTACTAATAAAGACAGGACATCAAACTGATTAACATAATTAGCTGAACTACTGCATAACAAATTACATTTCAATTGATCGTCAATTTCAATATGTGTTGTTTTTTTAGATAATCCGAAACTTATTTCAGTAAATAAAAAAAACAAGACAATGCATATAAAACTTATATTTTTCATTGTTTTATTACAAGAATTAACCTTCATTGTTAATTCATACGTTGTAAGTAAAAAAAAGTTTGAATTAAACCACTTTCTTAGACAACTTTTATAATTTTTTTGCTAATTTATAAAAATAAATAGAATTAAACACATATGAATTTTCATA
>CAYFQI010000203.1:0-5173 GCA_964345135.1 uncultured Bacteroidales bacterium
AGATGGAGCTCGCCATGATGATATTTTATTGACTTTCAAATGACTATCAGGCATGTGATAATCATACCCGTGTGTGTCCTCTTTTTTTGTCATGGCTCGGTTCATCTGTTTATATTTTATTTTTCAATGGTCAGACATGCTCCCACATAATTCTATATTTTTGACATTCAGCTTGCTATGAAGTATATTAATAATCATCCGAGCGTGTGACTAATATTCGAGTCATGGCTCGGTTTATATAAATATCCTCTTTTTTTCATTGGCAAATATAAAATAAATCCGTTTATCTTGTTTAAAAAAATCACCTGATCAACTTAACCAGTTATATATTATACGATAACAAATGTTGATTTAGTATGAACATATAAAAACAAAACCAATATAAACGGTAATTGAATATCCTCCAAATCTTTTTCCATACAACGTATCATGTTTATAACTGTTTTAAAAAAATATCAAATAAATCGTTTGGAGGCTTTTGTATCCCAAAAATCGGTAAACTACTGTCATTAATAAGCAACTTTAAGACAGGGTAACGAAATTAACAGCCATGATGAAACAGACACGAACTATTCTTCATTGGACCTGATCACGTCAAGGACACCTTTTACTCTTTCCAATTTTTTCATTAATTGATAAAGATGTTCTGTATTATTGACTAAAAGTTTAATTGTTCCATTAAATTTCCCATTATCGGAATCAAATGTAATAGACCGCATGTTAACGCGCAGATCCTTTGATATTACTGACGAAATATTATTTACAATACCCAATTCGTCTATGCCGTATATTTTAATAACAGTTTCATAATAACTCCCCTCTTTTTTTTCTGTCCATCGAGTTTGCATTACACGATGGTTATATTTTGACATCAATTGCTTTGCATTTGGACAATCTTTCCGGTGAATCTTAATGCCTTCGGATATGGTGATAAAACCAAAAATATCATCTCCGAAAATAGGGTTACAACATTTCGCCAATGTATATTCAACCCGTTCAATTTCGTTTTCAATGATTAAAAAATCATCTTTTTTTGCTTCGATCTCGGGGGTTGGTTCTATCCTTAACTCTTTCTCCGTTTCTCTCCGTTTTTTTAAGTCTTCTTCTTCTCTCTTTTTTTCAACACCACCGAATAAAAATTCTTTAAAATCAGCCAGGTTTATTTTCCCTGATGCAATATCATAATACATATCAGTTGATTTCTTATATCCGAAAAATTCCAATAGTTTATTAACATTTTTATCATCAAAAGACAATTTCCAATTTTTAAATTTTCTTCTAACAGTATCTTTACCGTTTTCTGCTTCTGCATATTTGTCTTTGGCTAAAATTTGTTTGATTTTAGACCTGGCCCTCGGTGTCACTACATATTCAAGCCAGCTTGATTTGGGTGATTGATTTTTAGCAGTAATAATCTCTACCGTATCTCCATTATTCAATCTATGTTTAATGGTTACATTTTTGTCATTCACGCGTGCTCCAAGACACGAGGCACCAATATCACTGTGAATATCAAATGCAAAATCCAATACTGTTGCACCATACGGAAGTTTTTTGATATCGCCTTTAGGAGTAAAAACAAATATTTCGTCTGTATATAGTGAAAGTTTTATATTATTCATAAAGTCGGTAGTATCTGCTGCTGAATTTTCAAGCACCTCCCTTACTCTTGAAAGCCAATGCTCCGAACTCATGTCTTCTTTCCCGCCTTTATAACGCCAATGAGCAGCAAGCCCTTTTTCTGCAATCTCATTCATGCGTTCGGTTCTGATTTGAACTTCTACCCATTTACCACCAGGGCCCACGACAGTTGTATGAAGCGATTCATAACCATTGGTTTTTGGTATTGACACCCAATCACGTAATCTCCGGGGATTAGGTTGATATAGATTCGTAACAATAGAATAAACGGCCCAGCAATCAGACCGTTCATCTTTTAAAATATTTTTCAGAATGATGCGGACAGCAAAAATGTCAAAGATTTCTTCAAACTCAACATCTTTACTTTTCATTTTGTTCCAGATGGAATGAATGGACTTAGTACGTCCCTTGATCTCGAAATTATAACCCTGCTTTCGTAACTCTTCATTAATCGGTTGAATAAATTTCCTGATAAACCGGTTTCGCCTGGTAGCAGTAATCCTGAGTTTGTTTCCTATGCTATTATATGTCTCAGGTTTAGTGTATTTAAGTGCCAGGTCTTCTAACTCGGATTTCAGGTTATACAATCCCATCCGGTGAGCCAACGGTGCATACATTTGAGCAACTTCTAATGAATAAGATATTTGATGGTCTTTTGAAAACCTGCTTATCCTGCGCATTGTATAAAGGCGTTGGGCAAGTTTGATTAGTATAACCCTTATGTCACTTGATATTGCCAGTATAAATTTACGATAATTCTCCGATTGCATAAGGTTATACAATGAATCATACCTGGATATTTTGGAAATCCCGTCAATAATATTAACTATATTAGGGCCATAGTTTCTTTTTATTGTTTCACTTGTTATAGAACCGTCTTCCCAGGAAGGGTAAAGAAAAATACTGGCAATGGCAGAATATCCAAGGTCAAATTCTGAAGAAACAATTTTAATAATCCCGAATAAATAATAAATATATGGTTCTCCTAAATAATCATTTTTAGTAGCGCAAGATTTCAAGGATAAATTAAACGCTTTCCGGATCAGTTTAACTTCTTCTTTTGTAAGGTCATCACGTTTTAAGCGAAGAAGCCCCCTATATTTATTTAATATTTTATTCTTCTCAGGTACAGTTGTATTGACTACTTGTTCATTCTCCATAAAATTCCAGTAAATTTTAATTCTGAAGTATCCCTCATGATATACTTACAAAAGTTAAACCAATTTAGTGAATGCCCGTCTATAAAATCCAACATATTTGATACGATCTATGGAAAAAAACAATCATTCACGTGAATAAACTCCTTATTTTTCCATCTTCGCAAACATCAAATTCGAACTTTACAGCCTGGACACTGACTTTACAGACTATATATTTCATTATAGAGTAATTATGATTACCTGGAAATGATTATTTTCTTCATTCTACGGTTATCCTGATTAAAAAGTTCCATAAAATATACCCCGTCAGAAATACCTTGGACATTAAGCCGGTAAAAAAATTCATTGTCACGAACTTTGGTTAATATCAAATTTCCATTCGAATTATAGATATTAATTTTTTTAATTTCATCATTGCTTTGAATATTAATAAAATCATGTGCCGGGTTAGGGAATACTCTTGGGTACCCGTCACGAGAAACAGGATACCCGGGATCAATTGCCTTAAATGTTGATTCCGGTAAATCAAAATATATTCTTGAAATTCCTCCATATGTTGAAATCCAGGCACACGTGTCATTCTCAAAATGTATGTTCCGGCAATATTCATCTACAAGTCCATCTGTTTTCGTAATAGATAACCACTGTAATCCGGTGTATATTGAAATGCCACCCGGTGTTGCCATCCATATATTTCCCTTGGCATCTATTTCAACATCATTGATAATTGAGTGAAGAAGGCCGTCTTCCATTGAAAAATTCTGAAATGTAAAACGATCAAAATACGACAACCCGTTGTTTGTTCCACACCAAATATTATCACGATGGTTTACAGCAATTGCATTGACATCATCTGACGGCAAGCCATCATACATTCTATAATTGGTTAAAGAATGATTAGAATATAAATCTAATCCATCATTGGCCATCCACATTCTTCCATGACTGTCAAATTCAATATCTTTTACAGGAGCATCTGTAAAATCAAAAAAATTAATCAGACTTAACCCGGTGTAATAAAAGATATGATAAGAAGTACCGAACCATAACTTTCCACTAAAACCGGATTCAATATCCCATATAGCTCTTGAAGGAAACCAGGTATACATCTCCCAGGAGATACCATCAAATGCCAGTATTCCTGTATCTGATTCATTGCCATAATCACAACCAAACCAAACAGTATTATTTTTATCTGTATGCACAGATTTAAAACCGGTATTTCCCGATAAAGAAAATTCATATTTTGACCATTTATTATTGGAAAATCCAGCTATGCCTTTTTCTGTGGCGGCCCATACATATTTGTCCTGGTGTGCAATTTCCTCAACCTTATTCGAAGGTATTTGATGAATAATCCGGTGATATTGCCATATACTGTCCTGATAACTCAAAAAACCATTTTTTGTCCCCACCCACACAACGCCATGATTATCAGAATATAATGATGTAATTTGGGTGTTCTTTGCTAAATGAGCAATATCATGGTTTTTAAATATTGTATGGTTATACATGGACAATCCATACCATGTTCCACACCATATGTTATTGTTCGTGTCAACACTTAAAGATGTAATCCAATCATCCAATAATCCGTCATCAGTGGTATAATTTGTTACAGAACTGTCATTAATACGGCTCAAGCCCAGGCGGGTTCCTGCCCAAACTGTACCAGAAGTATCTACTGCAATTGAATAAACCCATGAGATTGGAAGTGAATCATTCAGTGAATAAGGCTGCCATGAACCTTCCCTGTAGATGGAGATTCCACCATTATCGGTAGCGACCCATATTGATCCGTCAGGATGCTCCATGATATCCCTTGCATAATTATCGGTCAGTCCATCCTGCATGGTATAATTTGTCCATTGACCTGACGAAAAACGGGAAACACCATTTACCGTGGCAGCCCAAATAGTGCCATCAGAAGCTTTTATTATTTGCTTTACTTCTTTACTTCCTATACTGTCTTTGACCGTGTATATAAATGCCGTGCCAGGAGTTTCCCGTGTAATCCCATCATTGGTTGAAATCCATAAATCGTCATATTCCCCGGCAATACCTGTACAAAAAACATCTGATATACCATCCGAGGTCGTGTATTGAACGATGAGCTCATCATTATTCAGGTTATATTTTAAAATACCGCCCTCAGTCGATATCAATAACAATGAATCGCACCGTAAAAAACCCGTTGTACTTGATGTATTGGTATAATTTGTAATATTAAATGATTGACCGTTCAGAGAGAGATACAAGAGAAAATTAAATATTATTAAAAAAATAATTTTTGCAGGTTTTTTCATGTTCTATATTTATTATGCTAACAACATTAAAGTTTATATACCTGTAAAATTAAAAAAAAATCTAGT
>CAYFQI010000204.1:0-5165 GCA_964345135.1 uncultured Bacteroidales bacterium
CAATAACCGATTGTTCTCCAATGTAGCTATTTTGAAGGTCATTGTTAGGATCATTTGTATAATAATAATAAAAACTGCTATCATCTTGTATTTTATCTTGTGTAACTATATGATTATCAAGATAATGGTTTATGTCTCCTGAATAAGCCCTGGGATTATGTACCGGATTATGTATAATGTGTTCAAATTGATTTTGCTTTAGTTCTCGTTTTTTATTAATATAAGCTCCTCCTGTGTTAAATTTTATTTTTTTGTCACGTATAAGAAAAGGGATTTCTATGTCTATTTTATTATCAAAATTATCCTCTCCCATTTCCCTGTAGTATCTTACCGGCTTGTCATTTGTTTTTAAATAATAGTTATTTGTATCATTTTCTTTTTCATAGAGACTGATAAAAAACCGAAGATCAGGTTCAATTTGCTCCATATTTGTATAAGAGCTTAACCATGTTATGGATGTTTTATTTAAACCTGGTATAATATGTTTCCCATGCAATTGATAAGAATTAAATGATCTTTGTAAATAACCAAGTTGTTGTTGATTCATCATTACACTGGGACCCTCGTAATAGAAATTCCCGTCGTCTATCTGGGCAATACTTTTACCACTTTGGTTTTTTATAAATCTAAAACCTAACTTATGATTGTTTGATAGTTTAAGACTGGTATTTATCATCCCGGTGATTTTGGTATCTTTTTCTCCTGATGTCCTGTTTACTTTTTTTATAGCAGAAGGGACATTAAATTCATATTCTCCGGATAATCCATCATCGTAAAAGCTGTTTGAACGGCTGTAACTAAGAGCTGCATTATAACCAAAAGGTAATCCGAATAAATTAACCTGATTCCCAATAGAGAATTTGTAACTATGATCCAGGAATGATTTATCAGTATTGGGGGCAAACTGAGAATTGAAAGATTTTGATAAATTATACAGGTTTTCAGCATCGTATCGTTCATTTGTATTGTAATCTCGTATGCCTTGAAAGACAATTTGTTCTATGTCTTGTTCTCTCATTAACGAGAGTTCTTTTTTTATTGGTTCAGGCATGGATCTGGTTCCATCATCATATCCAAGCCAGTCAGTTTTCCCGCCTTCATAGGTTAAGAAATTATCATTTAATGAAGATTGTGAATTGTAACTTACGTCTGATGAAAATTGGAATGTGAATTTTTCAGGAAAATCTTTGGTTACAATATTTATATAGCCCCCAGTTGATACCCCTGGTAAATCTGGTGAAAAGGTTTTGTGAACAACAATATTTTCAATAATGTTGCTTGGAAAAATATCCATTTGTACCGTGTTTTTTTCAGGGTCTAAACCGGGAATGATTGCATTATTTAATGTTATTATTGTATAACGTTCGCTCAGCCCGCGCACGAAGACATATTTGCCTTCCTGAACTGAAACACCGGTTACACTTTTTAAAGCACCTGCTGCATCACTGGCACCTAATTTCGAGATATGTTCTGAAGATATCCCGTCAAGCATGCTTGCAGATTTTTTTTTCATGACTTGTAGAGCTGCTTCTGTTTTGTGTCTTGTACGTGCTTTGACCACGACCTCATCAAGTTCACTGGTAGTTTCTTCCATGATAACATTTAAAATATTTACTTCATTTTTATTAATTGTTACATTTGGAAATGTTTGAGTCGCATACGAAATGAATGATATTTTTATTTTATAATTGCCAGGGGCCAAAGGCAATGAATAATTTCCATCAAAATCTGTTATGGTACCTGTTGTTGTTTCATCAACCTGAACTGTCGCACCGATCATCGGGTCACCAGTGTTCCCGTCAATAATTTTTCCTCTTAACGTACCTTTTTGTCCAAATGAATAAATTTGAAATAGTAGGCTTAAAAAAATAAAAATGCTAAATTGTTTCATTAAGGTGCTTGCTTTAAAATTGGTATATCGAATATCTGCAAAATTAAAAAAATAAGCTGATAGGAAACATGTATTCTATCAGCTTATTTTTTACGATGAAGTTATATGCAATTTTATGTTTTAATAAGAATTAGTTTGCAAATGTTAAAGACCATCCAGATGCCCAGTTTGTCCCGTTTGGTTCAAAAGCACCATGATAGCTAACATCGTCAAAGAAACTGTCACTTGGTACTGCGGCAGTAGCATTAGCTGATGCGCTCGTGGGCACTAAGCTTGAGCTTGTTATGCCCATCGCAGAGTTCTCGAAGAAATTGCTGTTTGTTGTTGTGAAGGCAGTTACAACTTGTGTACCGGCATCATTTGGTAAACCATCATCACTTTTTTCGATATAGTATTGGAAAGTACCAACAGCTGAATCTTGTGAAGTATTTTCTGCACGTGCAACTGTATATGTCGTGTCGCCCATTACATTGTAAAATAAGTTATTTTTGAAAGCAAGCTTGCCATCCTGCATCATTTTGAAACTATGGCTTGATTTATCACCACGATATTCAACCTGGATTCCGGCACTTGTACAATTTAAAAATATTGAATTGGCATAAGTACCACCGGCATTGTCACGCAATTTGATTAATTTGCCTCCATTTCCTATATACGTTACATTGTAAATAATCGGTTCTGCATAGGGTTCTCCGGTTTCATTTTCTTTCCCCCCGTCATGTTCGCCACAGTTTCCGCCGGGGTTAATTGTGGCCCAGAATTGGCCTTTACCATGATAACCTTCATCATAATCGTATGAATCATCACCACAATTTGCAACTAAAACATGTTTAAGGTTAGGTGCACCGCCAAAAAACTCAACACCATCATCAATATTAGCAGCTACTTCAATATAGTCAAAGTTTGTACCGCTTCCTACAGCGCCTAATGTAAGGCCATTGATTTCATTACCTGTGCCAATGTCAGTACCACCATGACGAATAGATACATACTCTAAAGAACCTGAATTATCATTGTCATCTGCACCGCTGGATGCACCATAATTAGCCCTGTCAACGCCGGCAGGGATACCTTCTATACGAAGTTCGCCAGTATTGTTTGTCGTGGCTTTACCTAGCATGATAACACCACCCCATAAACCCTGGGTGCTGACAGTAATGTTACCGGTTCCTGTTACTTCTCCATCTACATGGCTGTAATGTACTTTATCAGATTCAGTAGTAAAAATGATCGGTTCGCTTGAAGTCCCTTCTGCTATTAATGTTGCACCTTTAGCCACGATTAAAGCACTTGCATTTTCACCTTGTCCTGATTTACCTTTAATAATTGTTCCGGCAGGTATAGTTAATGTTTGGCCACTGTTAACAAATATAAAACCATCTAATACATATGTTTTGGTTTTATCCCATGTTTTTGTTCCTGTTCCTTCTCCTTTGTCAAGAACTGTAACAATTTTTTGATCTACATTTCCATCTTCATCCATTAATTCTTTTTCAGTGTAGACGGTTTTAGTGTCTTCAGTGTTATCATCATCATCATCGTCATCGTCGGTATTACAAGCACTTAAAGACAACATTAAGGCTGCAATGATAGCGGCAGTAGCTTTTAAAGTAATGTTAAAATAATTCCTTTTCATGATTTTAAGGTTTTAATTTGAAAAATAAATTGATTTGTAAAATTTGATTACAAATTAAAACTATATTTTGCAGAGGATTGTTAATTGTTGATTAACGAATAGTTAAATTTTTGTTAATTAAAACTGAATAAATTAACAAAAATTTAATATTCATTTCATGATCACTTAACAAACTTTATATTATTTTCGTTAATAATTTATTTAATATTTAATTAATATGGAAATAAAGGGGATAAAAATCCTTATAGTTGATGATGAGAGAGATACATGCGATTTCATTGGATACAACCTTGAAAATGCCGGGTTCGATGTTTATATGGCTAACAGTGGCAAAGAAGGGATAGATAAGGCAAAGGAAGTTTCTCCTCATGTTATTCTCCTTGATATCATGATGCCCGGGATGGACGGCATAGAAGTGTGTGAACACATTCGTTCCGATTCATCCGTTAAAAATGCATTGATCGTGTTTTTAACTGCTCGCGGTGAAGACTACTCGCAAATTGCAGGGTTTGATGCAGGCGGCGATGATTATATTACAAAACCGGTAAGGCCAAAAGTATTAGTGAGCCGGATCAAAGCGTTGTTGAAACGATATGATAACAAACCGTTTCATTTTTCAGGGCCAACAGGAAAACAACCGGAAAAGAAAAATGAAAACATCCTGGAAAAAAAAGATATTTTAATTGACAAGGACCGTTATGTTGTTGTTAAAGACGGGAAAGACATAGTATTGCCCAAAAAAGAATTTGAATTGCTTTTGCTCCTGGCAGAATACCCGGATAAAGTTTTCTCACGTGAACGCATATTTCAGAATGTCTGGGGCGACGATGTCATTGTAAGTGACCGTACCATTGATGTACATATTAGAAAATTACGAGAGAAATTAGGCAGCGAACGCATCAAAACAATTAAAGGAGTCGGCTACAAGTACGTGGAATAAACACGTGTAAGACTATAATTCAAAATGTATGCTGCTATGTCGATTATAAAAATTTTTTTTTCGTTTTTTCCTTTTATTCAATCATTAACACGTACTTAAATTTCCAATATTGTTCAAATTCCTGGTATGCATCATGTAAGTTTAATAATGTACTATCTTCAAAAATTTTCAAATAATTATATCAATTATTTTTTGCATAATTCTTGTAGTACTAAGAAAAATAAGCATTTTGAATTCATCTTGTTTAATTTGATGTACAGTGAGTATTTCTTTCAGTTTTTTTCTCGATTTTTTTTCAGAAACCTTATGAATTGATATTTTCTTAGTAAATTTTTTTAGCTTCTCATTCCATTGAGCAATTAAAAATTTATCTGGGACTAATATCCATACAATTAGTTCTTTTTTTTCCTTAAATAATTCAAGTAAACATTTAATTGCAGTCACAGTTTTACCTGTCCCCGTTGCCATCTGAAATAGGCCATTACAATTGTTTTTCATCCATGCCGTTAAAGCTTGTTGATGATGGGGCCAATCATAATTATCGATTTCTAATTTTTTAGATTTTCCACATTTCTTCCAATATCTTTTGTATTCCGGAAATTTATTTCCTTCATTATTTTGTAGTAAACCATTCAATTCTCTATTTTCTATATCCTTATTTATCATTTCCAAATGGATATTAATATCTTCTCCAACAT
>CAYFQI010000205.1:0-5054 GCA_964345135.1 uncultured Bacteroidales bacterium
GTATTTGAGGATTTAAATTTTAAGCAACAACGAAGAAGTTGGACTTTATAGACAGGACACTAAAGTGATTTTTATGAATAAAAAGGTATGGATTCATGATTTACAACGTTAAAAAATAAAAATTACACTAATGATAATTGCTCTTCATACTCTTTGTAATCAAATTTATCAAATAATACTAAACGGATTTTCCTGATATAATTCAGGTTAAGTATTTCATCTGTAATTGTATTGATTGCTATCATTGTTGCTTCTTTAAGAGGATAACCAAAAGCACCTGTGGAAATGGCAGGAAATGCGATGGAGTCAATTTTATTTTTATCAGCAAGATGGAGTGCATTCCTGTAACAATCGGCGAGTAGTTTGTCTTCTGGCTGATGAACACCATATATAGGGCCAAGGCAGTGGATTACATATTTATTTGGAAGATTATGCGCACCGGATATCACGGCCTCTCCGGTTTTTATAGGAGCTAAAGCACGGCATTCTTCTTCCAGCCCGGGTCCTGCCAAACGATGAATGGCTCCTGCTACTCCTCCACCGGATTGTAATTCGGCATTTGCTGCATTTACTATAGCTGTTATGTCAGGTTGTTCAATAATATTACCTTCAATAGCTTCAATAATAATTTTTCCAATGCGTGTTTCCATATTCTATGTCTTATTGTGATCAGATGATTAAATAAGGTTTTTTTTCAAATTTTGTGCCATCCTTTTTCTCTTCCAAAAAAATATTTAATTTTGTTTGAATTTTGGTGGATTTTTTCCATTTCAGGGAAAAAACCTTAAAATGGGAATCACGTGAAAAGCGTGAGCTGTCCCCGCAGCCGTAAGTTTTGAATATGATTCTGTACTTCTGGCCACTTTGGCAATGATGTCATGGGAAGGCTACAGAATTGAAACAAGCCGGAAGACCTGCCAAAACAAAATCAAATCAAAGAAACTTCGGGAAAAAGTTTCGGAAATATTCAATGTAATTTCTAATTATTTTCCGGAGAATAATTGTAGTTGAAAGTTGACAGCTCAAATTAAGCAAGGGATATAGGCCTGTGAAACATTCCCATGCCAAATCACATGTTTGCATTTGACTTTATGAATTTATAATGTTTTAACTGAATTCAAAACATATGAAACACCCATGACGAGTAAATTTTGACACACATGCGCATGATTATAAAAGGTTCTACTACGCTGAGCTGCCGGATAAAACAAAAAACACAAAAAACCAGATTAACCCAATTAACTTAATCAACTTAATCAACTTAATCAACTTAAAAACTTAGAAACTTAAAAACTTAAAAAAAATAAACAGATGAATAAATTAATTCTAACATTTATTATTTTATTGTTTGCAGTTTCCTGTAACCAGGGAAAACAATACAATGAAGCAACAAATAAGGAATTCCGAATCGTCTCCCTGGCTCCTTCTATAACCAAGCAGCTTGTGCAATTAGGATTGGAAGATCAGGTTGTGGGAGCGACGTCATTTTGTCAAGTAGCAAAAAAAAATAAAGATCTTATCATTGGGAGCGCGACGGATGTGAACATGGAAAAAATTGTATTATTAAAGCCTGATATCGTGCTTGCTTCGACGTTGACAAAACCCACAACCATGAAAAAATTAAATATTACGGGTGCAATCATTGTTCAATTGGATAAAACATCATCTTTTGATGAAATATGCAATCAATTCCTGCAAATTGGTAAATTAACCAATAAAGAAGATGAATCCAGGCAAATTATTTTGAAAGAAAAAAACAAGATTGATAGTATTCGTCAAGTGATTCCTGAAAAAGAAGTCAAACTGGATGTTTTTTTTCAAATTGGGAAAAAGCCTTTGTTTGCAGTTATTCCCGGTTCTTATATGAATGATTTAATAACATTTGCCGGAATGAAGAACATCGCTTATGATCTAAAATATGGTATCATAAGCCGGGAAACTGTAATTACACGAGACCCAGATGTTATTTTTGTTGTAACAATGGGTATTACAGGCAGGGAAGAAAAAGAAATATGGGAACAATACAAGGATTTGAGCGCTGTTCGGAAAAATAATGTTTTTGTTCTGGATTCAGACCTTGCTTGTACTCCAACACCTACTACATTCAGAAAAACATTGGAAATAATGGTGCATCATATTTATCTGTAAAATAAAGTTTATGCGAAAAAAATACATTCATTGGTTTATATTTACAGGAAGCCTTTTGATCATTCTGATAGTTTCTTCCTTGGTGTCATTGACTTCCGGGATCATGGATATTGATATCATTGAAATTCCTGCTATTTTATCCGGGCAGGGTGGGATGGAAGCTGTGATATTAAAAGAGATCAGGCTCCCCAGGTTAATCCTGGGGTTTTCAGTAGGTGGAGCATTAAGTCTTGCTGGTTGTATACTACAGGGAATATATAGAAATCCATTGGTGGAACCTTATACGCTTGGGATATCTGGTGGTGCTGCATTGGGTGTAGCATTTGCCATTGTGTTGAATTTAAATGTTGTATTTGGTTTGTATATGCTTCCCCTCGCTGGTTTTTCAGGGTCTTTGGTTACTATTTTTCTTGTGTATTCATTAGGAATGAGAAAAGGAAAAACAAGTATCAACAGTATGCTGCTTATTGGTGTAATGATCAGTTTTATTGCGTCTTCATCCATGATGTTTTTAATGTCATTGACAACTTCTGAGAACCTTCACAGCATCATCTTTTGGATTATGGGTTCATTGGATGAACCCAATAGCTTATTATTGAATATAGCATTTTATTCGGCCTTTTCCGGTCTCATCATTTCAATGTTATTTGCCCGGCCGTTAAATGCTTTGTCAATGGGAGAAGAAAAAGCTATGCATATAGGTATTAATTCAGTGGTTACTATTCGGGTGTTATTTATATTGGCATCTCTTTTAACCGGTATTTGTGTTTCTGTAGCAGGTGTGATCGGGTTTGTAGGACTTGTTATTCCCCATTTAATACGCCTGGTTGCAGGACATGATTTCAGAATTTTACTTCCGGGGGCTTTTTTTGGTGGTGGCACTTTTCTGATTATTTGTGATATCATATCGCGTTCCGTTGTGGCACCCAGCGAACTTCCCATTGGAGTGATAACCGGTATGGTAGGCGGATTAACTTTCATTATAGTATTATCTAATTCATACATGAAGTCAAAATTGAAATAAATATCATGCAAAGGGTTTTTGAAGTAAATAATATATCATGTGGTTATCCTGGGGAATTTATGTTGCAGGATATCCGTTTTAAAATCAATAACGGGACATTTGCCGGAATTATCGGTCCGAACGGATCAGGGAAAACAACCCTTTTTAAAGGTATATCGGGAGAACTGGCGCTAAAAAGTGGACATGTAATGCTGAATGATAAAGATGTATCGATCATGTCCAAGAGAGAAAAAGCAAAAAACATGGCTGTTGTAACGCAAACCTTTGAATTTGCAGATGTCCCGGTTGAAGATTATGTATTGATAGGACGCATGCCTTATCGTAAACGCTTTTATTTTTTTGAAACCAAAAATGATTATGAGATAGCTCATCATTACATGCAGCTTACAGATATTTATCATTTAAAAGATAAACTCATGTCACAGTTAAGTGGAGGGGAACAACAACTGGCGGATATTGCACGTGCATTGACACAAGAACCGGAGCTATTATTACTTGATGAACCGACTTCGCATTTAGACATCACCCATCAGGTTCAAATACTAAACCTAATCCAACAATTGAATCAAGACCTTAATTTAACTGTCCTGATGATTATTCATGATCTGAACCTGGCCGGTGAGTATTGTGATTATCTTTTGATGATGAATAAAGGAACTATACATACACAGGGAACTCCTGATGAAGTATTGAATTATCAGATAATTGAAGATGTTTATAAAACTGTGGTGGTGACAAGGAAGAACCCTGTATCTAACAAACCTGTTATTTTCCTTATCTCACAAAAGGTGTTGAATCAGAATATTTAAAGCAGCCATTAGAATTCTTTGAAACAATCATCTCCAAGGGGGAGCAATGAATTTGTCATGGTTCGGTACATCTAAATTTGTCATTGCAGATTAATTCAATTATTTTTACGTTTTTGTTAAAAACACCGAATCATGAAAAAAAATATTATCATTTGTTTATTGTCAGTCTTTTTGTATTTATTGTTTTTTAATCGTGCTTATAACCAGGTGCCTATAGATTTAAACAAACCTTTGCCTTTCGATACCAGTCTCGTGTATGATTCCCTGGAAAACGGGATAAAGTATTACATCCGTCATAATGAAAAACCCAAAGAGCGGGTTAATATGCAGCTGGTAATTAAAGCCGGGTCCGTTCAGGAGACTGAAAAGCAAAGAGGGCTTGCTCATTTTACCGAGCATATGTGTTTTAATGGAACAAAACGATTTGAGGAACAAGAACTGGTAGATTTTCTTGAACAAATGGGCATTGATTTTGGCCCGGATTTGAACGCATTTACCAGTTTGAACCTGACTGCATTTAAACTCCAGATACCTGCGGATAAACAAGGTTTAAAAGATACAGCTTTTATGGTACTCGAAGAATGGGCACGCAATGTGTCATTTGATAAAGAAGAAATTGATAAAGAACGTGGTGTGATTGTTGAAGAATGGAGGCTTGGACTGGGAGCCCGGGATCGTTTGTTTCGAAAAATGTTTCCAGTTATATTCCAGGGAAGTAAATATGCCGAACGGCTTCCGATCGGAAAAATGGAAGTAGTCGAAAATTTTAAATATCAAACACTTATAGATTTTTATAATCAATGGTACAGGCCAGACCTGACCGGTGTAATTGTTGTTGGTGATATGTCTGAAACATATGCAAAAGAAAAAATAAAAAAACATTTTGCCCATATTACTATGCCAAATGATACAAAAGAGAAAGAAATTTATGAAATCCCTAATGTAAAACAAAATATTGCCAAAGTATTTACAGATAAAGAAGCATTATACAATCAATTCACCATTTATTTTAAAAAATATGACCCTGTAAAGATTAAAACAATCAAAGATTATCGGAGCTTTGTATTGATTCC
>CAYFQI010000206.1:0-4977 GCA_964345135.1 uncultured Bacteroidales bacterium
TGGAAAAGTTCATTTTAAACCTCAGCGGATCTCGAATTTGAACTTTATAGCCTGGACACTGACTTTATGGACAAACATAAGGACTATTTAACCGGAATTCGTATCCTATAGGTAGTATCCACTTTGCCTTTCGTAATATCGTTCAGCTTTCTTCGTAATAGTTTTTTCTTTAAAGCAGACACCCTGTCAATAAATAATACTCCTTCCAGGTGATCATACTCATGCTGCATAATCCTTGCTTTTATTCCTTTAAATATTTTTTCATGATGCTTGAATTGCTCGTCTTTATAAGCAATCCTAATGGTTTCCTGCCGTGTAACATCTTCCCGGATACCCGGCAGACTCAGACAACCTTCATTATAAGAGAAATGATCACCTGACTCTTCGATTATTACTGGATTTATCAATACCTGCTTAAATCCTTCAAGGCTTTCATCTTCTTCTTTCATTGGATTTGCATCAATGACAATCAGGCGGATATTTTTTCCTATTTGTGGTGCGGCCAGTCCTACACCGTCCGAATTACACATGGTTTCGAACATATCATTGATTAAAAGATCAAGGCCTTTATATTCTTTATCTATGTCCAAGGACCGCTTACGCAATACATTGGACCCGTATACTTCTACCGGCAATATCATAATAATTAATATTTGATTTTATCAATATAGCTCTGGAGTATTAAATTAGCACTGATTTTATCAACCATTGCTTTGTCCTGCCGTTTTTTCTTTTTGACACCTCCATCAATCATTGCCTGAAAAGCTATTTGAGAGGTGAATCGTTCATCAACAAGTTCAATTTTTATTTTGGGATACATTTCTTTAAGTTTTTTCACAAAAGGATTAATGTATATTATTGCTTCTGATGGTTGATTATTTGTTTTTTTAGGATATCCAACAACAATGATATCCACTTTTTCTTTTGACATGTATTCATCAAGAAACTCCCAAATTTGATGGGCATGAATAGTTGTCAGGCTATTCGCAATGGTTTGGCCCGGATCAGTCACTGCTAATCCAACCCGTTTTCTGCCATAATCAACTGCTAATATTCTTCCCAAAATAATAAAAAACTTTTATAAATAAAAAAGGTGACCGTTTTAGTCACCTTTTAGAACGAATCAAAATATGTTTTTCTTATAAAATAAGATATTTATCCTGAATAATCCATATCTGCCATTCGTTTATACGATTTATATCTCCATTTTAAACTTTCCTGAGCCATTACAAATAGCTTTTCGGCTTCTTCAGGAAATGCTTTTTGCAAAGAATTATACCTTATTTCACTGGTAATAAAGCCTTCCAGCTGATCCCATTCAGGTTCTTTAGAGTCAAGTACAAAAGGATTTTTCCCTTCTTGCTCCAATAATGGATTGTAGCGATATAAGTGCCAATATCCAGATTCAACGGCATTTTTTTCTTCTTGCTGGGATTTACCCATCCCACCTTTAATACCATGGTTAATACATGGTGAGTAGGCAATTATCAATGAAGGACCGTCATAAGCTTCAGCTTCTTTAACTGCTTTAAAAAACTGATTCTGGTTTGCCCCCATGGCCACCTGGGCAACATATACATACCCATAGCTCATGGCCATGAGCCCGAGGTCTTTCTTTTTAACTTTTTTCCCGGATGCAGCAAATTTTGCAACCGCTCCGATAGGCGTAGCTTTAGATGACTGGCCTCCCGTGTTGGAATAAACTTCGGTGTCCATCACCAGTACATTAATATCCTCGCCAGATGCCAAAACATGGTCTAATCCACCAAACCCGATGTCGTATGCCCATCCGTCGCCTCCAAATGCCCATACAGATTTCTTGATAAAATATTGCTCATATTTAAGTAAATCATTTGCAAGATCACTGTTTTCTTTTTTCAGAATTTGTTTCAATTTTTCAGAAGCCTCTTTTGAACTATTCCCGTCATTCATGGTATCAAGCCATGCCTGAAATGCTTCTTTTACTTCTGAAGAAACGCCATTGTTTAAGGCAGTTTTCATTTTCGCAGCGATCCGTTCTCTCATTTTTTTAACTCCCATGCCGATTCCATATGCATATTCGGCATTGTCTTCGAATAACGAGTTAGCCCAGGCAGGGCCATGTCCTTCTTTATTCACACAATAAGGTGTTGAAGGAGCAGAACCACCGTAAATAGAAGAACAACCAGTTGCATTGGCAATGATCATTCGGTCTCCATACAATTGGGTCAGTAGTTTTATATAAGGGGTTTCTCCGCAACCGGGACAAGCCCCGTGGAATTCAAACAGGGGTTGTGCAAACTGGCTGTTTTTGACATTTTTAGTAATGTCTACAACATCTTCTTTATAGCCCACTGTATGATGCATGTATTCCCATTTCTCATTCTGATCCATTTGAGATTCCAATGGTTTCATGACAAGTGCTTTTTCTTTGGCCGGACAGGTATCAGCACAGCTTCCGCATCCGGTACAATCCATCGGACTTATCTGTATCCTGAACTGATAGTCTTTGATAGGGCCTTTACCCTGGATGACTTCTGTTCCTTCAGGAGCATTGGAAGCTTCTTCGTCGGTTAATAAAAACGGACGTATGACACCATGTGGACAAACATAAGCACATTGATTACACTGAATGCAATTTTCGGGGATCCATTCGGGGATATTTACTGCAATTCCTCTTTTTTCATATTGAGTTGTTCCGGCAGGAAATGATCCGTCTTCTCTTCCTTCAAATGCACTAACAGGCAATTGGTCGCCTTCGATTGCATTAATCGGGGCTGCTACATTTTTATAAAAATCGGATACATTTTCTAAGCTCTGTTCTATATGCGTAGCTTCTAATTTAGTCCATTCAGCCGGGATATCTAATTTAACAACATTTTCACCTCCTTTGTCTACAGCATTATGATTCATCTTAACGATATCTTCGCCTTTACGTCCGAATGTTTTAGTAATGGCTTGTTTCATTTCTTTTACTGCATCATTGTAAGGAATTACTTCTGTTACTTTAAAGAAAGCAGCCTGCATAATTGTATTGATTCTACCAGGCAACCCGATTTCATCTGCAATTTTTGTTGCATTAATAATATATGTATTTATATTTTTTTCAGCAAGTTGCTTTTTAAGTAAATCGGGAAAATGCTTTTTGGTTTCTTCTGCATCCCATAAACTGTTTAAAAGAAATGTCCCACCAGGTTGTATTCCCTTCAGCATATCGTATTTACTCAGGTATGCAGGGACATGGCATGCAACAAAATTCGGATTATTTACATAATATGTTGACCGGATTGGTGAATCACCAAAGCGAAGATGTGAAATGGTCAGTCCGCCTGACTTTTTAGAATCATATGCAAAATATCCCTGTGCATATTTATCCGTGGTATCACCAATAATTTTAATTGAATTCTTGTTCGCACCAACAGTCCCGTCACCACCAATTCCATAGAATTTTGCTTCATAAATATCATCGGGAGTGATGCTGACTTCTTCACCTGTTTTCAGTGATGCATGAGTAACATCATCATTAATACCGATGGTAAAATGATTTTTAGGATTTTCGGCTTTTAGATTTTCAAATACAGATATTATCTGTGCTGGTGTAGTATCTTTAGAGCTTAATCCATATCTTCCACCCACGATCAATGGCTTATTTTCTTTATCATAAAACAGTTCTTTAATATCAAGATATAGTGGTTCTCCATTTGCACCCGGTTCTTTGCTCCTGTCTAATACAGCAACTTTTTTTACTGAATCCGGAAATACATTAAAGAAGTATTTTTCTGAAAACGGCCTGTATAAATGACACGTGATTAGCCCTACTTTTTCACCTTGTTTGTTTAAATAATCAATCACTTCTTTTGCCGCCTCGGTAACGGTTGTCATGGCAATAATAACACGATCTGCATCTTCTGCACCATAATATGTAAATGGTTTATATTCTCTTCCTGTAATTTTGGATATTTCCTGCATATAGTCATTCACTACATCTGCAACTGGTAAATAAAATTTGTTCGCAGATTCTTTTGCCTGGAAATATATGTCAGGATTTTGAGCTGTTCCTCGCGTCACGGGGTGCTCGGGATTCAATGCATTATTACGAAAAGCCTGTAATGCTTGTTCATCCAATAACCCTTTAAAATCTTCTTCTTCAAGTTTTTGAATTTTTTGAATTTCGTGGGAAGATCTGAACCCATCGAAAAAATGCAGGAAAGGAATGCGGGTTTTGATTGATGCAAGGTGAGCAACTCCTGCCAAATCCATAATTTGCTGTATACTACCACTTGCAAGTAAAGCAAAGCCTGTATTACGTGTTGAATAAACATCTGAATGATCTCCAAAAATCGAAAGAGCATGACCTGCAACGCTTCTTGCACTCACGTGGAATACACCTGGTAATAATTCTCCTGCTATTTTATGCATGTTGGGAATCATGAGTAAAAGTCCCTGTGAAGCTGTAAATGTTGAAGTAAGGGCACCAGATTGTAATGAACCGTGAACTGCTCCGGAAGCACCGCCTTCAGACTGCAATTCTGTTACCTTTACTTCGTCACCAAAAAGGTTTTTTCTTCCATATGATGACCACTCATCTATATATTCGGCCATAGTTGAGGAAGGAGTAATTGGGTAAATCGCTGCCACTTCACTAAACATGTATGCAATATGAGAAGCTGCATAATTTCCGTCACACGTGATAATTTTTTTTTGTTTCCCCATATTTCTTAATCTATTATAATTTGTTAAAAATTTAATTTTGTAAAATTGTATCTTGTAGATTAAGCAAAGATATAAATTCTACCAATAAATTGTTCTTCATTAAATAGATATTTTGATGTATACAATGAATTAGCGTTACGATTTTCTATAGTAATTTGTAAAATAACATATTAAATCTATTCATGATCCAATACATGAAAGATTAATAATTAGTGTCCGGGTAGAGCGGTTCATTACTTTGCCGCTCCCCCACAGATCCGTACGAGCGGATTTCCCGCATACGGT
>CAYFQI010000207.1:0-4961 GCA_964345135.1 uncultured Bacteroidales bacterium
ACGGGGCAGGCTTCGTTATGCTTGCCCCAAAATTACTCATTTACGCCACTATATAGTGTAATCCATTTATCCTGAAAATAAAATGGTATCTCCACTAGCAAATATCCCGGCAATACACCCTGTAATAAGGCATGCAAGCGTGGCAGCTACCAATGCCCTGAAACCAAAACGCGCTAATTCACCTGTACGTTTAGGAACCAATGCCGAAATTCCACCGATAAAAATTGCCATTGATGCAAAATGAGCAAACCCGCATAAAGCATACGTTGTAATGATAATTGACCGTTGATGTTGAATAACCCCTTTATCGATAAGCGAAGCAAGGTCCTGATATGCTGTCACTTCTGTAACCACAAGCCGTTCACCAATGATCTTTGATATTTGTCCGGCATCTTCTACTGGAACTCCCAGGATAATTGTAAACGGGTAAAATACATATCCTAATAAGATTTTCAAGGATAATTCCTGCATACCAAACCATCCCCCAATCCATCCCAACAGCATATCCAAAAGTTCCACGAGGCTTATCACTGCAATTAATAATGCCACTATGCCCACGATCAGTTTTACACCGGAATTTGCACCATTTATGATAGCAGAAAACATATTATCCTCTTTTTCATAATAAGGCTTTACATTTTGCCCTAATGTTTTAGGGATTCCTGTTTCAGGCATTAATATTTTTGAAGTGATCAGTGCGGCCGGTGCAGAAAGAAAAGAGGCTGACACCAGGTGCCCGGCAATCATCGGAAAATACCCTTTGAGAGTAAAAATGTATATAGCTAAAACATTTGAGGCCACTGTTGACATCCCCAGGGTTAAAACTGTAAACAACTCTGAATGGGTCATGTCCTTTAAATAAGGTTTAATTGTAAATGCCGACTCAATGCCAACAAAAATATTACTGGCTGCCAGCAGTGATTCAGCACCGGAAATATGCGTCAATTTTGTAAACACAAAAGCAAATCCCCGAATAACCAATGGAATAATTTTCAGGAAATACAAGATAGACATGACAGCAGAAAAAAATATAATTGTCGGGAAAGCCTGAAATGCAAGAATATAGCCTATTGATTCATTATTTGACCCGGGAGGTACAGCCAATTTACCAAATACAAATTCAGCACCGGCTTGTGCTGCTTCCAATACTTTCACGACCATGTCATTGATCGGTATAAAGACCTTTGCACCCACGGGCAATATAAATATAAACAGTGCAAATACAATCTGAAGTGCAATTCCCCAGATAATCAGTCGCCAATTGACGGTTTTTTTATGAGGAGAAAGCAGCCATGCAAATACCAATAAAATAACAATTCCCACAAAACTAACAAACCGATACATGTATGTAGTTAATTATCAAGTTAAATGAAATACCCCAAGTACATGAATGTTTTGTTTATCGAACGTATTGAATGAATTGACTGCTTCATCTGTATTTTCTATAACCAATTCAATATTTTTTTTATCCAGGTACTCTTTCACTTCTTTATCCACTTCCAATCCCCCTTTATTCCCGGTTCCAATGACTACAGCATCAGGCTGAACTTTATCTAAAGATTCCTTTATATCCGAGAGTTGAAGAAGATGTTCATCGTCTCGTTGCCAATTGGCTATAATTTTACTGGGCAAAACCATCAGGTCTTCCGTATATTCTCTCCCTCCAATTGTCATTTTTCCAAATTCATACACATCTACATACATAATAAAAAGATTTTTAAGGCAAACAGATTTGTTTACAGTGTAAATATAATAATCATAATTTAATATATTCAAAAGAAACCCAAAATAGGTTTAAAGTCAATTATAATTTGTTCAAGTGGCTTCTGTTCTTTCCAATATTTAAGAAAAAAATATAATGAATATAATATAAAGCATTGCTTTTATGGATCAGGTTAATCTAAAATTTTTTAACACGGTCATATTATTTATTATATTTGTTCTCATGGGGTTTTAAGTGTTCCTTATTTACATCTTCATTTTATTATTCGATCCCGGGCGTGTTTCAAAAATTTTCTTGCGATATGTTTTTACATACCCGGTTCATTATCAACAATAAATTCTAAAAACACTAATACAAAGGAATGAATAGAAGAAACCCTGAATTTGTTCGTTTAAAAATACATATAAAATTTAATTTATGAAGATTATTTGCATAGGTATGAATTACAAAGAGCATGCCAGAGAACTGGGTAATGAACCACCGGGAAAACCGGTTTTTTTCATGAAACCGGATAGTGCGCTTCTCCGGAAAAATCAACCATACTTTTACCCGGATTTTTCGTCACGAATAGATTATGAAATAGAGGTGGTTTTAAAAATTAATAAAGTTGGACGAAAAATCCGCCCCGAATTTGCACACCGGTATTATGATAAAATCAGTGTAGGTATTGACATAACTGCACGCGATTTACAACAAGAATGCCGCCAAAACAATATGCCCTGGGAAATTTCCAAATCTTTTGATGACTCGGCTCCTTTAGGAAGATTTATTGATAAATCGGAATTCCCGGACATGAATCAATTGAATTTTCATCTTACAGTTAATGGAAACATTGTTCAAAAAGGGAATACCAGTGATATGATTTTCCCACCGGAAGAGCTTATTGCATATGTTTCCAATTTTATTACACTGAAAACCGGAGATGTTATTTTTACCGGCACACCCCCGGGCATAGGGCCATTATCAATAAATGACCATGTAGAAGGATACCTTGAAAATAAAAAATTGCTGGATTTCAAAATAAAATAACCTGAATGCCTGAAAAAAAACAGACATTATTCAAAAGAATACTTTTCAAATCACGCTACATCCTGTTTTTAGGATTAGGGATCGGGATATTCTGGTATATATACCGTGATATTGACACGGAAACCCTTTCCCATGAGGCCCGGGAAATTAAATACGGATGGCTGGGTTTGTCTGTCTTAATTGGCATGTTAAGCCATATTAGCCGTGCTTACCGGTGGAATATGCTCATTTTCCCAATGGGGTATAAACCCAAAACCATCAATACATTTTTGTCTGTAATGGTGATGTATTTAACCAACATGATCGTTCCAAGAGGTGGAGAATTTGCCCGTTGCGGGGTTTTATCCCGTTATGAGCATATCCCTTTTTCTAAGTTAGTGGGAACAATGGTCGTTGAACGGATTACAGACGTGATTGCCCTGATTTTCTTTACTA
The DNA here is from genome assembly GCA_964345135.1 of uncultured Bacteroidales bacterium. Lineage (GTDB taxonomy): Bacteria > Bacteroidota > Bacteroidia > Bacteroidales > JBBRXJ01 > CAYMKE01. Next base: position 3,188 of record CAYFQI010000207.1, read on the forward strand.
TATTAATTATCATGGCACAAATAAATGTTTTTGAAAACTTCCTTGAAGACCATCCTGCAGTACAAACAAATCTGGAACAATTGTTCTCAACACGGAATATTTTTATTGCATCCGGTATATTTATCAGTATGGCCGTGTTTTCAATCATTTTCAGACATCAATTAAAGAGAACCCTCGTGTATCGAAAATTTCAAAAAATCATAGATGATTTCATCCACGGGATAAAAACCATCAGGCAACTAAAAAACCGATGGTTATATATCGGGCACTCCGTATTTATTTATTTCATGTGGCTGTTTATGCTTTATGTCGTCTTTTTTAGTTTTAAACCAACAGCTCACCTCTCTTTGATTGCCGGAGCCACTGCTTTTGTCATGAGCGGTTTGGCAATGATAGCTCCAATACAGGCAGGGTTTGGCCCCTGGCATTTTATGGTGATAGAAACGCTGGTGATCTATGGCGTTGAAAAAACAGATGGAAAAATCTTTGCTTTCATTGCGCATACTACCACCAATCTTTCGCTGGCTATCGCAGGAACCATCGCATTGATCCTGTTGCCGGTGATCAACCGAAATAACAATTCACGAGTTTCCAGATGGCATTCCGGTCGTACTAATGTCTAAAATCCACGGCACCTGTTTTCTTTTAAAAATTAAAAAAAATGAAAAAATATCTTTTCCTTTTTTTATTTTTGTTATTCGAGGAATAGAATTATTCATTTACAAAATATTTTCTTTTAAATTTTAGATAACATGTCACAAAATCCACAAGAAGAATTAAAACAAATAAAAGCAGACAAACCCTTTTTCATAGGAATTGACTCGGACGGATGTGTATTTGATACAATGGAAATAAAACATAAAGAATGTTTTTGTCCGAATTACATTAAACACTGGGGCCTTCAACCTGTTTCAAAATATGCGAGAGAGATATGGGATTTTGTCAACCTTTATTCTAAAACCCGTGGATTAAACCGTTTCTTAGCTTTATTAAAAGCATTTGAATTATTAAAAACAAGGAAAGAGATCATTGCCCGTGATTTTAGCGTGCAGGATATTTCCTCGTTAAAAGAATGGACACGAAAAGAATCCAAACTGGGCATTCCTGCATTGGAAAAATATGCAGCCGGGGTGAATGATCCCGTGATTACAAAAGCTTTAGAATGGGCTAAAGCTGTTAACACCTCCATAACTGATATGGTATTTAATATTGCCCCTTTCCCGTATGTACGGGAATCACTGGAAAAGATCAGCCAGCAAGCCATTTCCATCGTGGTTTCGCAAACCCCCTTGGATGCACTTGAACGTGAATGGAAAGAAAACAATATTGATCAATATGTCCGGTTAATTGCCGGGCAGGAACACGGAACAAAATCAGAACATATTGCCCTGGCAGCCAAAGGAACATTTGATGACGACAAAATATTAATGATTGGAGATGCCCCGGGAGATTTAAAAGCAGCCAAAGAAAACGGAATTTTATTTTACCCGATCTATCCCGGAAACGAAGAAGCCTCCTGGAAACGATTATATAAAGAAAGCCTGGATATATTTTTCTCAGGGAACTATGCTGGTGGCTATGAAGATGCACTAATAAAGGAATTTGACCAATATTTACCGGAACACCCCCCGTGGAAATAGTTTTTTCTGCTGCACCGTGGGTATAGCCGAAAGGCTAATTAGTGTTTGAATCTAAAGTCAAGTAGTTTGCTCTATAAAGTTCAAATTCGAGGCGTGTGAACCGAACGAAGTGAGCTCATGAACACCTTAAAAAA
>CAYFQI010000208.1:0-4922 GCA_964345135.1 uncultured Bacteroidales bacterium
ATCAGTATAAAAACAGGAGAAAACACAATTATAGAAACATTTATTAAAGAATAATTCTTTTAAAAAGAATGTCTTTTACCAATAAATTACTCACAAAACTCTACACCGTCTTCACCAGCCTGTTTTTTAACAATGCTCTTGCCTGTATGATATTCAACCTTATCAATAATCTTTTTTTGAATAATGATGGCTATACGGTACATGACAGGCACGATGACCAATGTTAAAAACGTGGAAAAAGTGAGCCCAAAAATAACACTCCATGCAATAGGCCCCCAGAAATTAACCATCGTGCCACCGAAATACAACTGGGGCTCAAATGAACTTAACAATCCCATAAAATCAATATTTAACCCCACGGCCAATGGTGCAAGGCCTAGTATAGTTGTGATGGCTGTCAGCAACACCGGACGCAGCCGTGTTTTACCAGCCCTGATTACACAATCAGTTGCTTCTTTTGGAGGAAGATATGCATCCTCATCAATACCCAACTCATCCCTTCTGCGCTTTTTGAGCAGTTCAATGTAGTCTACCAGCACGATGGCATTATTTACAACAATACCAGCCAGTGCTACAATGCCAATCCCTGTCATAACCACTACAATGTTCATATCAAATATAGCAATGCCTGCAAACACCCCAATAGTACTGAAAATCACACTCATAATAATAATACCGGGTTTAACCAGTGAGTTGAATTGGGTCACCAAAATAATCAATATCAACACCATAGCAATGATCAGTGCCCTGCTTAAAAATGCCTGTGACTCCTGTTGCTCTTGTTGTTCTCCTGTAAATTCATAAATGTATCCCTTGGGCATTTCATATTGCTCCAAAATGCTTTCTATCTGATTGTTAACATTATTTGCATTGTATCCTTCCACGATATTTGAATACAATGTAATCACCCGGTCAAGATCTTTTCGTTTCACCGAACCATAGGTTGTACTGTATTTATAATCAATCAATGCAGTTAAGGGAATGCGTTTGGGATTTTTCCCTTCCGGAGAAACCACGGTCTGATTCAAGAGTGCCGGAATGTTGTACCTGTATTGATCTTTGAGCATAATCCTGATAGGATATTCCTCTTCTCCTACTTTAAAATCTGATACTTCGCTACCAAATAAAGCAGTACGTATGGCATTGGCAATTTGAATAGTAGAAATATTTAATTCGCGTGCTTTATCTCTCCGGATGTTAATGACCAATTCGGGTTTACCTGTCTCCAAATCCATTTTAAGTCCTTCTAATCCCGGGATATTGTTCTTTTCAACATGGGTTTTTATATCTTCGGTTATTTGAATCAATTGTTGAAAATCTTCACCACTTATTTCAATATTCACCGGTTTTCCAGTAGGCGGCCCCATCCGGTTTTTCTCAACACTAATCTGAATGCCTGGATATTGGCCTATCAATGTATTGCTTAATTCTTTCATGACATTGGATGTATTGATTCCCTGCCGGTCAATATAATCTACAAATGTGACCGTGACAAGCCCCATGTTTGGTGTTTCTCCTGAAGTAAAATCACTGGACGCACCTTCTCCCACGGTAGTTAATACTGATTCTACAATGGTATCATACGGTTTGATGAATTGGTAGATATCGGATTCTATGATCTTCATCACCGAGTCGGTTGCTTCTAAATTGCTTCCAACAGGAAGTTCGGTCCTTACGTTAATATAATCCGGCTCATTATTTGGGAAAAAGCTGACATCAGGATTCCGGATGATAAGAAATATAACAGAGATAAACAATAACAAAATCGTCCCAGTAAAAAAAATAACCGGCCTTTTTTTACATAGAGCATAGTGTAAAAGGTGTTCATATTTTTGTTCTAATTTTCCAAGAAATACATTCTGAAACCAATCCTGAGAATGATTTAAAAACAAGGTGTTGATTGCCATAATCAACGCCAGGATTAATAATATACTTGCAATTACATTTATCCCAAAAACATATAATAAAAGGGAAATCCCGGCAATAATGCCCGTGTATTTAAGATTTTTTCTTTTTTCGATATTATTTTTTTCCTGCCTGGCTTTTTCAGGATTCACAAAAATAATGGTAAACACGGGAACTATTACCAAAGCCACGAACAGTGATGAGGTCAACACAATGATCAGGGTGATTGGAAGATTTTTCATAAATTCTCCGGTTACACCTCCCCAAAAAGCCAATGGCAGAAATGCAGACAACGTGGTGATAGTGGATGTGATGATTGGCAAAGCAATCTCACCGGTTCCCTGCCTGGCTGCTTCAAACGTGTCGTATCCCCGTTCTATGAAACGGTGAATATTTTCTACTACTACAATGGAATTATCAACTAAAAGCCCTAATGATAAGATCAATGAGAATAACACGATCATATTCAGGTGTCCGTTCATCATTCCTATTACAACAAACGAGAGAAACATAGACATTGGGATTGCCGTGCCAACAAATAATGAATTTCTTGTACCGAGAAAATAAAACAACACCAGGATCACAAAAATCACACCCAAAATGATGCTGTTCTCAAGATTGGCAAGCTGTGTCTTAATCAAATCCGATTGATCATTGGTAATACTGACCTTTAAGTTTTGAGGTATCTCATTCCGTTTCTTTGCTTTGTCTAAAATATCCTGAATTTTAGCCGTTGCCGACAACAGGTTTTTCCCGCTTTTCTTGATTACTTGTACGGATACCACGGGGTTTTTATTCAGCCGTGCATAACTCTTTGCTTCTTTATATCCCAATTCGACCCTTGCTACATCATTTAAATATACTACTTTGCCTTCTTCTTCTTTAATCACAAGGTTTCCTATTTCCTCTACTTGTTCAAATTCACCAATCACCCTGACCGAACGTTTGGTGTAAGTGAATTGTATTTCTCCGCCTGACATGGAAACATTTTCGGAGGTAATGGCCTGTTCAATATCACGAAATGTTAAATCCCTGGCCTGTAATTTTCGTAAATCAATATAAATATTCACCTGTCGCTCATTGATCCCTTTGATCTCTACTTTGGATACTTCATTGATACGTTCAATTTCTTCTTCGAGATATTCGGCATAATCCTTTAATTCACGTTTACTGTAATCTCCTGATAAATTAATGTTCAATATTGGAAATTCAGAAAAATCAATGTCATTCACCACCGGGTCTGTACGCAGATCATCCGGCAGTTCACTCTTGGCTTTATCCACAGCATCTTTCACCTCCTGTAGTTTTTGATCTATATCGGCATCGGTTGTAAATTCAACCATAATCATCGAAAAACCCTGCGAAGAAGTTGACTTGAGGACATCAATTTCTTTGACTGTTTCAATTTCTTTTTCCAGGGGCCGGGTGATTAAATTTTCAATATCAATAGGCGGGCTGCCAGGATATACTGTCTGCACCATTATTGTAGGGATAACCACATCAGGAGTCAATTCTTTGGGCATGTTCCGGTATGAATAAAACCCAAATCCAATGATAGCCAATGTTAATAAAACAATAGTATTTCTGTTACGTATCGCCAGGCTTGTCAATTTAAATTCCCGGACAATTCTATCTCTTATTTCTTTTGCACTCATTTCCCTCAATATTTAATATTTCTTTTACGGCTTTTTTTGCTCAAAGAATTGTTTTACTTTTTTCCGCTGATTTTTCTGGCTGTTTCACCAATTGGCATCCGATTCGCCTGATCCTGATCTATAATAACCTCTATTCCGTTAGATACCCGGTTAAACCCAGCAATAATAATTGAATCATTTTCAGTTATCCCTTTGACGATCATGGTTTCATCATTATAGGATTTTCCGGGTGTTACATAGATTTTTTCAGCAATTATATTATTATTTTTCGTAACAGCACGAAACAGGTAATCACCTTTCATATCTTCTTTTACTATGATGGCGGGTACCACGAAAGCAGAATCGTCATGATAGTCATTAATCTTTACTTCTGCAATAAGGTTTGGTTTTATTTTATGGTCCGGATTTTTCAGTCGGAGTTCTATCTCGAATGTCCGGGTTTCTTTATCAATATAATCTCCAATACGTGTGACCGGAAGTCTTTTTTTAAAATTGGGGAAAGCAGGGAATGTCACGATGGCAGGATCCCCTTTTTGTATTTTTGAAAGGTATTCTTCGGAAATATTAGTTTCTATCAACAAATTAGAAAGGTCAACAATATGCATCAACCGGGCTGCAGGCGATCCCATCTCCCCTCCTTTTTGCATAATATCCACGATTGTTCCGTTAAAAGGGGCCCTGACCTGGGCCATTGCCAATTGGGATCGCAGTGTTTGCAGCCGTTTTTCCAACGATTCTTTACGGTTTTTTGCCTGTAGGTATTGTGTCTGAGACCCTATATTCTGATCCCATAATTTCTTTTGTTTCCGGTACATGGTATCTGCTAATTCAAGGTTGGTTTTCACCTCTTCTATATTATTACGAATTACAGCTGTATTCAGTTGAGCCAATAATTGGCCTTTTTTTACAACATCGCCTTCTTCCACGAATATCTTATCTATTCTTCCATTACTTTCAGGACTAATATATGCCTCTTCTTTTGCATTTGTTTCTCCATTGGTTTGCAAATAATGATTGAACGACCCGGACTGTATGACCTGAATACCAACAGGGACTTTATTGTTTCCTGCCGTTGATCCGTATTCTTTTTCCTTTTTTTGCTCGAGGCTTTTGATCTCTTTTTTTAATGCTCTCAACTCTTTATTTTTAGCTGTGATTTTGCTTTCCAATTGCTGTTCGCCTGGTTTATCCACACAGCTTGCCAATACAATCGCTAAAATGATACCTGCAATTTTTTTCATCTGTTTATATTTCTAAGTTTTTAAGTTTCTAAGTTTTTAAGTTGATTGAGTTGATTAAGTTAATTAAGTTTATCTGGTTTTTTGCTTTATCCGGCAGCTCAGCGTAAAAGAACCTTTTATA
>CAYFQI010000209.1:0-4908 GCA_964345135.1 uncultured Bacteroidales bacterium
AAAATAATCATTTCCGTGTGTGATAATAATGATTATTTTATCATGGACGTTTCATCTGTTTATTTTTTATTTTTCAAAGGTCATATGAAGCTCGCCATGATGATATTTTATTGACTTTCAAATGACTATCAGGTATGTGATAATCATACCCATGTGTGTTCTCTTATTTTGTCATGGCTCAGTTCATATAGTGACTTACGATTTTTGTGAATTCTTCATGGATATATCCATTAGTTGCAATCATTTCTTTCCCAAATAAATAATTATCCCCTCCCGAAAAATCTGTCACCCTGCCTCCTGCTTGTTGAACCAGAAAAGCACCTGCTGCCACATCCCAGGGTTTAAGGTTATATTCAAAAAAAAGTTCGAATCGTCCACACGCTACATAAGCTAAATCAACAGCAGCAGAACCCAGTCTTCTGACGCCCGGGGTATTTTGCATTAAATAGTTGAGCAATTTCATATAGGGTTTTATACGATCAAAATTGATATACGGGAAACCGGTCGCTACAAACGAATTCATCACCTTTTGTTGATTGCTTACATGAATCCTGTTCCCATTTAACCATGCATTGCCTCCTTTCCAAGTATAAAAACATTCTTTGAGCGTGATCTCATATACAATACCCATGATAATTTGCTGTTCGTGCATCAATGCCACGCTAATAGAATAAGGAGGAAGCTGATGAATATAATTTGTAGTGCCATCCAACGGGTCAATAATCCATGTGTATTGACCATGTTCATTATCACCAGTCCCTTCTTCAGTTATAAACCCTGCTTCAGGGATGAGTTGTTTCAATCCCTCCACTAATTTGTTCTCTGCAGCTTTATCCACGTATGTTACAAAATCATGAATCCCTTTATGCTCAATTGTATCTTGTTTTAAATTGTTCTTTTCTTTTTCTATAAATTCTGCTACTTCTTCAATTATTTTGATTGCCTGTTTACAAACTTTTTCCAGGTTCATACATGTAATTCTTAAGATTTTAAAAGCACCGTAAAATTATAAAAAGTATCTGTTAATATATCCGCATTGCAGACTTTATTTTATTTCTATTTCCATATTTCCGCTTGAGTTCATCTCCTTCAACATCACTGTTTTAATCTTTCCTGCCAGTGCTTGGTTATATGTTGTCCGTGTTTTAATGTAGTTTTCAGTAAACCCAAACATATTATCTTCTTTTTTGTTTTCTTCAAATAATACCTTTTGTAAAGTGCCTTGCTGGTTCTTTAAAAATAGTTCCTTTTTCTTTCCTGATATTTCATGAAGTATTTTACTCCGTCTTTCTTTATCTTTGGGATGTACTTTTGAAGGCATATCCCAGGCTTTTGTATTCTCACGGTCTGAATAAGTGAAAACATGAAGATAAAAAATATCAAGCCTTTCAATAAATGCTACTGTTTCATTGAAATCTGCTTCTGTCTCCCCGGGGAATCCTGTAATTAAATCAATTGCTATGCCTGCATGCGGCATTAATGACTTCACGTTATCCACTCGTTTTTTAAATGTCTCTAAATGATATCTTCGTCTCATTGCTGTTAAAATTCTGTCACTCCCTGATTGTAACGGGATATGAAAATGTGGCATGAGATTATCTGAGGTTGCAATTAGTGCTATAATTTCATCTGTTAAGAGATTTGGTTCAATAGAGGATATTCTTACTCTTTTGATCTTCGTGTTTTTTGATAACTGAACCAACAGCTGATATAAAGTCTCATTTGTTGATTTTCCAAAATCACCAATATTTACACCGGTTAATACAACCTCTTTAATGCCTTGCTGGCTGATTTGATTCACCTGATCCATTATATCAGCAATAGGCATATTCCTGCTCTTCCCGCGAGTCATCGGTACAATACAATAGCTACACCAATAATCACATCCATCCTGAATTTTAAGAAAGGACCTCGTTCGTTTACCGGCTGAATATGATGGCAGAAAACCATCAAGCGAACGATATCCGGACACGCTTGAAAATGGCCTTTTTTGTTGTTCATATCTATTTATATAATCCATTATATGAAATTTTTCATTGGTCCCGAGTACAATATCCACTCCATTTAACGAGCTCACCAATTCAGCTTTCACTTGAGGATAACATCCAGTAACAACAACAATAGATTCGGGATATTCACGTTTTACTTTTGAAATAGTCTGACGGGTTTTTCTTTCTGCAATATGTGTAACACAGCATGAATTGATAACGTTTATGTCTGCTTGCTCTCCAAAAGGTACTTCTATATATCCTTTATCTTTAAATATTTTTGATATTGTAGATGTCTCTGAAAAATTAAGTTTACATCCTAATGTATAAAAGGCTACTTTTTTCAATTGTATCATGTATGTCTAAAAATGCCTGTAAAATAAAAAAGAGGTTAATCAAAATATGAATAACCTCTTTTCGTGGGCGCTACTAGATTCGAACTAGTGACCCCCTGCTTGTAAGGCAGGTGCTCTGAACCAGCTGAGCTAAGCACCCAAAAAGTTATACAAAAGTAAACTATTTTTTATTTATAACCAAACAGTAAAAAAAAATCCTGTTCATGAAAACGATGGTTAACCATTTATAAATTTCATAAATAATTAATAGCCTATAAAATACATTTTTTTTTTGTATTTATGACTTTATTAATATTTTTGTACTGATAAAAAATCAATAAACTATTGCAACAATAAACACAAATAGTAAACCATTAAAATTCTGTACTTTAGGACGTCATGCAAAAAATTGAAACTTTAATACATTCATTCACGTATAACACCATATCACCATAATAAAAAAATTTTAAACATATGAGATCCATAATTATTAACGACTATAATAATGTAATCAATTGGTCGTATTCATTAGCCAAAAAATGGGTTATAGAAAACCTTGTTCCAAAAGGTGTCACTTCCGAAAGAAAATTCGAACAATACAAAAGACAAGGAAAAGATTTGCCTAAACACTTCCCTCGTTTGCCTGATGAGTATTTTCAAAGAAGAGGTAGTTGGAAGGGTTGGAGGGATTTCCTGGGTTATCCTGAACAACAAACCAAAAAATTGTATTTAAGTTACGAAGATGCTGCCAGGATATCAAAAATGAACAAAATTCATAATTGCCAGGATTTCAGGAATTGGGAAGAACGCCCTTCTAACATACCTGCGCGTCCTGACTTGTATTATAACAAATGGAGCGGATGGAAAGATTTTCTGGGGAATAATTATCAAATTCCCAAACGTGGCACGTTTATTAAATTAAAAGAATCTGATGTTCGTATTATTAAACATCAATTACGTTTAGGGGTTACAGGTGCTACGCTGGCAAAAATTTTCAACGTGTCAGAAATGCAAATCAGCCGAATTAAAAAAGGAGAAAACTGGTCTCATATTAACTAATCCCCGCCTATCATTGATAATTATATAACTCAAGAAAATATGCTAATTCTTGATTAATAAGAACCTGGTCTTCTTTACTAAACTGTTGCTCCCATCTTCCGGAATGAGATTTTGACAGATCAACTTGCAGAAGTTCTTTTTCAAAAGGGATTTCAATAAAACCACAAACCTGTTTTATGACTGCTTCTTTCTCTTTAACCAAGTCTTCAAGTTTTAATTCCAGAAGGCATTGGGCCTCTAAATTATTTTTAGAGGCTAACGTTTTATTCATTATAGACTGATACCATATGATAGCTTGGTTTACATTATCAGGGCACCAACGTTGTTTAACAAAAGACGCGATAACATCACGAGGATCGCGGACAACATAGATAAATTTGGCCTCTGGAAGCATTTCATGTAATTCTTGTCCGTGAAGAATGTTCCACGTATTATCTTCCACAAAAGCTTGTTTATGCATTGATAATAAAAGCGAATTTATCAATTCACGTAAAAAGCCGCCTAAGATGGTGGCAAGTTGATGTTTCTTTTGGTATGCTCCAAACCACACCCTATTGTTTAATGATAACTGGTTACTTCCAGGCCAGGCTCCACTATATTCAAAGTCTTTGAGTTTATCTATCAGTTTAAGGACACTATCTTTATAACCAGGGAACCATTTTTCTAACTCCCATCCAGAATATGAAATTGGGGTTATTTTTTTCCCTTTTTTATCAATTTTTTTTATAATGGCATTGATCCATTTCTTTGCTAAAGACTCGTTGGCCAAGCTTAATAAAAATGTTTGGAAATCTTTAAGCTTTTTATCCGCATAAAAAGGTGTCCAATTATACAACCAGCTATTATAAAAATCAACGACCCCCCCTGGATCAATAGTAAACCGGTATTCAAATGGTAAAGTCGCAATTTGACTGTGCTTTGATAATATTTTTTTTGTAATATTTGTCCCGCTGCGGCCTGTGCCACCAATTAAGGTTATGTTCATAATATAAAAAAAACAGTTAAACAATTTACAAAAATATATAATAAATAAGATGTAAGGCACAAACTTTATATTAATTTACACGGACTTTACTGGATAAATAGTGACAAAATTTATCTATCTTTGTTGTCTTTAAAATTTGCGCTGGTTATGATAAAAATTTTAACGATTGTCGGAGCTCGACCACAAATAATAAAGGCATCAGCAATTAGCCGTACTATAAATAATTTATATAAAAACCAGATTAATGAAATTATAATACATACCGGACAACATTATGATAAAAATATGTCTTCCGTGTTTTTTGACGAACTCAGTATTCCTCATCCTAAGTATAATTTTTCAGTTGGTTCTGGAACACATGGTTTACAAACAGGCCAAATGCTTCAAACGGGTTTTACTTTATCAACTTACAGTTATTCAGCAACATAAGCTGATATTTTTTTAGTTTTGTTGCTACAAATGCTTTTCTAAGTCAGTTTTTTTGATATTAAAAAGTTTTAATACCTGTTCCTGTACTTTGTTGAGCTCTGTTATTTTTATG
>CAYFQI010000210.1:0-4891 GCA_964345135.1 uncultured Bacteroidales bacterium
TTCCGGACCCCACCCTGTATCCCGCACACCTCTCTATTATTACAGCCCGCTGATGAAAATCTAAATGCATATTACAAACAAATTAAAACAACAAAAGCTACTCCCTTTACGGATAAAAAGACAACAGCCTCGACAAAAGAAATAATGCCCATTCCCAAGATATACATAGACGACTTAGATGCAAACAGCTACAGTGAACATTACGAAACAGGAGAACTGAAATTTGAAGTAAACATTAAAAACGGGAAAGTACACGGCAGGTACAAAGCATATTATAAAAACGGGGAAACAAAGATCAGGGGACGCTTTCGTGATGGGAAAAAGGATGGCACATGGGTATATTATGCTGAGGATGGTGGTGTATTAAAAAAAATAACATTCGGGAAAGGTAAGCCAATCCTTGAATAACCTGACTGATGCGCTATACATATCAATATACCATAAATGATACAGAACAGTTTAAACAGAAACTGTTAAAATGGGGCAATGAATTTGATTGTTTTGCTTTTTTAGACAGTAACAACATCAATAAAAACAGCAGTCACCGTTATTGTTCGTTTGACCTTATTGCCGGCATTGGCGCGATAGAAATCCTTCCAGCTTCCGGCACAAGCGCTTTTTCTTCACTTAAAACTTTTTCAGATCATACAAAAGACTGGCTGTTTGGATTTTTCTCCTATGACCTTAAAAATGAGACAGAAGCACTTCATTCTGATAATTTTGACGGATTGGGTTTTCCCGACATCCATTTTTTTCAACCCCAATACCTTATTACTTTACAAGACAACCAGTTAAAACTTGATTTTTACCCGGATGATAACCCCAAAAAAGAAGCCATAGCACTATTAAAAAAAATAAATACCAGCCACACCATTCATGCAGATGGAACAGGGACAGGAGATATTCATGCACGGATATCCAAAGCATCATATATTGACAAAGTAAAAAAGATCATCAGCCATATACGGCGTGGAGATATTTTTCAGCTCAATTTTTGCCAGGAATTTTATTCCTCCCCCGCTGAAATATCGCCGGTTCAACTTTTTCAAAAACTCAGAAGCATCTCTCCCACCCCTTTTTCATGCTTTTACAAACTGCATGGCCTTTATGCCATGTCTGCCAGTCCGGAAAGATTTATAAAAAAAGAAGGCTTAAAAGTATATTCCCAACCCATGAAAGGAACCATAAAACGCGGAGCAACAACAAGAGATGATACCATGAACATCAACCAGCTATTACATGATGCAAAAGAAAGGGCTGAGAACACCATGATCGTTGATTTGGTAAGAAACGACCTGTCACGCACCGCTGTTAAAGGCAGCGTACAGGTTGAAGAACTGTACAAAATATACACTTACAAACAGGTACACCAGATGGTATCCACCATTGCTGCCAGCATAAGGAATGATGTACATCCCGTGGATATTATCCAAAACGCTTTTCCCATGGGCAGCATGACAGGCGCTCCAAAAGTCAGGGCCATGGAGTTGATCGAAAAATATGAAGCTACACGCAGGGGGCTTTATTCCGGGGCTATAGGATATATTTCCCCCGAACAGGATTTTGATTTTAATGTGGTTATTCGCACAATTTTATACAATGAAACAAAAAAATACTTATCTTTCAGTGTTGGTGGAGCCATAACAAGCTATTCGAAACCGGAAAAAGAATATGAAGAATGTATGGTAAAAGCACTGGCTATGGAGAAGGCACTTGGTTTATGATAGAAGATAGAAGTGAGGAGTGAGTAGTGAGTAGTGTAAGGGTAAAGAGACAGAATGCTCCCATTCCCTTCTGAATGCTGAATTCTGGATACTGACTTCTGTCTTCTGAATACTAAAATTATGCAGGAAGCATTTAAAAAATATATCGCGGACAATAACCTTTGCAATAAGCAAAACAGCATACTTGTTGCAATGAGTGGTGGAATAGATTCAACAGCATTGTTTTACCTGCTTTTAGCGGCAGGCTATTCATGCGGCATAGCGCATTGTAATTTCGGATTGCGCGGTGAAGAGGCTGACAGGGATGAACAATTTGTAAAAACGACTGCAAAACAGTACAACATCCCTTTTTACATAAAAAGATTCAACACAAAACAATATGCCGAAGAAAACAGTATTTCCATACAAATGGCAGCGAGGGATTTGCGTTATGAATGGTTTGAGCATATCCGGCAGGAGCATGGTTACGATCTTGTTGCCGTTGCACACAACAGTGATGATGTGGTTGAGTCTGTACTCAACAACCTTTCAAGAGGAACAGGATTGAGGGGGTTAACAGGTATTAAGCCGCGTGTAAATAAGATCATCAGGCCGCTGTTGTTTGCATCCAGGGAGGAGATTGTACAATATTGCAATGGCCATAATATTCAGTACGTGGAAGATTCGAGCAATGCCACCACCAAATACGCACGAAACCTCCTGCGCCATGAGATCATACCGCTTTTCGAACAAATCAATCCCCGCTTTAGGGAAACCATCATCGAAAATGCCCAAAGGCTGAATGACAACCTGCTGGTCTATGAAAATACTATCAATAATACAAAGCAGGAGCTTCTTAAACACAACAACGGAACATGGACGATATCCATCGAAAAACTAAAAGAACTGTCACCTTTAAAAACATGGCTATTTGAACTCTTTAGTGAATTCAACATCACCCAAAAGCATGTTAATGACCTGGCAGGTATTTTAAATAACATCCCGGGCAAACAAATCCTTACCCCCACCCACAGGATAATCAAAGACAGGCAGTTTATACTCATCACCTCAAGGTTTAAAAAGGCTACACAGCAATATTATATTGATGAAGGCGCACCAGCAATAAAGCAGCCTATAGTGCTTACTTTTAAAAAAATAATGCCATCAGCCATCAATGCCTTTCCTGGTGATCCTGCCATAGCTTACCTGGATTATGATAAACTGATCTTCCCTTTACTGCTTAGAAAATGGCACCATGGTGATTATTTCATGCCGCTGGGAATGCGTGAAATGAAAAAACTAAGCGACTTCTTTATCGATCAAAAATTCTCTATAATAGCCAAAGAAAATGCCTGGCTGTTGGTTTCCGATGGAAAAATTGTATGGATAGCCGGCCACAGGATTGATGAACGCTTTAAAATTACCAATGACACCAAAAATGTACTTGAGGTGGCACTTGTAAAAAATAAATAAAAGAAGTAAATATTAACTCGAAATAGCCCAAACCAAGCCGTCTGGCGGTTTCAAACCGCCGGACGGGTCTGCACAGCAGTAGCCACTAAAAAGATATAATTAAAAAATATGAATACTTTTAATGAATTAAATTCTACGTTAAAATGAGACAGAGTATAAAAATACCACGGATTTTAAAAATCAACTGGATAAAGGCATTATCAATTTCAGTTGTTTTTAATAATGGAGAATCAAGAATTATTGATTTTAGGAAAGTTCTTAAAAAGATTGGACAATTGATTAGAGAAGCAAGATTAAAAAGCGGATTGACACAACAAGATTTGGCGTTAAAAAGTGGCACTTCCAGAACATATGTTTCTCGAATTGAGAATGACCGTTCGGATTTAGAGGTTGCTACACTGAGAAAGATTATTGAAACTGGATTAGGAAGAAAATTGGATATATCAATAAAGTAACTAACCACAACAAATGGTCAAACTGCATGCGGGGTGCGGAATAAAATTGAAACTTTCGAACTTTTATTTAATTTTGGTAACGGTTGATAATGAAGTGCTTCGAAAACCCGCACGACAGTTTACCATCGAACGTTATATGGCATTGGGGTAATTGGAAACCAACAATTAAAATGAAAAGGAAATTATTAATTGGAATATTATTAATTGTTTGCTGGAATTCGTATTCCCAAAAGACATTCTATAAGGAATATGGAGGAACGCAGGATGACGAAGGAATAGCATTAATCCAAACCAATGACAAGGGATTTATAATTGTGGGCAATTCACGAAGTCTTTCAAATGGTTGGGAGGATATTTGGATTGTAAAAACTAGCAAATATGGAGAAATAAAATATCAAAAGAATTTTGGCGGTGAATATTCGGACATAGCAAATGATTTAGTCGAGACAAGCAAAGGAAATATACTGGTGATTGGAACAACAAGTAATTTCGGAAAAACAGAAACACCGAATATTCTTATAATGCACGAAGAATTATAAATACAGAGGATAATGGGTTTCTAATATTGTCAGACGTAATGGAATTGGCAGGTCGTCCGAACTGCACACATGTAAAACTCTGGAAAATAAATAATAGTGGTGAGATTTTATGGATAAATAAAGTTGAAAACAAATGCATGATTCAAGCAAATAATGTATTACAAAATAAAGAAGGTGATTTTTTGATTGTAGGAACGTCGATTCCCGAGACTGTTGAAAAATATTTAAAAACGGATATATTCATTGTGAAAATTGATAAAAATGGAGAAACGCTTTGGAAAAAAAATATAGGAACTGAAAACAATGACTATGGGCGGAGTATTGTTCAAACCTCTGATAACAAATTATTAATCCTTGGTGGAACATATAGAAATGAGAATTCAAATAGCTATGAGGATTTGGTTATATATAATTCAAATACTAATGGTGAAGTATTATGGAATAGAGTTTTTAAATCAAAAGGAACAACAATTGGAAACTCAATATTAGAATGTAAATCGAAAGACATAATTATTACTGGTCAAATAAATGCTTTTGGTGAACCATTTGTTGAAAATCCAAATCATAAGGAAGGAGAATTATTTCTATTAAAACTTGACAAAAACGGAAATCAAAAATAGGATATCAACCCCTCAATTAATCCAATCAACCCAACGCACTAACATCATTCTTCCTCCTGCTGCTCTGCCTCGTATGATTTAAGCAATTCTTCCTGTATTTC
>CAYFQI010000211.1:0-4884 GCA_964345135.1 uncultured Bacteroidales bacterium
TTTAAATTTTGAGCAACAACGAAGAAGTTGGACTTTATAGACAAACACTAATTAGGTTTATTTGGCAGATCAGCGTAGAAGTACCTATTATAATCATGTGTGTCCCGATTAAAATACGGGATAAATAGTGTGTCAAAGAATTTGTCATGGCTCGGTTCATAGATTTATAAATGATCGCTAAATTAATAAAAGCATTTCATTATTTTAAGAGTTAATTTTGTTTTAATTGTTTTCCTTTTATTAAATATTCTTTTGCTTTTTGTGCATTCCCTTTCATTTTGTAAGAAATGGACAGGTTGATATATAGTTGTGGGTCATTGGGGTCAATCCGGATGGCTTTTTGTAAGGCCTGTATTGATTGATCTGTTTTGCCTGACATCCCGTATGCCACTCCTAAATCTTTCCATGTTTTTTTGCTTCGGGGGTTAATTTTAGCTGCCCGTTTTAAATAATATAATGCCTTTGATAAATCTTTTTTTTCTTTTCCATAAAGGTTTCCTAATTGATAATTGACTTCAAACCGTTTGGGGTTGATTTTTATTAATTCTTCATATACTTTAATTTTATAATCAACATTGTCATATCCAGTGAATATTTTATGAATATTATTGTATGCCAAATCGTAATGGGGGTTTCTCCTCAATAATTTTTTGTAATAATAAATAGCAGAATCATAATTTTTATTGTATGCAATGTGTGCATTGCCTAATAACAACATTGGGTCCTTGTATGTGGGATGTATCCTGAGTGCTTTTCTTAAATGCTCTATAGAACGTTCAAGGTATTCTTTTTTCTTTTGCTCGTTTTCAATTGTTTTGGCTTTTTCTAATAATTTACCTCCTGCGGTGCAATTGCTTTTGGCACTTCCTGATGATATTTGTACATCGTGTGTGAAGAGTGTGAAATCATCTTTCCAGTCCCTGTTTCGGTCTATTGTCTTAACCCCGTATAATGCCAGTATAATAATGAGTATCCCCATTACCACGGGTCTTTGTTTTGTTTTGCTCGGGATTAATAACGGGATTTTTTTGTAGATCAGGTATCCTGATAATATGCTGAAGCCTAAAGAAGGCATGAATAAAAAGCGCTCATTCATGAATGCACCAATGGTGAACGGGATATTGGACACGATGGAAAGTGTAATTAAATAGTAAAAGACTGAAAATGTTATTATGCCTCCTTTTTGGGGCTTGGAAGACTGTTGAATAAGCGTGTGGAATAAATGACAGATAAAATATATGGCCATCCATATAAAAAGTATTGTATATAAGATAGCTGGTATGAAAGCTTTCGGGTCGCCCCAATCAGTTAATGGAATATGATACGGGTAATAGTCATATGTAAGGGGGTCAGGCCAAATCAATAATTTGAGGTATATGAATAATGTATAAAATATGGTCGCATATTTTTCAGTTTCTGATGCTTCAAGAAAAGGGTTGTTCATGAGTTCATTCGGAGGGTCCTTGATAAGTTGCCCGACCACGGATTGCCTGATCAGGAAAAAAATGATAAATGAAATAATAAGGGGGAGGAGGGTTCCTAACACTCTATTGTGTTTTTCATCTCTGAAGATGTAGATTGCCAAAGGGATGACAGCGATAAATGTGACAGTATTTTCTTTTGACATCAATCCCAGGAAAAAGACGATACCACTGTAAACATAATATTTTAGTTTTTTTGTATCTATGGCTTTTAATGTGAATAGAAAAGCGAGTAGTGAACCCAGCATGGCCATGATTTCATCACGTCCTTTTATGTTGGTTACTGCTTCGGTATGAATGGGGTGTGCGATGTATAACAAAGTGATTATCAGTGGCATTGAGTAATACCATGCAGGAGTTTCTTTGGTTCTGAATAACCGGCATAATATCAAAAAAATCAATATACCTACACACGCATATAATAGAACATTAACAAAATGGCTTATATGTGGGTTGAGCCCAAAAATTTCATATTCTATTGCTAATGTAATCAATGATAATGGTCTGTATCTTCCTCCGCTTACAAGGTTTTTTTTCTTTCCAAAAAAACCTGTAAAAGCGTCATTGGTTAAAATATCGTCAATGCCGGCAAGCCCTTGTTTGGTGAATTTGTTTTGTGTAATGGCAATTGCATCGTCTACTGCATAGTTATTCAGTATTGAATTGCCATAAAAAGCAAATGTGATGATAAAAATAACAAGTAGTGCATATTTATTTTTCAGTTTGCTCATGTTATTTATTATTAGAAGTCCCCTTTAAAAAAATCAGAAGACAAAAGCCAGATAGCTGCCTTATGAAATACATGTACTTTGGTTTACCCGTCATCCGGCTTCTGTCATGATCTGTTATAATCCTAATTTGTTTTCTATTTCTGATCCTGTTTCCGGATCATCCTTTATAGAAGTATCAGGAGATTCTTCTTTTTTATCGTTTGTTTTCGTTTCCTGGGATGATTTAAATGCTGTAGTTTCGGTTTTGTTTTCTGTGTTTTTTTTGTCGTCTGATGATTCTGTATCCTGTTCATCATTGGAATCATTGGAACCGTTCTTTTTTCTGGCTTGTGTCTTTTTGTATTTTTCAATACCAAATCCTTCGGGTTCCAGTTTATTTTCCCTTAAATACATTCCGGTTAAAATGGCTGTATTGATGTCATTTATTTTCATTTCAACTTCCCAGTCTGTATCAGGAAATTTTTGTTGTCTTACAGTAAATTCAATGCCTTCTTCAAGACTGAAATCCACCAGTTTTTGGATTTGTTTTTTCTTTAAAACAATTTTTGGGTATTCTTTGTTTTCTGCCATAGTAATTATTTTTTAGTTATTTATTTAATATTTTAAAATTTAATGCCTAATTGGTTTGCTATATTTTTAATATCTTCTTCTACAGCCGGGATAATGTTTATGCCTTCTTTTTGTAGACGATTTTCATTTGCCCGTTCAATATCACCAGGTATGAGCACGTTTGGTTTACCAGGAGCGCTTTTTGCATTTCTGAATGTTTTAATCCATTTGTCCATTCGTTCTTTGAATTCATCTGCTTTTTGGAATGCATCAATACGCATGGCGCCGAAAAAGTGTCCAGTCCCTTCGCCCACTTTTTCTTCTAATACCGGCAGGTATGCTACAGAAGGAGGCACAAAAGGGCCAAAGTTAGCGCCGGAAAACATACCGGAAAAAATGTCTACGATTGCTGCCATGCAATAACCTTTATGACTACCCTGTTCACGTGTTCCTCCAAGTCCAAGCATAGAACCTTTTTCTTTTAAGATATCCGGGTTATCAGAAGCATTTCCGTCTTTATCCTGAACATAACCGTGAGGTACTGTTTCTCCTTTTTTGGCAGCAACAGCCAGTTTTCCTCGTGCAATCGGGGTAGTGGCAAAATCTGCTACAAAAGGTGGCTGATCTTTCGCAGGAATGGCAACTGCCACGGGATTTGTTCCCAATAATTTGCTGATGGAATAAGTAGGCGCTACTAAAGGATTGGCATTTGTTAAGGTAATACCAATCATATCGTGTTTAAGTGCCATCATTGAATAATATCCTGCAATACCAAAATGATTGGAGTTGCGGGTGGCAACCCAACCGGTTCCGGCTTTGTGGGCTATATCAATGGCTTTTTTCATTGAATATATTGAACCGACCATGCCAATGGCCTTGTCTGCATCTATCACAGCAGTACTTGGAGATTCATGCACTATTTTGATGTCAGGTTTTGTATTAATGCGTCCGGCCTTCCATAATTGGAAATAATCTTTTAAGCGGATCATGCCATGCGATGAAATGCCTCTTAATTCAGCAGCTAAAAAAACGTCTGTTATATTGGCTGCATCTTCTTTACTGCAACCCATATTTTGAAAAGCACGTATCGAAAAATCCTTTAAATAGTTACACGAGTAGGCCATAATTTTTTTCTTTTTTAATTACCCTGGTTTTGTTCTTCCTTGTTCAGATGATTGACATTTGCTTGTGCAGACGGCATGATCAGCATGTCATTGATGTTTACATGTGGGGGGCGTGTAACAGCAAACAACACGGCTTCTGCAATATCTTCACCAAATAGTGGGGTATATCCTTCATATACTTTATCTGCTCTTGCTCTATTGCCTTTAAACCGTACTTGGGAAAATTCTGTTTCGACATTTCCGGGGGCGATGCATGTTACTTTAATATGGTGAGGTAAAAGGTCGATTCGCATCCCCTTATTTAAAGCATCTACAGCATGCTTTGTTGCACAATACACGTTTCCTTTTGCGTACACTTCTTTGCCTGCTATAGAGCTTATATTCACTATATGCCCGCTATTTCGTTCAATCATGTTCGGGATAACAGCTTTTGTGACATATAATAATCCTTTAATATTGGTATCGATCATTTTTTCCCAATCATTGATCTGCCCTGTTTGTATCGGGTCTAGTCCTGCAGCCAATCCTGCATTATTAACCAATACATCAATATTTTTCCATTCAGAAGGGATATCTTTGATTTTATATAATACGTCTTCTGAATTTCTTACATCACATTGAATACTTAAAACGTCTGCCCTCGTTTGAGAACGGATATCTTCTTCAGCTTTTTTAAGCTTTGATTCGCGCCTGCCGATAATGATTACATTAAATTTGTGTTTAGCCAAAGCAAGTGCTGTTGCATATCCAATGCCTGATGTAGCACCGGTTATCATTGCTGTTTTATTCATAAACCGAGTGTTTTATAGTGAACAAATAAGTTTTGAAAATGATTTATTAAAGAAAAATTGTACATCAAACAAAATTAATTTGAAAATTTAAAAATGCAAATAAATTTTATTTTCTTAAAATGATTGACGATTTTTGTTGACTGTCTATTAACGTGCTATTGATGCAAAAAGAAAAAAAATATATTATTGATATGTTTGACAACATTGC
>CAYFQI010000212.1:0-4867 GCA_964345135.1 uncultured Bacteroidales bacterium
AAACAAACAATATAATACACCAGGTCACTACTTCGGATCCCATGACAGGCGGCGGAATTATCTTCCATTGAAAATATGCACTTATAAAAATGGTAATATACATTAAAATGACGGCGATAATGGAATAAAGCAAATCATTTTTTCCTTTCCGTATTTGCCACCCCAACCATACAGCAATGGGGATTTGCATCCATACCGGAAATACGGCTTCGGGATACATTGTAAATAATACACCTACAATCATTGCAAATACAGATAAAACAATCCACAACAGGAACTGCATTAAAAACTGAAATGAATACCGTGTAGAAGGGCTGATTACATCGCCGGTTAATTCACCAAGTGTTTTACCCTGCTTACGGGCCGAAATAACCATGGTAGAAAAGTCATGTACAGCACCCATGAAAATGGAACCCAAAAATATCCATATCATGGCCGGAAGCCATCCCCAAATCACACCAATGGCAGGGCCTACAATAGGGCCTAAACCGGAAATGGTTGTGAAATGATGGCCAAATACAATATCGCGTTTGGTGGGGACAAAATCTATGTCATCACGTAATTCATGGGATGGCATCTTATTGCTTTTCGACAAATTAAATATCTTATTGCCTATAAACCTTCCATAAGTCCTGTAGGCAATGATGTATCCAATTAGAGTAAGGACAATCAAAACAAGTGAGTTCATTGTAATAGTTTAATAGTTTGTTAATTTTTAAAAAAGTGATATTATAAATGTCTATACATAAAGTTCAGGTTACAAAATTCGTTTCGTAGATCGCAAAGCCAAAAAATAAAGAGATTACTGATGTTATCATGCAATTTAGGAACACGTGTAATAAAGTGAGCAGACATTATGGAGAAACTATGAAACACCAAAACAAAAGTAATAAATTCATAAAAATAATATTTATGTTAAACACAATATATTGTTTATCCTGTTTAAATAAAGTCGGTTAATGATAAAAAAAGGATGTTCTACTGCAAATTTAGTGGAAATATTTAATTTTGTACTATCATTTAGCCCCGATTCGTTACCAGTATAGCACTTCTCAAACGTTCCTCGTTAAAATATCATGACCGGGTGGAGATCACAACCATGTCCATTATGATAAATTGTTTGATTTATGTATAAATTAATGATTAATTGATTAAATTTAACCGGTATATTGATCATTAAAATTACAAAAAACTATGCAACAACCAGATTCTCATATCCTCATTATTTTTGGTGCATCAGGAGATTTAACACAACGCAAACTCATCCCTGCCATCTATAGTTTATATAACCATTCTTTATTGCCTGAAAAATTTGCCATCCTGGGGGTTGGACGAAAATCTTTTACAGATGTAGCTTTCAGGGAAAAAATTAAAACCGGGGCTAAAATAAAAGAGCAAGGCTTTCTTGACATTTTGCATTATGTATCCATCAACACGAAAGATCCCGAATCATATTCAGAATTAAATCAACGACTCACTACATTAAACAATAAATTGGGCACCAATGAAAATTATATTTTCTATTTTGCCACACCACCCTATCTATACAGCATAATATCCAAAAGTCTTGAGCAATACGGACTAAATAAACAAAGCGGGGAAAAAACAGGATGGAAAAGAATTATTGCAGAAAAACCTTTTGGATACAATCTGGAAAGTGCACGTGAGCTGAACAATGACTTATTGACACATTTTCATGAACACCAAATTTACAGGATAGACCATTATCTTGGAAAAGAGACAGTGCAAAATATTATGGTGACCCGTTTTTCAAACAATATTTTTGAACCTCTGTGGAACAGGAATTATATAGATCATATACAAATTACTTCGGCAGAACACATTGGCATAGAAAAGCGTGGTGAATATTATGATTCATCGGGAGCAATAAGAGATATGGTACAAAATCATCTGATGCAGCTCATCGGGATGATCGCCATGGAACCACCCGCACTTGCTTCTTCTGAAGCCATAAGAAACGAAACCATAAAAGTATTTCAATCCATCAGACCTTATAGCCGGGAAGAAATAGATAAATATGTAATTAAAGGACAATATTCATCTTCAACGAGTGGAGACAAAAAAATTCCAGGTTATAATGAGGAAGAAAGTATTCCCAATGATTCGAACACCGAAACATTTGCTGCTTTAAAGCTCAATATTGACAACTGGCGATGGAAAGATGTGCCTTTCTTTATAAGAACCGGTAAACGGATGCCCAGGAGAGCAACAGAAATCATCATCCAATTTAAACCGACACCACATCATATATTTTGTTTACAAAAATATGCCAAAAACAACCCCAATCAGCTTATCATAAGAATCCAACCAGATGAAGGGATTTTGCTACGATTTGGAATGAAAATACCCGGATCTGGATTCAATGTACAAAATGTAAACATGAACTTTCACTATTCTGATTTATCTCAGGATGAAAAACCCGAAGCCTATGAACGGTTGCTTCTGGACTGTATGCTGGGAGATCCAACACTTTATTTACGTGGTGATGCAGTGGAAAAGACATGGGAATTCATTACTCCAATTCTCAACGCATGGGAATATAACAGACAACCGACTTATAAATATCCTGCCGGATCCTGGGGGCCAAAAGAAGCCAATCATCTGATCCGTTCCGAAACCGGTTTTGACTGGCGAAATCCTTGTCATCACATTGAAAATGAAGACAATGAAAAAGATTGTAAGTTTTTATAAAAGCAGCTTGCTGATGTAAATAAACAATTTATGTCACGCATAACGAAGTGAGCAGGCAATATGGTCAAAAACAACCTAAATCATTGATCACAAAAAAAACAAAAATAAATTCTTCAAAATCCCTTAACACGAATGAATATAACAGGAACAAACCGTGAATAAATTTAAGCAAACACTTAATTAAAAACAAACAGATGACGGAAAAAATTAATATTTCCAAGACACCTAAAAAAACAATTCAAAAAACAGGAGCTTCTATATATAAAATCCTGAAAAACCAAAAAAGACCTTTTCATATGGCACTTTCTGGAGGAGAAACGCCACGGGAATTATTCAGGTATTTGGTCGCTTCAAAACCTCTTCCATCCATTTGGAATAATGTGCATTTTTATTGGGCAGACGAACGATGCGTCCCTCCCGATAATGAAGAAAGTAATTTTAAATCAGCCATGGAATTATTATTAAACCCACTTAAAATATCTCCAAATAATATTCATCGGATATTTGGTGAAAAAGATCCTTACGAAGAAAGTAAACGCTATGAAAAAGATTTAATAAATGTTATTCCTTCACGAAACGGCATTCCACAATTCGATCTTATATTATTAGGTATGGGAAAAGACGGACATACCGCTTCATTATTTCCTGGACAATGGACAAATTATCAATCTGACAGAATATGTGAAGTAGCATTTCACCCGGAAACAAAGCAAAAAAGGATTACATTAACACCCAAAGTTATACATTTGGCTTCGCATGTCTTTTTTTTAATCACTGGTAAAAACAAAACAACTATAGTAGAGAGCGTATTTAAAGAAAAAGAACCGGAACTTCCTGCACGTTTATTTATAAATAACAGCAATGTTAAATGGTTCATGGATAAAACAGCATCTCAAAACATTGAATTATCATGATCATTTTAATCATTAAACGATGTGAATACCTTTTTTGCAGGAAAAAAGTAAAAAAAAGTACTAATTTAAGAGATTGTGTATTATTTGATTAGGAACAATTGTTAATTTTTTTTTAATTTTTTTGTTGTTTTTGTTTTGTCAACAAATATAATGTATTACATTTGCACTCCCGTTTTGAATCTGCAACAGCATCCAGAAACGGGATAGTTCTTTAACATATTGATTTTATAAAATGCAAAGAGTAGAAGTTTTTTTCAAAAAAAACTTAAATTTATTTTTTGAATTAAAAAATTTATTATCTTTGCAATCCCTTTTTAAGGGATACTATAAAAACAAAAACAACCAAAGTTTTAAAAATAACATTGTTCTTTGAAAAGATTGGAGAGGTTAGTATGTTTGTCGGGCACTGATTAATTCAGCAATAAGATCAAACTTCTTTATTACAACGAAGGGTTTGATCCTGGCTCAGGATGAACGCTAGCGGCAGGCTTAACACATGCAAGTCGAGGGGTAACGATGGTGCTTGCACCAGGCGACGACCGGCGAACGGGTGAGTAACACGTATGCAATTTGCCTTTAACTGGAGGATAGCTTCGGGAAACCGTAATTAATACTCCATAAAATTCAAAAAACGCATGTTTTTTGAATTAAAGCTCCGGCGGTTAAAGATAAGCATGCGGGACATTAGCTAGTTGGTAAGGTAACGGCTTACCAAGGCGACGATGTCTAGGGGGTTTGAGAGGATGATCCCCCACACTGGTACTGAGACACGGACCAGACTCCTACGGGAGGCAGCAGTGAGGAATATTGGGCAATGGGCGCAAGCCTGACCCAGCCATGCCGCGTGCAGGATGAAGGTCCTACGGATCGTAAACTGCTTTTGTATGGGAAGAACTTCCCGCATTCGTGCGGGATTGACGGTACTATACGAATAAGGACCGGCTAACTCCGTGCCAGCAGCCGCGGTAATACGGAGGGTCCAAGCGTTATCCGGATTTACTGGGTTTAAAGGGTGCGTAGGTGGAACGATAAGTCGATGGTGAAAGCCTACAGCTTAACTGTAGAATTGCCATTGATACTGTTGTTCTTGAGTATAGTCGGGGGAAGTGGAATGCGTAATGTAGCGGTGAAATGCATAGATATTACGCAGAACACCGATCGCGAAAGCAGCTTCCCAGACTATTACTGACACTGAGGCACGAAAGCGTGGGGAGCGAACAGGATTAGATACCCTGGTAGTC
>CAYFQI010000213.1:0-4861 GCA_964345135.1 uncultured Bacteroidales bacterium
ATGGTCAGATGGAGCTCGCCATGATTATATTTTATTGACTTTAAGGCGACTATCAGGCATGTGATAATCATACCCGTGTGTGTCCTCTTTTTTTGTATCCTAAAATAAATGACATTATGCAGCCTGTAACTTATTCAAATTGAATTTTTCAATTTTTGATTTGGCATACTCTTTTGATACAGTCACTTCTTCAATATCTTTTTTCGAAGGAATGTCAAACATCAGGTCTGCCATGATGACTTCGCAAATCGAGCGCAGTCCTCTTGCCCCGAGTTTGTATTCTATAGATTTATCAACAATATAATCCAATGCTTCGGAATCAAAATGTAGTTGTATTTCCTCTAATTCAAACAGTTTTTTGTATTGTTTGATGATTGAATTCTTGGGTTCTTCCAGTATTTTTCTCAATGCGTTCCTGTCCAGTTGATTCAAATGTGTTATAACAGGCAGGCGCCCGATTATCTCGGGGATCAGCCCGAATGCTTTGAGGTCCTGAGGGGCAATGTATTGCAATAAATTATTCCGGTCAATTTTTTCGGTTTCCTGTTGTGCATTGAAACCTACCTTATTGGTATTCAATCGTTGCGATATCTTTTTTTCGATCCCGTCAAAAGCGCCGCCACATAAAAACAAGATGTTCTTGGTGTTAATATTAACCATTTTCTGGTCAGGATGCTTACGTCCTCCCTGAGGAGGCACATTGACATCTGAACCTTCCAGCAGTTTCAACAGTCCCTGTTGAACACCTTCGCCTGACACATCCCGTGTAATGGAAGGATTGTCACTTTTTCTTGATATTTTATCAATTTCATCTATAAATACAATACCTTTTTCTGCTGCTTCAACATTATAATTGGCTACCTGCAAAAGCCTGCTGAGGATGCTTTCAATATCTTCACCCACGTAACCTGCTTCCGTGAGAATAGTGGCATCAACAATGGTAAAGGGGACATTCAGCATCCTGGCAATGGTGCGAGCCAGGAGTGTTTTACCAGTTCCGGTTTCACCCACCAAAATAACATTGGATTTGTCTATTTCCACCTCATTCTGATGCCTGCTGTCGTACTTTATCCGCTTATAATGATTATATACAGCAACGGATAAATATTTTTTTGCATCGTCCTGCCCGATCACGTATTGATCAAGAAAATCTTTGATTTCAACAGGTTTATGTAAGTTGATATCATTTAAGTTAAATTCTTTTGACGTTTTTTTGTTTTCTTCCTGGACTATGCTATTCGCCTGTTCTGCGCACTTATCACATATGTGTGCAGATACACCGGCGATTAAAAGTTTTGTATCTTTTTTATAGCGTCCGCAAAAAGAACATTTTTCCATAGTGAATTGTATTATTTGTCATACATCTTTCAAACCAGCATGTTAATGTAGTGTTTACATTTCTTCATCCACTGGTTTTTCTTTCTTCTCGAGAAGATTGTCAATCATACCATACTCTTTTGCTTCCCAGGCAGTCATCCAATAATCTCTGTCAGAATCTTTTTCTATTTTTTTATAAGGATTGCCACTGTGTTGAGCTAAAATATCATAAAGTTCTTTTTTCAGCTTTAAAATTTCCCGGGCGGTTATTTCAATGTCTGCTGCCTGACCCTGAGCACCTCCAATGGGTTGATGAATCATGACCCTTGCATGCTTAAGTGCACTGCGCTTTTTGTTCGTGCCGGCAGCAAGCAAAACAGCCCCCATAGAAGCAGCCATACTTGTACAAATGGTTGAGACATCACTTCTGATCCACTGCATCGTATCATAAATCCCCAGTCCCGAATGTACTGCTCCACCGGGAGTATTGATGTAAAGCTGAATATCTTTCCCGGGATCAGCAGAATCCAGGTATAATAATTGTGCTTGTACAATATTTGCGACATAATCATTGATGGGCACTCCCAAAAAAATGATCCTGTCCATCATTAAGCGTGAAAAAACATCCATTGATGCAATATTCAACTGCCTTTCTTCAATGATGGTCGGAGATATGTAATTATTGTAAACAGAGGTAAACTGATCATATACCATACTGCTTATGCCCATATGTTTGGTTGCATAATTTTTAAAATCGTTTTCCATACTTTTTATCTCAATATTTTAAAAAATTTAAAATTAAATTAAAAAACGGAATAAAACAATGATCATTGTTGTTTTTCTAACATTTTATTAAAATCGTCTTTAGACACTTTCTTTTCATCAAGTGTTAGTTTTTCTTTTATAAATACCATGATCTTTTCGTCGCGTTTGCTGTCAATGATGCGTTTGCGTTCATCTTCCTTGCTCAACATTTCATTGGCAAAATTCTGAAGTTGTTCGTCAGGAAGATTGGATATACCGTATTGCTGTAATTGCATTAAAGCATATTTTTTAGCAAATTCTTCTATTTCTTCTTTGGTGAC
Source organism: uncultured Bacteroidales bacterium (assembly GCA_964345135.1). Taxonomy (GTDB): domain Bacteria; phylum Bacteroidota; class Bacteroidia; order Bacteroidales; family JBBRXJ01; genus CAYMKE01. The sequence continues at coordinate 2,403 of CAYFQI010000213.1, forward strand.
TTTAATATCATGTTCACGTTCAATATTATTTTTCACAACCTGCCATTTAAGGTCATCTTCATATTTTGAAAAATCTTCATCAATTTTTTGTTTAGTGATGTTTTTGTTTGTTGATAAGGTCCATCGCTTCAGGAATTCTGATGGCAAATCAATGTCAGCCTTTTTAAGAAGTTTCTTTTTAATATCCATGTGCAATTTATATTCGCTTTGCTGTTCATTTACCCGCTTAATATCCTCAGCTACTTTTTCTCTGAATTCTTCCATGGATTTTACATTGCCTTCTCCATATACATTGTCGAATAATCCCTGGTTGATTTCAGCAGGCTGAAAACTTTTAATTTCTTTGATAAAAAAAGAAAATTCTTCTGATAATTCAGGAACTTGTTCTTTTGAAATATTTAATAATGAAGCAATTTCTGTATCATTCGGGTATGCCTTTTTTAAATTAAATTGGATCGTTTCATTCACCTTTGCACCTTTAAAAAGTGCTTTTATGTTATCATCTTTAATGACATTCATGCCTATCGTGACATCGTCGGCTTTGACTCCATCTTCTTTCGGTTCTTTGTTTACATTCAGCTCCTGTATGTCGCCTTTAATAATTTCCTCCCCTTTGATCTCATCTGTATCTATAAATTGCCCAAACCTGCGGGAGTATTCGTCTATGAATTCATCAATCTGTTTATCATCGACTTTAATGATGTGATAAGGGACTTTGATTTTGCTGTTAAAATCAATATTCATTTCCGGAGATAAACCCAGGTCAAATACAAATTCAAAATCTTCCTTATTTTCCCAGTCAATTGTTGGCTGTTCTTCTTCTTTGATCATTGGTTCACCAAGAATTTGAATATTTTGCTCATCCAGATATTTTACAATAGATTCGGAGATCAATTTATTGACTTCACTTGCTCTTGTCTGTTTACCATACATTTTTTTAATGAGCCCAAATGGAACCTTACCAGGCCTAAACCCATTTATTTGAGCCTTTTTTCGGTAATCAGACAATACATTTTTAACACGCTCTTCATAATCATTTTTTTCAATTTTAACCCTGAGTACTGCATTTAAATCGTCAATGTTTTCTTTGGTAATGTTCATTCGCTTTATTTTTTAATCTGTATGATAAATTTTTAAAAATTAATAAAAAGGGGTTGATTCATTTGTTCATTCTATCCTTTTTTCTTTGAAAACAAAAAGTAGTGCGGACGGAGGGACTCGAACCCTCATGCCGGTGAAGGCACTAGATTCTAAGTCTAGCGCGTCTGCCAATTCCGCCACGTCCGCATAAGTATCATTAAATGATGGTGCAAAAATATTGAATTTTTATGTAAAACAAAATCACTATGTTAAATATTTTCTATTTACAGATTTTTCAGTGTTTAAATTTTCTGTAAACTTGCATTTTAAAAAAGAATTTTATTGTAACCTCTATAAAGTTTCGTTTTAATATAAAAATAACAAAAATCAATATGGAATGTAAAAATCAAAAAAAACCTCATTTGCCTCGATGGATGAAAGTGAAATTTCCAAAAGGGGAAAAATATTCCACCACGAAAAATATTGTCAACCAACATCAGCTGCATACCATATGCACAAGCGGAACATGTCCTAACATCGGGGAATGCTGGGGAAATGGCACAGCCACCTTCATGATACTCGGTGACATTTGCACCCGTTCATGTAAATACTGTGGTGTAAGAAGCGGCAAACCCGATTCACCTGACCATCAAGAACCTCATCGCCTGGCCGAGTCAATCAGGTTAATGGACATACAACATTGTGTCATCACCTCGGTTGACCGGGATGACCTGGATGACTTCGGTGCTGGTTTTTGGGCAGAAACCATTCACACGGTCAAATCTGTAAACCCGGATATTACAATGGAAGTATTAATCCCCGATTTTAACGGGAAAGAGCATTTTATTGAAAAAATTATTGCAGAGAAGCCCGAGGTGATTTCACACAACCTTGAAACCGTTGAACGGCTCACACCTAAAATTCGATCAAAAGCTCAATACCACAGGAGCATTCATGTATTGAAACAGATCAGTGATTCCGGTATTATTACAAAAACAGGGATCATGGTAGGATTGGGGGAATCGGATGACGAAGTTTACCATACAATGGATGATTCACTTAAAGTTGGATGCAACGTGTTCACTATTGGCCAATACCTCCAGCCATCTGAAAAAAATATTGAAGTACAAAGATTTGTGCATCCCGAACAATTTGAAGAATACAAAGACCAGGGATTAAAAAAAGGTTTTTCATTTGTTGAAAGCGCTCCATTAGTGCGTTCTTCTTACCATGCTGAAAAACATATCCATTTAGATAAAAAGATGCCATGATGAACCGAGCCATGACAAAATTTTTGACACACTAGTGCCTGTCTTTAAAGTCGAGTGTTTGCTCTATAAAGTTCAAATTCAAGGCGTGTGAACCGAACGAAGTGAGCT
>CAYFQI010000214.1:0-4855 GCA_964345135.1 uncultured Bacteroidales bacterium
ATCAACTTAAAAACTTAGAAACTTAAAAACTTAGAAACTTAGAAACTTAAATAGATGAAAAACATTCCTGTTCTTTTTTCAGAAGGTAAATCATTGGCACAGGCATATGAGAATGCATTGGTGAATTTATATAAAAACGGAACCCGTTTTAAGACACAATATGATCAACAGGGAGACCCGCAAAGTATTGATTGTACAATGAATATTACAATCCATGAACCTGAAAGTGATCCGATGATTCATATGGCATTCCCGGGTGGTATTGATGAATTAAAAGAATATGTGCTTGAATTAAAAGGGTATAAAGACCATTGGGTGAAAAACATCAATGACCCTGGAGATACACGCTGGGAATATACATATCATGGCAGGCTTGCAAACTATGGTGTTTGGAAAGAATTGCAAAACGGAAAATCAGTTGAAGCAGGACATTTTAAGGTAAATCAAATCGAAAATGTTATTGAAAAACTTGTTAAACAACCCTTTACAAGACAGGCACAGATGATTACCTGGATGCCGGACCTGGATACTGAATGTTATGACCCTCCTTGCCTGCAATCGTTGTGGTACAGACTTATTGAAGACGAACAAGGAGTTCAATGGCTAAATTGCAATGTACGCTTCAGGAGTAATGATGCATGGGGTGCAAATTTTATGAATATGTTTGGCTTTATCATGTTTAATAAAGAAATCATCGCTTCAGAAATTGCCAGGAGAAGCGGTAAGGAAGTGCGTTTGGCAAGAATGAACTGGCATGCTGATTCATATCATATTTATGGTAAAGATATCGCTACAGCAGATGAGATGCTTTTTAGCAGAGTTGATAAAATGAAGTTTGAGGAACGAATATATAATTTTTATGATGAGTTTATAAAAGAAATGTATGAAAGTGCCGAAGAACGGATTATCGAAAAGATCAAAGAACATGACAGGACACATGAATAAGCCTGTCTCAACAGCAATCTTATCTTATGGAATGTCAGGACGTGTATTTCATGCTCCTATATTGCATATTCATTCTGGTTTTTCAATAAAAACTATATGGGAACGTTCTAAAAATCTTTCGACCCGGCAATATCCATATGTAGTAATCGCACGCGAGTATAATAAAATTCTTCAGGATCAGGATATTGAATTGGTGATCGTGAACACACCGGATGACACCCATCATGAATACGCAAAAATGGCATTATTAGCAGGTAAGCACGTGGTTGTGGAGAAACCGTTTACTCAATCCGTAGAACAAGCAGAAGAATTGATTAACATTGCAGAAGAACATGGCCTGTTATTGAGCGTGTTTCAAAATAGAAGATGGGATAGTGATTTTTTGACTGTTCAGAAAGTAATTGAACAACAAATGGTTGGGCAAATGGTGACTTTTGAATCTCATTTTGACCGTTACAGGAAGAATATCAGGAAAGGGAACTGGAAAGATCAGTCTTCCAGCTCGTTATATAATTTGGGTTCTCATTTGATTGACCAGGCACTGGTATTATTCGGAATGCCTTCTTATGTAAATGCAGACTTAAGGAAACTAAGAGACCATGCCCAAGTTGATGATTACTATGAGATTGTTTTAGAATACACGGATTTTAAAGTAACTGTTAAGAGCAGTTACCTTGTGAAAGAAAAAGGACCGCGCTTTATAATCCATGGTACAGAAGGTTCTTTTTTGAAATATGGTTACGATCTGCAAGAAGAAATGCTTAAAAAAGGTCATTTCCCGGGAGAAGAGGAGTGGGGTAATGAACCTGAAACGAATTGGGGGATATTGAATACACAAATTAATAATATACATCTTAAAGGCAGGATTGAATCGGTCCCCGGTAATTATTCCTCATATTATTCGAACATATATGATGTAATAAGAAATAATGGCAAACTTGCTGTAACCCCGTATGAAGCATTGAATTATACACGTATCATTGAAAAAGCTAAAGAAAGCAATCAGGATAAAAAATATGTTTCTGTAGAATAGTAAAGTTAAAAATCTTCATCTTCATCTGTAGGAATCTCAATGAATTCCATATCCATTGCAGTTGCAAATGATATGTCTTTCCCCAAATTGTTAATATCCATATCTTTATCTTCGTAATACCATTTTATTTCAAGATTTTTTTTTTGATCAAATAATTTAGTTAGCAAATAAATCATTTCAGTAACTAATTTGGAGGATGCAGTGTTCAAATAATCAAATTTTAATTCAACCACGGTATTGTCAAGTGGATCTTGTAAATATTTTTCAATCCATTTCATGATGGGCTCAAAAAAAGCTGCTGCATTTTCCGGGAAACATTGGCCTGAAATTTCAAACTTTTTTTTATCAACATTGAAATAAACCTCTGGTGTATCTTCCGTTGGCTTTACGTGTAATGGTTCCATTCTAAAATATGTATTTCTGTCAGATTACATGATCTGTTTGAATTACAAATATAATAAAATAGAAATAAAAGAAGATTATAAATCAAAAAAATAAATTCAATCATTTTACTTTACTTAATACGGCATTTAAAAAGTTTTTATCGATTTGAGCATTTAGTTTACTGGCATGTACAAGATCCTGGTATGCTTTATGATAATTACCTGTAAAAAAATATGCTTTAGCCCTGTTCACGTAAGCATGTTTATGATTCGGGTCCAGGGTTAAATATTCTGACAAGAGAATGATAACTTCTTTGTAATTTCTTCGTTTGAAATTAATCAATGCCGAATAAAAATATGCTTCTTTTAATTCAGGATTTAGTGAAGCTGATGTTCTAAAATATTTCAACGCTTTCGTGTAGTTGTTTTGTTGATTATATATTTTCCCGATATTGTAATATAGTGTTGCATTTTTTGGATTATACTCTATCCCGAGTTGATAAGCCCAAAGCGCACTATCGGGTTTGATCTGCTCAAGATAACAGTTGCCGAGATTTAAATAGGGCCTGTAATCCCCCGGGGCCAGTTGAATGGATTTATACAAATCCTTTTTGGCTTTGTGGAATTGACTGTTTTTATAATAGAGTATTCCCCTGTTATTGTATGTATTTACATTATTACTGTCTAATAATATGGACATATTGTAATCATTAAGCGCTTTATTATAATCACCGAGTGAAGCATAAGCATTGCCCCTGCTGTTGTACCCCCCGGCATCTTTTTTTATATTTAATCCTTTTGTATATAATGTAATGGCTTTTTTTGTTTTATCTTGTTTTACATACTTATCAGCCAGGCATAAGTATGACCTGGGTTCTTCAGGATAGTGTTTTATATTATGAGTCCAAAGCGTAACACTGTTTTTCCATACAGGTACCTGGTAAAATTTTCCATAAAAAAAATATGCAACCAATAATATAATAGAAGGATAAATCAAGTATTTAGATGTCTTTTGTGAAGATAGTCCATAGGCCAAAATGACGGAAAAACCGAAAATGGAAAAGTAAATAAACCGGTCCGCTACATTTGACCATGATTGATAGGCATGCCTTATAATTCCTGATACAGGCAAGAAACCTATGATGAATATTAAAAAGGAAATCAACATGAGTGGGTGCCGGCGGTATTGTTTTATTGTGAAAAACAAAATAGAAATCGGGATAACCGGGGTTAAATAAAACCACCATTCATTCATTAGTATATTATTTGTCCTTCCGTAAGAAGTGGCCAGGGGATGAGCCCATAATATTTTTTGTAAATAAAAATTAATGCTGTCAGATGCTATGAAGGGCCTCATCCATAGCGGAGAAGTAATACTGCTTTGTTCGTCACCAGGTTGCACGAGTACCGTTATAATGGAAACCGGGATGATAACGATCAAGGCTGGAAGAAATGAATATATGCTTGTTTTTAACGGCCTTTTAAAATATAAGTAGTCAAATATGAATGCAATTACAGGAAATGCAATTGCTGTTGGTTTCGAGGTAACAGCTAACAATAAAAAAATGTATTGAATAATGTAATGACGCATCCTTTTTTTTAATGCGGGGTCCATGTTCTTTTTTATATGCATAAAAAGAAAAATAAGTCCCCAAAAAGTGCTTAACACACCCCTCAATTCAGAAACCCAAGCTACACTCTCAATTTGCACAGGGTGAAGAAGGAAGAATAGTGCACCAATGAAAGAAGCATTTTTGTTTTTTACAATCAATTGTAAAAGTTTGTAAACAAGAATACTGTTTAATACATGGATTAAAATATTTAATAAATGATATGTACTGGAATTAAACATTGCCTGGCCGCTTGCAAATAAATTACCTATTGGTTTGAAAACAGCCCAGGTCGTATACGTTACAGGAATATATAACCGCCAGTACGAATCAATCCAAAATTGTTTGATATTTGACAATGAAATGTTTTGTAAATAAGGATTTTTTAAAAGGTGAAACGTATCATCACGGACAAACCCGTGTTTTATTGCCTGACTGTATAAAAAAAAACCAATACAACTTAGTGTAATATATATAAATATAGATTTTTTTATTGAATGCTGGTTCATGTTATTCATTTATGTTTGTTTGTTTATGTAATACAAAATAAACTGTCTGAATTTTTATATTTAAATAATATATAAATTTTGCAATACAATCATGCTAACTTTTTAAAATACATGTTCTTTTACATAATAAAAGGGCAAAAATATTTCTTTTTTTTATAAAATTAATTATATTTGCTTAAATAAAAGAATTTAAAATTATGAATTGATTCATGAAAAAAATTCTGCAACAGACCGGATGATGATTGGCAGTATGCTTAGATGGCATATAATCAATAAATTATACTCATGACGAACACAATTTGACCTTTTAAAAATAAAATATAAACAGATGAACCGAGCCATGACAAATTCTTTGACACACACGGGGGGATGATT
>CAYFQI010000215.1:0-4793 GCA_964345135.1 uncultured Bacteroidales bacterium
ACCTTTTATAATCATGTGCGTGTGTGTTAAATGACTTATCATGGGTGTTTCATATGTTTATATTTTTAAGTTTCTAAGTTTTTAAGTTTTTAAGTTGATTAAGTTGATTAAGTTGATTGAGTTGATTGAGTTGATTGAGTTGATTAAGTTGATTAAGTTGATTGAGTTAATTGGGTTTATCTGGTTTTGTTTTATCCGGCAGCTCAGTGTAGAAGAACCTTTTATAATCATCCCCGTGTGTATCAAAGAATTTGTCATGGCTCGGTTCATCTGTTTATTTTGAATGGCTTCTTTAGGCATTAATTGATATCCCATGCCCAGGCACCATGCGCCAGCTTTCAGCCACTGGCTTATGGATTCCCTTGATAATTTTATGCCCCCGGTAGCCAGGATATTTGTCCACGGGCAGGGAGCTTTGATGTCTTTAATAAATCCCGGGCCTCCCAATGAATCAGCAGGAAATATTTTGCATACTTCAGCGCCCACTTCTTCAGCTTTTGCAATGTCATTCAGGATGCTGCAACCGGGAATCCATAATGTTTTCCTGCGGTTGCATGTAATGCCCATGTCTTCTTTTAAATAAGGAGATACAATAAAATTTGCACCCAGCTGGATGTAAAGTGACGCAGTGCCGGCATCAACAATGGTCCCGGCGTCAAGAATCATTCCCGGCAAATGTTTAATAATGTATTGATTCACTTCGCAGAATGTTTCATGTGCAAAATCCCCCCTGTTCGTGATTTAAGTAACCCTGATCCCGCCTTCATAACATGATTTAACCACGTTTATACATACCTCCGGGTCAGCATTGTGAAAAATAGGAAGAATCCCCTGTTCTCTTAATTTTAATGCAACTTCAATTCTTGATGATTGTGCCATATTATATATTATTCATATTATGTTTTTATACACAAAAGGAAATACAAAATTAGATATTTTTTATTGTATCTTGATTCTGTTCTTGTATTTTATATTTTTTCGTGTAATACCTGGACATGGATAGGCTTTTTATGCAATCTAAAACCTGTACCGTACTTGCAATGTTATTTCAGATTTTTTGTTTCCATTAATCTTGTTCAGTCCCGACCCAATCGTTGTTTCATTGGGATAATACGAGAGTGCATATCTTGCTTCAAGGGTTAAATCGTTTGTAAATGTATGCTTTAAAAGCAGGTATGTCCTGATGCCCTGGTCATGATAGGCCGGGACAGAAAATGCATATAGAACATCGTTTTCATAAGCATATATTCTGGATGCATAACTTTCTGTATCAAACATCCCAAATCTGAAGATGCAAGCTAATTCCGGACGTGCGAAAGTATATTGTACATCTTGATAAACCAAATACCCTGTTTCATGAATGGTTTCTTTTCGATACCATATTAATTGGATTCTGTTTTTTAATGTTAATTTTTGATTGATCTGATATGAAATATGATAACGTAATCTGTTTTTTGTAACCGGCACAATATATTCAATCGGGATGTTTTCTGTATCGGTATTTTCCATTTTATTTTGATATTGCAACCTCCAGTACATCTTAACTTCGTTCACCGGATGGTAATTTGCTTGTATGAAATATTCAACTCCTGACGAGGGGCTGTTTACCCTGTATTTCAACCAGGGAAAACTAAAAATATCTGCAAATCCCCTGATTTTCCATTTTTTGAACGGTGTTATTTCTATGCCTGCATACCACCCTTCTTCATTTGAATTGTATGAATTTTCTGCAAACGCTTTGCCATAAAGTGATATAAAGTCCTGTTCATAATACCTGTAAAGAAGTGAAACATGTATATGCGGAGTCCATTTCATTAACATGCCATTCACGGTTGCTGCATTCATTCCATTGCAAATCCCGGTTTCTCCAAATAAAAACATATCATTATTTAAATGTAGTTTATAATGAAAGCCAAGATTGGTTATTCGTGAATTCTGAAAATCATACTTATCATGAATATGATCGCCAGGGTTAATATCAGCATTGAAAAGCGTATGAACACCAGACAGTCCAATGTTGAAAAACCTGTGAAAATAGTTGATGTGTGCACCGGATATGGTTTCTTTCAATGCGTTTTTATCTTGCAACAAAGAAAAGGTGTTGTGTAGTCCTGACGTTTGAATTGAAGATGCTTCAACAGGAGAATTATTGATAGAATCATAAACAGTAATATTGGCATCAATGGATTTTCTTGAATAAAATAAAGAAACGTTGAAATGACCCATTGAAATTGTTGTTGCACCTCCTCTCATAAATTTATTTTCATTGGCTGATGTATATTTTTGAATTCCTTGTGGCCGTTTTTTTATGTTTAAGACAGAGGGGCCTTTATCAAATGAGAAACCTGACCACAATGTCAGCCCCTGTCCAAACCCCAGCTGGTAATCACCTATGGCGATTTTTTTAATGAATCCTTTTCCGGAATAATAAAAATGAGCAGTATAAAAATCATACCCGTATTGATTGTTTTGTTTGAAAAATGGTTCACCTGGATCTTTGTCTGCTGTAAAACCAATTGATATGTTTTTTTTGTAATAGATTCTGTATTTTGTATAGTATTTTTCAGGATTTCCTATGTATCCTGTATATCCGGGATTGTTAATGTTTTCTTGTTCTGCATATCCTTTTTGGTTTTCAAGTATTCGACCGGCTCTAAGAATAATATTGTGTTTGCCATAGGCGAAAAATTTTTTAAAAAGATGTTTTTCATTTTTGTTTTTATTTGTTGTTGTAATAAAAGGCGAAATTTTTTTTACGATCTCTTTATTAAATCCATGGATATATTGCAGTTCATAGATAGAGATGATATTGCCATAATGATTTTTGTATTCTAAAAGGCTTTGTATCTGAAATTCATTCAGAAAAGGGATTTGTTCTAATTCGTCCCGGCTGGCTTGGTTTATTGCTAAAGGACTGCTAATATAATATTCCAACTCATCGCATAAAATGGATAGGTCTTGTTGTTCATCTGTATTCATTATAATGTATTCAACAAGTTCATGAATAACTTGTTGAGTGGCTTTAGGTTTTTCCTGTGCATTTAGATTATTCATTGCTAAAATGAAAATAATATAAATGAACCGGGGGGTAATAAATTCATTAAAACATACAGATATGTTTTTAAATAAATTCTTAGTATTCAAGATATTATAACAAACTCTAAATGGCTGTTGAAAATTACAATGAAAATTTATGCATTTTTTATTCCTGTTCATTGGAACCGAATCTGTAATAGATGGATAAATGCGGGCTGTATCCTAATTCAGGGTGTGATATAAAGCCAATGTCACCATAAATCCCTTTGTATTCCATGCCGAATCCAAACGAATACTTTACAGGATTCGTTTGGATTCCTGTCCTTATGTATAAGAAATCAAACAGTAAATGTTCGCCTCCGAATTTAAAGACGGGCTTTTGATTTATGTCTTTTTTTGTTTCTACAGCAAGCATTGTGTTTTCATTAAATTTATATTCAATACCAGCCCTTATGATTGTCGGGATGTGTTCATTTATGTTTCTGGAAATTAATGTATGAAGTGGATTAAAGACATGGAAAGCTAATGTGAAATCTGAAATGGGTGTAGCCAGCAATCCTGTTTCAAAAGTAACGGTTCCCCTGTTTCCATAATTTTCTGTAATGTACGTGTGCATGTAATTCAACTGAATTCCAATATCCAAAAATTCAGCCAGTTTTTTTCCAAATCCTATCGCTGCTTTACTTTCATTATATTCTGAATAACCAAAATAGGAATAGTTTAAACCAAAGCAGCCTGAATTTACAGGAATAGCTATTGCAAGGGCTTTGGTGCTTACCTGGTATAGTCCGAAGCGGTTTTCATAAAGGAATCCTCCTGAAGGATTTTTAATATTAGCCAATCCTGCCTGGTTTCTGAAATTTGACCAAAGGTCATCAGTGGTAATACTTGCATTTGCCATCCCAGCAGAACGGCCATCTATCGGCACAGATAAATATGCGCAATATATTTTAATAGAAAGAGATGGGATTATAAACAGGAATATTGTAAGCGTAACTTGTAAAAAAGAGAACCTGTTTAACTGTTTAATCGTCATCGCAGATATGGTCGTTGAGAGTTAATAAACTTTAAATGTTGAATTTGTTCATAAATTATGACTTTTAGAGACACCCTTTATATATTTTCAGCTTTGTATATCTTTATTCCTTTTTTTTTGCAGGAGGTGAGAAGCTATAGATAACTCCTTCCATCAAATATCCGGGTACGTCGCCAAACCCCCCTTTAGCTTCTGCTTTGGTAACATATACAACATTCCCTCCTTTATGGATTGCTTTTTTTTGTAACCGTATTTCAGCATTCCGTTTGGCAGCTTTGATATTTCTGATCCCTGAAGATGATTCTACTGTTACCTGCCCGATTTTATATAACCCTTCTACTTGGTCCTTGTCTTCTGTGATTAAAACAGTGCGCCAACTTTTTTCAGTTACAGTCTCTATAATCGGTTCATTTAATACATCTATGGTTCCATTATGATAAATGATTCGTTGAACGTTGTTCCGTTCAATTTTTTTTCTGGCATTGCCATCTCCGTCTAATTCTTTGTAATACACGTGTTTGCCTCCTACGCTGACGATTTTGACTGGTAATTTTCTTTGTCCAAATTTCACAATTGTATCAATTGATTGTTGATCTTCCTGAATGGTATCATTCAACGTATTACCTTGTACAATAAGTAATGTGTTTAAAAATAACCCCATGAATAATATGATTAGCGTTTTTTTCATATATAATTAAGTTTCTAAGTTTTTAAGTTTCTA
>CAYFQI010000216.1:0-4785 GCA_964345135.1 uncultured Bacteroidales bacterium
AGATAAAAGATTTAAAATTGTAAAAAAAATGCTTGGTTAATTAAGGTTAAAACATGTTTATATTATTTTTCTTTTTCAAGGGGCCAGGCCATGATTCCGCCTTCCAATACATGTACATTTTTGTATCCACTGGCCTGCAATATCAATGCTGCTTCATACCCACGTAAAGATATTTTGCAAAATGTTATAATTTCTTTGTTTTTGTCAAGAGGCAATTCATCGAGTCTTTGCCTGAGTTGACCGAGCGGAATCAATGTTTCCCCAATACCAAGCCTTGTTTGTTCATATTCGTCAGCTCCGCGTGTATCCAGAATAAAAATATCTTCTTTTTGATCTACTTTATACTTCAATTCATATGCAGAAATCCCTTTGAATACACCTTGTATTTTATTTTGTAACACATGTGCAGCTGCAATACTATGGTCAATGGCCAATGAAAACGGGGGAGCATATGGTAAATCATTGTTTGTCATGTCATCAACAGTTAATCCACCTCTTATTGCAGTAGCCCAAATAGCAAGCTGTTTGCTGACATCTCCAGGGCCTAAACATTGAGCGCCAAGTATTTTACCTGTCTCTTTTGCTGCTAATAATTTTGTAACCAACAGTTTCCCGTTCATAAAACCAGGTTTATCAGGACTTGCGATGATTGTTTTTATATAATCAATTCCATGTTCTTTTGCTTTGGCTTCTGACAATCCTGTAATACCCACTCCATAATCAAATATTTTACATATCCCTGTTTGAATAGTTCCTGGAAATTTCACTGTATTTCCATTTATGATATTTTCTCCTATCACACGCCCCTCAAGATTGGCCAGGTCACCATAAGGTGCAAGGACTTCTTTGCCAGTTATGATATTTTTAATTTCACAACAATCACCTGCAGCATAAATATCAGGATCATTCGTTTGCATATATTCATTTACTTTAATTCCTCCCAGTTGGCCTATGTCAATCCCTGCATCCTTTGCTAATTTAATATTGGGTTGTACTCCAATGGCAACAACGGCTAATTCACATGGAATTTCGGCACCATTTTGTAATTTCACAGCTTTAAGCTTCCCGCTATCTCCAATAAATTCAGATACCCCATTATTAGTAATGACATTGGCTTTGGTTTTTAAATATTTTTCAACTAATTCGGCCATTTCACAATCGAGGAATGTAAGCAGATGTGGCAGTAATTCAATCATTGTAAGCTCAATGCCTGCCAGATGAAGAGCTTCGAGTGTTTCAATTCCAATCAGTCCGCCGCCAATCACTACCGCTTTTTTAATATTTCCGTCATCCCTTATTTTCCTTAGATAATCAGCATCCTGCATAGACTGAAGGGTTGTGATACCCTCAAATTCAATACCAGGCACAGGAGGTCTCCTGGGAATTGCCCCTGTTGCAATAACAAGTTTATCATATTCCTGGGTCCCCGTTTCTCCAGTTATTAAATTTTGGAATTCAACTTTTTTATTTTTCCTGTCAATTCTGACTACCTCAGTATTAACTTTTGCCGTGATACCTTTCGCATTCCAGAAAAATTTAGGATCACGAACCACTCCTGTTGGTGTACAAAGCAATTTATTCCTGTCTTCAAAAAAACCCCCAATATAATAGGGATAACCACAAGAAGCCATTGAAAGGTCAGAGTCTTTCTGGATCATTGTAATGTCAACATTTTCATCCATTCTACGGGCCTTGGCTGCCGTTTTGGGGCCTGCTGCTGAACCACCAATAACAAGTATTTTTTGCTTCATTCTAAGTAATATTTTTAGTTAATAATTATTAAATTTATATGCAAATGGTCATCCCACTTTTTAATTGTTTTATTTTAAATGCTTTGAAAAAAGCCGACAAAGCTGGTAATTCCGTGCAATGTGCAGGATAAATATGCCGGGGACAAATTTTAGATATGTAGTGTATTGTTTTTCGTGTTTGCTCATCGTCCTTTTTTAAATGAAAGCCTCCAATGATCGCTTTCACCTGATCTATCCCTGTTACTTCTTTAGCATATTCAACAATATTACAGATACCGGAATGCGAACAACCGGTAACCACTATCAACTCATGGCCGGATATAATAGCCAATGCCGAATCATCCGTCACAAAATCGTCATCTCCCTGCTCATCTATAAAAGAAGTGGAACCAGCCTCGAAATCGTTTCTTCGCGGAATTTCTCCGAGGAATATAATTTGTCGTGTAATATTTACAGGTGTTTTGCTCGCAGTAAGATGAAATTTGCTTTCAAGATTTTCTTTTGATAAAGCCAACCCGATATTTGATTTGTCATTTTTCCTGTACCGCTTGATAAAAGCTCCCGGATGAGCGATAAGTTTCTTGTCTTTTAAATATTGTAACCCATTTCCATGATCCCAATGGCCATGACTTAATACGACATTGGTAATATTTTCAAAATGAATATTTAATGTTGCAGCGTTCCGAAGATAAACATCTGTAGCCCCAGTGTCAAATAATATGTTATCACTTCCATATTCGATCAAATAAGACAATCCATGTTCGGCTAAATACCCGGGGCCTGCACAATTTTCAGATAATACGCTAAGCTTCATTCATGTTTATTTTATAATTATTGTATCTTTTTCCATATATGACTTATTGTTTTTGATATTTCAGAGTCAGGTTGATACTCGGTAATTGTCAATTCCCTTACCATGGATTCAGTCATAGCATGATCAAATGGAATACTGTCAATAATTTGAATCTGGTTCTGTTTGAAAAATTGTTCTATCTCAGTTGTCACTTCTTTATTAATATCATTCTTATTAATGATAGCATTTACAGGTATTTCAAATGAGCGCACCAATTCTACCAATCGTTGTGCATCATGTAACCCCGATTTTGTGGGTTCCACAACAACAAGTACTTCATCAGTACCGGTTACGGAAGCAATGGCTGCACATCCTATACCGGGGGGGCCGTCATTGATAATATAATCAGCCTGGCTTTGCCGCGCTATTTCTTTTGCTTTTTTTCTAATCTGTGTTACAAGTTTCCCTGAATTTTCTTCCCCGGGCCCCATTTTCGCATGCACCAAAGGCCCGAAACGGGTCTCTGAAACGTACCAATAATTATTGCTGTTTTGTCTGGATATAATGGCTTGTGCCGGGCATATCTTTTCACATAACAGGCATCCTTCACATTGATATGGATTAATGCTGTAAATATTATCTTTTGTCGTATGAATTGCATCAAAACAGCAATATCTTTGGCACAGCCCGCATCGAGCACATTTAGCGGAGTCAATGCTTACATCCCAACCACTATAAAACGAATATTCCTCTTTCACTGTAGGTTTAAGTAAAAGATGAAGGTCAGCTGCATCTACATCATTGTCACAAAATACCGTTTTTTTTGCCATGGAAGCAATAGCAGCAGTTATAGTTGTCTTACCTGTCCCACCCTTACCACTTAAAATAGTTATCTCCTTCATAATGTAAAAAATTTGTTTCGAGTGTTTTGGCAATCTCAATATAATGTTGTTCTATATCCTCCGGAATATTTTGCAACAATTGTCCTTTTGCATAATTTGATGCATATTGTGTATTATATGGGATTGTTCCAAGTAATGTAAGCTGTTCCTCTTTTATATATTGAAAAACTTCATCATTCCCTATCCCGCTTTTGTTTACCACCACACCAAATGATTTTTTCATTTCCCTGAGCAATGCCACTGTCAGTTTAAGGTCATGCAGTCCAAAAGGGGTTGGTTCTGTTACTAATATCACGTAATGAACATCTGCTACTGTTTCCACAACAGGGCAACTTGTTCCGGGAGGAGCATCAAATACAATAATATCCTGTTCATCAGAAATATTTTTTTTCAGTTCTTTGATCATCATGGTCTGCATTACAGAACCAATGATTAAATTTCCTTCTACCAATCCGGTGCCTATCCCAGTTTCATACCATGTAATTTCTCCTATTGGTTCAGGATGTTCTGTGATTGCCTGGTATTGACAAGCTGCTGTACACGCTCCACATGAATGGCATAAACCTGTGGTGACCTCAGCAAATTCAGCGTTTGGGACAATAACAATGGCATTGAATTCACAGTATTCTGCACATTGGCGGCAGAATGTACATTTATCTATACTGATCTCCGGAATCAACTGGGTTGCTATTTTCTTTTTGATAATATTTGGGCTGTCAAAAAAAAGAACATCATTGGGTTCTTCTACATCACAATCAACCAATTGAATTTTTTTGGTTGTTGTATTCCATAAAGAATGATATAAATTTACAGCAACCGTTGTTTTTCCAGTACCCCCTTTCCCACTTGCTATAGCTATTTTATAACTCATTAGTGATCACAATAATTAGCGGAAAAGGATAAGGATCCATCCAGGAACCCTAATACAAGTTCTTTTGCCTGTTTTTTGGGCGCCCCAACAAATACATTCACATTGTGTTGATTAAATAATTGGACAGCCCTGTTTCCCATGCCGCCTGCAATAATATCTGTGGATCCTCTTTCTGCAAGCCATGGAGGCAAAAGCCCCGGTTGATGTGGAGGCGCATCCAGAAGTTCTTCTTCAATAATTTGTTTGTTTTCTACTGTGAACAAAGCGAAATGACTGCAATGCCCGAAATGTTCACTCAATTCCCCGTTGTTTACAGGGATGGCTATTTTTTGTTTCATATGTTTATATTTTTAAGTTTTTAAGTTTCTAAGTTTTTAAGTTGATTGAGTTGATTAAGTTGATTGAGTTAATTGAGTTAATTGAGTTAATTGAGTTTATCTGGTTTTTTGTTTTATCCGGCAGCTCAGC
>CAYFQI010000217.1:0-4774 GCA_964345135.1 uncultured Bacteroidales bacterium
TAGAAAAATTTTAACGCAGTCAAATTATTCATTATATTTGTTCCCGTAGGGTTTTTTATGACAAATCATTTTAATTATTACTTTTGTTATTATAATATAAGGACCCGGGGTTATTTTTACCATTGACTAATTTTATTGTATTATGAAAAACATCCTGCTCTTTTTAGTTTCGTCTGCGATTACCTGTTTGATTTTTACCAATTGTGAAAAAGATAAAGCTTCCGAAAACAAAGAAATCATTAAGGTATATACACCAGATACTATTTTTCATTATTTTTATGACACGTCCAACAATTTTTTATCGAAACAAATAGTGTTTGACTCAACCTCATGGAATATCAATGAACAGGATTCAAATGCAATTTACGCCGAGGCCAGTGTTCCCTTACTCAATTCATCTATTGCAGACAGTGGTGTTGTATTGGTTTATAAATTAAAAGACAACAATGCATGGGCTATGCTTCCGCTCGATAATAAAGACGTGAGAGAAGAATTTGAATTTGCTGAAGAATATTTAAGAATTGACATGTTCTTTGATACAGTTCCTGATATCAATTCTCAAACATATAAATTGATTTTATTGCAGGAATTGCGATAAAAATACAAGACTTATGACACGGCTTTTAACACGCTCGAAGATGATTATAAAAAATCCCCTGTTGTGAATAAATTACAGAAACGATACCCGGGGTACTCAACATTCATATTTTTTAATCGAAACATGAGTGCTTTACAAATATATAAACTGAAATATAAACAGATGAAGTTATTGATCATCTGTATATTACTTTTATTAACAACCTTGC
This sequence comes from uncultured Bacteroidales bacterium, assembly GCA_964345135.1. Lineage (GTDB taxonomy): Bacteria > Bacteroidota > Bacteroidia > Bacteroidales > JBBRXJ01 > CAYMKE01. The sequence continues at coordinate 807 of CAYFQI010000217.1, forward strand.
CACAAAACATGAAAGGGCAGTTGTATATTGGTTCAGGGAGTGGTTATTCGCTTTCTGAAGATGAAACCATTAAAACCGGTATGAATATTGATTTCAGTTTAGGGTATTATTTAAGGAATATAGGTATTTCACTGTCATATACAAATATATCCAATCCAATTGCACACGGTTACATCAAAACAGGAAACCAAAATCATACCTACATCCACGAAGACAATTATAACAACTTCAATATTAATGGATTAGGGATTGGAATAAATTACAACACGGGAGGTGATGTAAACGAGTCAGGTTTAAGAATTGAATTTTTAGCAGAAACAGGAATAATGTTTTTTAAAAATTTACAGAACAATTCATATTATTATGACAATGAAAACGATATTCTGCTGCTTAATACAAAACAGGAAAAACCATTTTCAAGTGAAATGTATTTTTATTATGGTTTCAGGTTTAATTATGGATTGCCTTCCGGCCTAAACCTTTATTTAGAAACAGGACACACGCTCGCTAATCACCAACATATAGAAAAAAATAATTATGACGTGATTGACCAGGAAACAGGAGCTCTTTTATGTACCTGGAATGATGAAAAAGGCCAAAGCATCGAGGTCAACCATTTCAATCTTAATTTGGGTGTTTCATTTTATTTTACCAGGTAACCCCCTGCCATGCTCGACAATGTTTCAAATCTACAATATCGTGTAAAAATATAAAACTTCACACCTGGTTACTGGGTGAGCTTAGGCAATTTAGGTTTTGGTTTCACGTTTTGTTGAGGCTGTGGCCTTCTGCGCATACCCATGGACATTGCCAACTCTTCAAGTTTATCCTTCAAGACAGTATTGAGTTCTTCCTGATTATATTTATTCGTAAGTGCTTCCATCCTTCTAAGGTAATGGAAAGACGTCTGAATTTCTCTTTCCAGAGCGTCAGGATGTTCTTTTCTTACAAGGATATAATAATTCACTTCCTCCCCGGTAATATTGATAAACTCTTTTACAATTTCATTGGCTTTTTCTATTTCTCCCAATGCGTAATAATTATCTATAATATCCGGGATATAAAAATCATAAGGTACTTTTTCATTGGGTAGCAATTCCATGCACTTATCTAACACCTCAATGGCCGAATCATTTTTTCCTTCTTTTATTAATGCGTTTGCAAGCCGGTGGAATTTATGTCTTAAGCGCAATACAGAGATTGATCTCCTGTGATAATGATCCAAGTATACATCAGGATGGTTAATATTGCCCCATATAAAATCATTCATCAACTTGTCATACAATTTTCGTGTATGAACTTCTCCTATTTGGCTTCGTCCATCAGATTTTGATTTCACAGGGACTAACCTGTATGCATACCCTTCCAATTGCATATAATCTTTAAGCCCCAAGCTGTTTCCATGGCCCGGAGACAAGAAATATATTGGCCTTTTCCACTCGTTGTGGGCCAATATATCCATGACTATTAAGTCGCTTTTTGAAATATGATTTCTATTAATTTTCCACCTGATTTCAGAAACTATATTTTTATGCCTTTCAGGTGGCACAATATTATTCCTGGCAATATAAGATGAATCAACGGGTAAAATAAACTCTTTCGTGGGGATGTAGTCTATTCGTTCTCCACCCTGTGTCCTTATCTTACTATTTGCATGATTACTATTGAAAAAATTCATAACTTGTTTTAATGCGACCGGGCGCTTCAAGCGATCAAGCAAAGGAACCATAGCGTTTTTGTCGCCCAGGTATTTCTCTTTTTCCAGGCTGATAGGCAGTGATTCGGATTCATATGCTTTCCGTTTAGCCTGAATGATGTGCCAGTCCATATTAAGCAACATGAGATTTACCACGCGTACATCTGTTCTAATTCCTTCTACTTCCTGTAAATACCAAAGGGGGAATGTATCATTATCACCATTGGTAAACAGTATTGCATTGGGTTCGCATGAATTAAGATAATTATATGCATGAGCCCGTGTAGTATACCTGTTTGATCTGTCATGATCGTCCCAATTTTCTTTGGCCATAATAACAGGCACGAGTGAAAAGCATAATATAAATGCGAGCACCGGACTGATAATTTTAGGCAACTTCTGCCTTATAAATTCATACACGGACAACATGCCCAACCCGATCCAAATTGAAAATGCGTAAAACGATTGTGCATAAGTGTAATCCCGTTCCCTGGGTTCACGAGGGGGTTGATTTAAATATAAAATAATTGCTATCCCGGTCATGAAAAACAACAGGAGAACTACAGAAAAATCTTTCCTGTCTTTTTGAAAATGAAAGAACAATCCTAAAATTCCTAAAATAAATGGCAACATATAATATGTATTGCGGGCAGGATGGTTTTTTATGCTATCAGGTAGTTTTTCCTGGGGGCCAACCAGTTTGCTGTCTATAAACTTAATACCTGTAATCCAGTTCCCATCCAATAGTCCGCCACCCCCCTGGTTATCATTTTGTTTTCCCGAAAAATTCCACATGAAATACCGGATATACATATACCCTATTTGATATTTAAAAAAATATATAAGGTTCTCTCCAAACGTAGGGACTTTTACTTCACCGGAACGGGTTTCGACGATTTTACCTTCAATATCTATCCATTTTTTGTATTGACTCCCGTGTGATGAACTGTATATTCTCGGGAATATTGTTTTACAATTTTCATCATAAACATAATCTCTTCCGTAATCAATGATTTTGTATTCATCACCATATTTAACATATTTTGGTTTTCCTTTCTTCACATCTACTACAGGTGCATTATAATATGGCCCGTAAAAAAGAGGCCGTTGTCCATATTGTTCCCTGTTCAGATAAGAAATAAGTGAAAATATAGATTCGGGATTATTTTCATCCAGTGGTGGGTCTGCATCGGACCTGATAATTATCGTGGCATATGAAATATATCCAATAAATATCATTGTTATTGAAAGAATAATTGTATTCAGGATCACGTGTCCATGTTTTTGTGTATAATAAATTCCCAAGATGATAAGAGCAGTCAATAATAAAATAAAAAACAAAACCCCACTGTGAAAAGGTAAATTAAAGGTATTAACGAATAACAAGTCAAAATAGGCGGCCCCTTTTAATACTGTTGGGATCATTAAATACATGATAAAAAAAAGTACAATAAAAGAGATGCCTAATGCTGCTATAAGGCCTTTTGAAGTTGGTTTGTAATGTTTATAATAAACGATCATTGCAAGGGGGGGAAGCACTAACAATCCAAGCAAATGGACACAAAAAGCTACACCTAATAAAAAAGCAATGAAGACGAACCAGCGGTTAGACCGTTTTTTGTCTGCCTCATTTTCCCATTTAAGAATAGACCAAAACGTAATTGCAGCTAAAAAGGCAGCATGTGCATATACCTCGGATTCAACAGCAGAAAACCAAAACGTGTCTGAAAATGTAAATGCAAGTGCACCTATAAACCCGCTACCAAAAACAGCGATCATTCTGTCTACTGAATAATTTCCATCTTTAAATAATATTTTACGCCCGAAATGCGTGATGGTCCAAAACAAGAAAAGAACTGCAAACGCACTGACGATTGCGGAGAATGAATTCAGCATTATTGCTACATTGGAAACATCAATAGCAAATAAAGCAAATAATCGGCCAATAAGCATATAAAACGGTGCTCCTGGTGGATGTCCTATTTCTAACCTCGAGGCGCTTGCTATGAATTCACCACAATCCCATAAGCTTACGGTAGGCTCTATAGTGAGCAAATAAACAACTGCACTCATCAAAAATGCACTCCACCCGAAAATGTTATTTAACCGCTTAAATTTATTCATAATTTTTATAATTTTTATTCATTATATAAACGCTACAAATGTAATCAAAATCCATTATTTAAGATAAAACAAAAAAGCAAAAAACATTAAAAGATTCATAAAAGATAGGATTTACCAGTCTTTTTATATGAAAAATTCAAAATTATTT
>CAYFQI010000218.1:0-4756 GCA_964345135.1 uncultured Bacteroidales bacterium
AATTTTGAGCAACAACGAAGAAGTTGGACTTTATAGACAAACACTAATTAGTGTCCAATAATCATAGTTATGATGTAAGCATGGCGAAGATGTTTGCCTTGATGGGATTATGCGAATATTATACCATCACGAAACAACCCTTAATAAAAAAATTAGCTGAACGGCAGTCCACTGCCCAACGAGATATGAATCGTCCATCACCTGGAATTTAGCTGGGTATATTATGAAATGTGTAAAAACACCGGGGATAAACCATTGATAGATAAAGCCCGGGAAGTTTCCTCCATCTTATGTGAAGATACACTGCAAAAAGGCATGAATCGCGAGTACGGTGGCATATTCAATAGATATGATGACGATCAGCTGATCTCGGATGAGAAAGACTGGTGGCCCCAGGCCGAAGGAGTACTTGCCCTTTTAAAGTTGTATTCATACACTCAAAACAAAAAATACCTCAACTTTGTTTGCTAAAAAAACACATTATGCTTAAAAATTTTTTCCAGTCCTTTTATAGCAAATTTGGCAAGCTCAATACTTGAATTGGTAGGATAAGGAAGATTCAACACAATATTTCGGCTGTATTGAGGCATATCTTTGCGGTGTTCATTGGTATGCAAAAATATCAACATTGTATTTATTGAATAAATGCTTGTATTCAAAGGCCGGAGCTCCCATCGGGATACCAATTTTTTTGGCTTCATTACTTCTGGCAATAACACAGCCGTCATTGTTGGAAAGCACTACCACAAGTTTATTATTCAGGTCAATCGAAGCATCAATAAAATCATTGGCCGGAGAAGGAAACCCTGCTTTGATCCCTTCATCAATAAAAGGCAATTCCAATGCTGTTCCTGTTGAAACAGAAAAAAATTCAATTGCCCTGGTTTTATGTATGGGGTGCAGCTTCATCCGTTTATTTTTTTTATGCCACGAAAACTACAAAAAGCATATCAAAGTTAATAAAAATGTATGATCCGGGCATATAAATAATCATCATTTTTTTGCTCACGCTATAACAATTATTTAAATATTTTATTAACAATTCAAATTCCCGTTAAAGATAAGGCTTATCAAAATATTTTAATCAAAATTGTGAAAAACTTAATTTTAAGAAAACGTTAAATTAACGTATAATTGTTCTGAATTTACCGGTTCCTTAGTAAACTAATACTTTGCCGGGATAAAAAGGGAATCCTGTGAAAATCAGGAGCTGTCCCCGCAGCTGTAATTCTTAACAATGTTTTAACATAGACGTCATTATCCTTGATAATAAACAGGATGAGAAGGCAGTTAAAACAAGATGAGCCAGAAAACCTGCCGGTAAATTGTGATCCGTAGCTTTCGGGTGAAAAGCAAAGGAGTGGAATACAAATGTAAACCTTCCTTCTCTTATTCTTCTCGAAGCTGCATGCTTAACTTTAGCGACAAATTCTAATCAGTAACCTTAAATTATTTATGTATGAAAGGAAATGCAGCTTTAACCAATGCAAACATTATTAAACGGGACGGCCAACAGGCCCCTTTTGACGGAGAAAAAATCACCTTTGCCATTTTTAAGGCATTGCGTGCAGTCGGAAATCCAGACAGAGAAAAAGCCGGTGTTTACAAAGAACAAGTCATTGCCAGGTCAGGGATTGATATCAACAGTTCACCCCCTACTGTTGAACAAATACAAGACCTTGTGGAACAGACACTTTTTGAAAACAAAGAATACGAAGCTGCAAAAGCATACATTATTTATCGGTTTCAACACCAGAACATCCGGGATGCTAAAGAGATGTTTTCCAATATTGATATTATTGAAGATTATATCAGTCTGAAAGACTGGAGGGTTAAAGAAAGTGCTAATTCAACCTATTCATTACAAGGGCTTAACCAGCATGTATCAACCCTTATCAGCTCACAATACTGGCTGAACCAGATTTATCCCAAAGAAATTGGTGATGCACACAAACAAGGCCGTTTTCATATTCACGACCTGGGGTTTTTGAGCGTATATTGCGTAGGATGGGACATGGAAGACCTATTATTAACAGGATTCAGGGGAGTAGAAGGCAAAACACAAAGCAAGCCGGCCAAACACCTGAGGGCAGCCCTCGGACAAATCGTCAATTTTTTCTATACCATGCAGGGCGAAGCTGCAGGAGCACAAGCGTTCTCGAACTTCGACACTTACCTGGCCCCGTTCATTCATTATGACCATCTTGATTATGAACAAGTGAAACAATGCCTGCAGGAATTTTTGTTTAACATGAATGTTCCTACCAGGGTAGGCTTTCAGACACCATTCACCAATATCACAATGGATTTGGTTGTACCTGAATTTTTGAAAAACCAGCCAGTCATTATCGGGGGAAAAATACAGGATAAGACGTATGGAGAATTCCAGGAGCAATTAAACATGTTCAACAAAGCCTATGCCGAGGTCATGCTCGAAGGCGATGCCAATGGCAGCGTATTCTCATTTCCAATACCAACATATAATATTTCGCAGGATTTTAACTGGAACAACCGTGATTATGACCTGATATGGGAAATGGCAGCCAAATACGGGATCCCATATTTTTCAAACTTTGTCAATTCCGACATGGACCCGGACGATGTACGCAGTATGTGCTGCCGCTTAAGACTCGACAAGAGAGAATTGCAAAAACGCGGCGGAGGATTATTTGGTGCAAACCCGCTGACCGGATCAGTAGGAGTGGTCACCATTAACCTGCCCAAACTGGGATACGAGGTAAAATCCGAAGAAGACTACTTCCAGCGCCTTGAATGGCTCATGGAGATGGCCAAAAACAGTCTTGAGATCAAACGGAAAGTCATTGAACGACTAACAGAACAAGGCTTATATCCTTATTCAAAATTCTACCTTCGTCATCTGCATAAAAAAAATGGAGCATACTGGAACAACCATTTTTCTACGATCGGCATTCTTGGCATGAATGAATCGTGCCTGAACATTATGGGCAAGGACATTACATCAACCGAAGGCCACGCATTTGCAGTGAAGGTAATGAATTTTATGCGCGATCATCTGGAACGTTTCCAGGATGAAACAGGACATATTTATAATCTTGAAGCCACACCGGCTGAAGGCACATCATTCCGCCTGGCAAGGATTGATAAAGTACAATACCCGGACATCATTGTTGCCAATGAAAAAGCATACAAAAACGGTGCACAACCTTATTACACAAACTCAACACAACTACCTGTAAATCATACCGATGACTTATTTGAGGCACTAAGACTACAAGATGATTTGCAAACAAAATACACTGGTGGAACAGTTTTTCATACATTTATCGGCGAAAATCAATTGCCTGTAGAATCTGTAAAACAATTGGTTAAAAAAATTACGCACCATTTTAAACTACCGTACCTGACACTTTCTCCGACATTCAGTATATGTCCCGACCACGGCTACATTTTCGGTGAACATGAATACTGTCCGAAATGCCAGGCAAATGGGAAAGAGCAAAAATGCACCGTATTTTCAAGAATTGTAGGATATTTAAGGCCTGTTGACCAATGGAACGAAGGGAAACAGGAAGAATTTAAAGAAAGAGTCTTATTTGATAAAGGAGGCATTAAACAAAACAATGAGAATAAAAGCGAAAAAGAATACTGTAAAACAGAGGAATTAAGCCATTGATGCATTTTTAATATCAATATGATTATTAAAACTTTCGATAAAAAAATACTAAAATATAACATTTTAAACTCATGAAGGAATGCATAAAAACTGCCCCGCCCGTTGAGCAGGGACAATATTTACATACCGGAGAAAAGGCCCTTCCCGTCGGAGGCTTTCAAAAACAAAGTCTGGTAGATTATCCAGGCCATATTTCATCCATTGTATTTACTTCGGGCTGCAATATGAGGTGCAATTATTGTCATAATCCTGAATTGGTACTGCCTGAACAAATTAAAACCACGAGACAACAAAATGCCGGAGACATTTTGGAATGGATCCATACAAATAAGCTGTTGCTCGATGCAGTGGTTATTACAGGGGGAGAGCCCACCCTGCATCCAGCTCTCGTGCCTTTTATCCGTCAAATCAAACAATACGGGTTGAAAATCAAACTCGACACAAACGGCACGAATCCTTTGTTATTGCAACGCTTAATTGACGATCAGCTCGTTGATTACGTGGCGATGGACATCAAGGCGCCATTGGAGACTCATAAATATCAAATGATAGTAGGAAGGCATTTCAATGACACCATGATGGAACATGTTAAACAGTCCATCTACATATTAACCGCCGGGGCCGTTCATTATGAGTTCAGAACGACTGTAGATGCTATGCTAAACGATGAAGACATACAAACCATCATCCATTCCATCAAAGGCAATTTTTATTTACAGCAGGTGAATACAAATCATAAAACACTAAGCGGAAAAGGACTAAACATCCTGAAATACAATTTACATGCCTTTATCAATAATCATTGCAGCCATACGAACGTGATTATAAGAGGGGACTAACAGAATACGATCAAAAAAATCTCACTGACCTGTTTACTTTCTTAACCACGGCCAATGATTAAGAACTTTTTATGTTGCCCTTATCTCTGGTGCTGACAACTTATAATCTTTACACTACTTTTCTCAAAAACACCTCAATTAACCGATTTAATTTTTTTATGTTTAAACTGGCAGGAAATAAGCCAGTGTTTACTGTTATGAGGAGGCGATTTTCAAGTCTGATCAACGAAGAAGCATTCCGTGTTTTGTTTTAAACTCCATT
>CAYFQI010000219.1:0-4685 GCA_964345135.1 uncultured Bacteroidales bacterium
ATAAAAATTTTCAATATATATGGACAATGCCTCATCGATGTACAAGTAAACAATAAAAAATATAAATTGGACGTCAACATTTTTAAAAACGGAGTTTATTTAATAAAAACCATCGGCAAGAAAGGCCATAAAACATCCAAAATAATCATTCAAAAATGATTGGCTTTTAAGATTCATATAACGCAGAAATTCAAACCGAAATTGTAGTGAATAAAATATTACCATTTCGTCAGTCCATCAATCCTTCCTGAATCTTTATCCAACCAAAGAACAATAATACCAAACCTGCAAAAGAAACGATGGATACAACGACACCACCTAAGAATGGAACAATGCCTAATAATGCCCCAAACGCAGCAAGAATCATTGCTATCAATAATAACATAACACCGCTTTTTCCTATATCCCCAATAGTATCAGAGCACTTCAATTTTATATAACCTATTAACTGTATTACAAATGCAGCCAATACAAAAACAGAGGCAATAATTCCACCAATTAGCGGGATTAAATCAAATATAAACCCAATTCCCGATAAAACTGCTGCAACAATGAGAAGTTTAATAGCAGACTGCCCGGCCTCATCCAATCCGCCTTTTAATCTTGACAACCCAATAAAAAACAATACGATTCCGAATACAGCGGCTAAAGTAGTCCAAATCCCACCGCCTATTCCATTAAACATTTGGAGTAAAGACCCTGCTAAAATAAATGTTACCGATTTAATAATTTCTTTTTTTTCCATGATAAAAACTGTTAAAATTATGCTTACTCTATCTTTACACTTTTCAGCTTCCGTGTATATTTATGACCTCTTTTACGGAAAATGCAACAATTAGTTTCAAACAAACTTTTTTTTTATTTACATTATTTATTTATCTGCAATATCTCCTTTAAAACATAATTGTTAAAAAATCATATTTCATGAACCGGCGAAAGAAAAACTCTTATTTGATATGATCCTGACGATGTCAGCAAAACTTCACAAAAGAATGAATTCAGGGGTTCAACTGATCTTTTCCCGGTATCTTGTAGAAATATTATATGCTTCAATCAAATTTTCAGCAGGGGTTCCTTGCGGAACAGCATCCCCACTTCCAAGGATATAGTATGGACTGTCTGGAAGGCTCTCAAGAAATTGTTCTACTGACTCCCTGAATGCTTTTGTATCTTTCATTGTATACTGATTGCACTCAATCCCCCCGGCGATGACTTTGTTCACCTGTTCCATTTTTTGAATGGCTTCTGCAAAATTGCAGTCGCCTGTTGGCTCCGGGGCAACATCTATGATTCCATCGAATTCACATTTGGCAATATCGTCCAACACCAGGCTGATCTTTCCACACATATGAATAAGCAATGGTTTATCATATTGATGAGCTATTCCGGCAAATTCATTCAATTGTTCAAATGCATACATATTGATCCATTCGGGCATTGAATTCGAAGTATTGGTATTTTCATAACAAATCAAGACATCAGCAGGGCTTTGTGCAGAAAACTCCACATGTTTCTTTTTATTTTCCTGCATTGCTTTCATTGTCAGTTCAATCTCGGCAGGATCTTCCATATAAAAATAAGTGAAATTTTCGATCCCAATGGTTTTGGTCAACAAGTCATAAAAAGGGGAATCAGACAAGCTTGCTGATAATATTTTATCAGGATATTTTTCTTTATAATAATTAATTTCGCTATAATCAGCCGTTATTTTCGTATGTTCAAGCACATAGCGAAAAACCTCCATGTCCTCCTGGGTTTTGATCAGGTATTCGGTTGGAAACGGTATAAACGGTGACTCCGGAACAAAGCGGCTGGTCTGCTGAATAGTTCCAACAGGGGTTTCAAATTTTTCATACACAAATTCACCGTCACGTACTTTACTATGTTGAATAGTCTCATCATATTCTTCTTTGAATGCTCCTACCCCTCTGTACATATCTGTGCCTACTTCCTGTTGCATCTCAATAATATGTTTATTTTGATATTCTTCGGGTAACCCGGATTGCACATATTGATCCATACAAGGCATATAAGGAAGCTTATTCAATCCTCTTTCTTCGATCAGTTTTAAAAACCTGTTTTTTTTATCCATTTTTTATATGTATTAATTATTTTAATTTTCAACATTTATAAACATTACTCCATACTTCAAATTTAAATAAAAAAAACATGCGAAGCAATGGATAAAAAAGACATTTATCACAACATATTTTAAACAAAATCACGTTTTGTTTAAAATAATTAGTAAAATAAAGTCAAAACATGAAATTTGACCTTCTTCAAGCAAATGAATACATCAGTCTTCCCGTGAGTGTAAATATATCGGGCACCACCATAAAACTCATGGAACTATATTTTACAAGGTACGAGTTTAATATTCCGCCTCATGTTCATTCATTTCATGAAGGTGTATTGTTCATAAAAGGAACCGGTAAATATGTAACGTATGATGATCTTGACCGGCAGCAAAAATTACATGCCAGTCATTATTCTCCTGGAACAATTTTAAATGTCCCCGCTGGCATGCTCCATAGTTATGAATCAGAAGGCGAACATATATTAGTATATTGGAATTGGATCATTGAGAATAACACGTTGAACCTTCCATTCAACGAATACATAATAAACAATAGTGAACGGGAAGGATTAACAGAATTGGCTTCAAATATATACAAGTTAGCAAAATCGGCCATTACAAATGAAGCACATTTAGATATCCTGATCCGCTCTTTTCTCCTTTTATCCATAAAATCACTTTTTGGATTCGTGGGGCATATGGACAATAAATCATTCCTGAAAAATCAAAGCACAGCTTTGTCCGACCGGATCATCACATTTATTAAAGACAACTTTCACCAGGATTTAACGTTGGAAACCTTATCGGATTATTTTTACAAATCGCCTCGGCAGATCAGCCGTCTGTTAAAATCTCACAACCCGCCTGTTTCATTTGCAAAAGAACTCAGAAGACAACGAATCAATGCTGCCTGTCAGATGCTTCAAAACAAACCTTGTGAAGGGTTACAAACCATTGCTAAAAAATGTGGTTTTGACGATGTATATTATTTCAGTCGGGTATTCAAAAAAGAGATGGGGATATCACCTAAAAAATATGCCTGTAATGCAGGCCAATGAGTATTTGGAGCGAAACACGGAAAGACATATAAATGCGCTGGGTTATTATATTCTTGTCAGCAAACATCTAATAGATTATCAATGGCTCCACATTTTATTCCCTTGATTTATGCCTTATCAAGAGTAAACGTGAATGTTGTCCCGTCTCCCGGGGTGCTTCTCACGTTAATATTTTGGTTATGTGCTTCAAGAATATGTTTTACAATGGACAAACCAAGTCCTGTCCCTCCTTTTTCGCGGCTTCTGCTTCTGTCAACACGGTAAAATCGTTCAAAAATACGTGGTAAATGCTCTTCTTCAATACCAATACCATTATCACATACTTCAATTAAATATTTCTTATCCATGTCATAGGTGCCAATGGTTACTTTTCCATCTTCAACACCATATTTAATGGCGTTGGAAACAAGGTTAACGATCACCTGGTGTATCCGTTCTTTGTCTCCTTTAACAAAGCAAGGATTAATAAACCCTTTTTTAAATTTCAGTTTAATTTGATGATGAGTTGACATTGGTTGTAAGTGATCATATACTTCATTTACCAAATCCCATAAATTGAATTCTTCGATCTCGAGGTTCATCTTACCGTCTTCTATTAATGCAATCATTTCAAGGTCTTCAACTATGGCATTTAGCCGTTCTGCATTTTTGGATGCTTTTTTCAGATATTTAATATTTATTTTTTCGTCATGAATTCCACCGTCCAATAATGTATCAATATACCCTTGTAAATGAAAAATCGGAGTTTTCAATTCATGTGAGACATCTCCCAGGTATTGCCGCCGGTATTCTTCCATTCTTTTTAATTGCCTTATCGTTTCCTGATCCTCTGACATACTCTTGAGTGCTTCCTGCTCCACATCTTCTATAATATTCCGTTTCATATCCATTTTATCTTCTGCAAGTTCTTTAGTGGTTTTGGATTTGGCAATCGTTTTATAGATTAATTTAATTTTCCTGTAAATAAAATATTCCAGAAAATATATTAACACGAAATAGCAGGTAAAAAATGTAACAAGCGGGATGATGACATATAAATACCAGTTTAAGGTATGTTGAATCGAAAAATGGATGATTACTAAAAAAATTATGACAACAAATGTCACAATTAACGAAACACCAATGGCAATTTGCTTAGGGGTCGGATTTTTCATTTGTTTCAGTCTATTCGCCAAATTTAAGTATAAATCCATGGTGCCGTGTAAAATTAATGTTAAGTTATTATTAAATTAAGTTAAATAATACCCGTCAAAAAGTCGCATGTTTAGGCCATAATGTTCAAAAACGAGGCTCGCTAAGCTCCAAAATGTACGGTTTACTAGTGTAAATAAGCAATTTTGGGGCAAATGAAACAAAGTTAGCTGACATGATGGAACAAACACTAAATATCCATGCGGTTAATAAACCTATATTAATAGATCAAAACCTCAAAGATCATAAATAATTTAAGGGGACTTCTAATAATTATTTCGCATCAAAATTTTCAGAGTTTTTTATAGACAATGAAAATTTTTGCAGCACTATCGGGATAATGCAAAAAAATTTAAATA
>CAYFQI010000220.1:0-4654 GCA_964345135.1 uncultured Bacteroidales bacterium
TAATACGAGCCATCCTCTTTTTGGGTTTAAAAATTCATAGAAATACAAAGAGGTATAAATAAAATACAAGTAGATGAAAAACAAATGCCCTGGTTCGTGATATTTTTGCTTTGTACTTAATTATTGGTTTTTAGTTAAGTAATAGTTTAATGGTTTAGTAATAGTTTAAAGGGTGAGGAATAAGGCTTCCTTGCCCTTTTTTGTTTTTTTTCCTCATTGTTATTATTCTATGTTTTTAATGATCTTGGACAACAGGTATTATCAAAACATTTGACCATTTCATATGAAACACCCATGATAAGTCATTTAACACACATGCGCATGATTATAAAAGGTTCTTCTACGCTGAGCTGCCGGATAAAAAAAACCAGATAAACCCAATTAACTCAATTAACTCAATTAACTCAATTAACTTAATTAACTTAAAAACTTAAAAACTTAGAAACTTAAAAACTTAAAAACTTAAAAACCTAGAAACTTAGAAAAATAAACAGATGAAAAAATGTCTGTTCCTTTACTTAACCATCAGAATATACAATCAGGGCTTTATTTTCTGGAATTCACCGGGCAGGCAGGAGAAGCAGGAATATTATAAACTGATTGTGGAATAAAAGAGCGGATGCATTGAACTTATTGTAAAGGGTTTATAGTGACATGAATGTTAAGGATTGCTATAGGCCCTTTGCTGTTATTAGTCATTCAAAGAATTTTTCTGAGAAATTCACCAAAAAAACTTTTTCGCTTGCCCTGGTCAATGCAGTATAGAGCCATCGCAAATATTCAATATTCACTGTTTCTTCAGTGATATATCCCTGGTCAATGAAAATAGCTTTCCATTGTCCGCCCTGTGCTTTGTGACAAGTGACAGCATGGGCAAATTTGACTTCCAAAGCATTGAAATACCGGTTTTCTTTAACTTTTTTGTATTGCTTTTTTTTTGGCATGTCAGCGTAATCTTCCATGATGGTATAGAACAGCTCTTTTCTGGCTTTATTTGAAAGTGAAGCAGAATCAATGTGTAAAGTATCCAAAAACATCACCGCATCTATTTCCAGGTGCTTGTGGTCTATTAACCGAAGGGTTACATCAACAAAATGATACCCGTATAATGATTCATGGTTGTGGATTTTAACGATCTCTGCAATATCACCATTGGCAATAAAGTCAATATCTTCATCTTCTTCGGTCATCCAAAAATAATTATTTCTTACTACCATCACATAATCACCGGTAGATATTTCTTCTTCGCGCCACAGTATTTGATTCCGGATGCCTTGATTGTATTTGTTCGATCGTTTGTTCGAACGATTGATAACCATTACGTCATCCAATCCGTATGTGTCATACATATCGGATATTTTTTCAACAAGTTCATCACCGGGCAGCCTGATAATGTCATCATACCCTTCAACATTGAATTTAGGCAGTGATGTATTATTTTGTTCAATTTGTTGACGTATGTGTGTCGCATTTTGAAGGATTCCTGAATCTTTTTCTTGTCTGACTATGTGTTTTAAAATTGATAGCTTTACCGAAAATCCCATGTTTGTTAGTCTTTGGGCATCAAGAGCAGGGCTGATTATTAATCCCACGGGAGGCAATTGGGCGAGGTCGCCGACAAGGATTAACTTGCAGTTTTTTTCATTATAAACATAAGATATCAAGTCTTGCAATAGATTTCCGCTACCAAAATTTGATAATTCAAATGATTGGTTGCCAATCATGGACGCTTCGTCAACAATAAAAAAGGTGTTGGTATGCAGGTTTTTATCTAATTCAAATGCGCCAAACCCGTCGTTTGATGATTTAAGCCTGTATATTTTTTTGTGGATGGTGTATGCATTTTTTCCGGTGTATGAGGAAAGTACCTTTGATGCCCGGCCGGTTGGCGCCATTAAAAATGTTTTAAATTTTAATTCTATGAGCGTCTTTGATATGGCATTGATCATAGATGTTTTGCCCGTACCGGCATATCCTTTGACCAATAAAATCTCATGAGCACCTTTATTCATGATGAATGATGCACATATATCCATTAATTTTTCCTGATCAGGTGTGGCAGGATAATTTAATTGGTTGCTGAGCGTTTTTGAAATAAAATCTTTTAACATATAATTTAAACCAATATCTCAAATATAAAAATATATTTTTATTATTTTTGTTTCGTAAAAGGATTTTTAAAAAATGCTATTTAAATAAAATTTTAGTATATGATTTTCTTTTTTGATTATACAATACAAAAATAAAAGAATAAACAATGAAAACAATTATTCAGGTCATTTTAGGTGTCGTCATTATTTTATTAGGATATTTGCTTGTTGACAGTATTATGAAGCCCATTAATTTTAACAGGGTAAAAAAGGAACGTTATGAAGCTACTATCGAACGGCTAAAGGACATCAGAAAAGCCCAGGGAGCATACAAATCAAGGTATGGGAGATATACAGGTAGTTTTGATACATTAATTGATTTTGTGCGAAGCGATTCTTTTAGAGTAGTGAAGGCCATTGGTGTTGTTCCAGATACTCTAACTGAAAAACAAGCATTAGAAGAAAAGATTATTATAAGAGATACAACCAAAATCAGTGTGTTTGATTCACTGTTCTTTGCCGGATACCCATTGGATTCATTAAGGTATGTGCCTTATGTTGCTCCTGCAGAATTTAGGATGGGAGCCGGGATCATTGAAACAGAATCAAAGGTGAAGGTTAATGTATTTGAAGCAGCTGTTCATAATAATATATTACTTAAAGGATTAGATCAACAGTTAATCATTAATCTTAATAAAGAAAGAGAAGATATCACCGGATTTCCGGGCTTAAAGGTTGGATCGTTGGAAAAAGCAACCAATAACGCTGGAAACTGGGAATAATTTTATGCATCAGTTTGCATTCAAAGACGAAACATTTGATATTAATCAAAGTTCTACTTACATCCTCACCATACAGGCAGGAGAAGAAGGAGTAGTTTATTGCATTTTTGATACTGTACGAAATAAGTACATAGTATTAACAAATTACCCTATTGAAAAAGATCTGTCAAATGAAGTATATTTTGAAAAAATTGAAGAGATACTTCAGAATGATGAACGTTTCCATAATAAATATAAGTTAGTAAACTTTATAATCATCAACAGGAAAACAACACTTTTACCTTCTGCATTTTTTCAACAAGATCAATTAAAAACGATCATGGATTTTAATACACAGATTGACGATCTGGATGAAATCCATTATAATTATATTGAAAGTGTTGATTCATATAATATTTTCACTGTGCCTAACCGTTTAGCAAATGAAATTGTAGAAAAATTTTCAGGGGTTAATTTTTATCATCAGGCAACACCTTTTATTGAAAATATCATCCAAATGATATCACCTAATAAGCAAACAAAAGTATTTGTAAATATATGCCGCAGTATGTTTGATATTGCAGTAGTACGGGATGGGACGTTTATCTTGTATAATAATTTCAAATATTCCAATGAAAATGATTTGGCATATTATATACTTCATGTGTATAAACAACTAAAGCTTGATCCATTGATACATGAATTGACGGTGTCGGGGATAATGTCCAAGCAATCTGCGTACGCTAAAAATTTGAATACATTCATAGGAAATATGATTTACAGGGAACCTGACCATAATTTTTTATATAGTTATACATTCAGGAAAACAGACACGTATTATTATACAAATCTCTTTAATTTAATGAATTGCGTATAATCGGGGGAACACACAAAGGCAGGTCAATTCATCTTCCGGCACATTTTAATGCCAGGCCAACAACAGATATAGCCAAGGAAGGATTATTTAATATATTAAATAATTATTTTGAATTTGAAAACCTGGATGTGCTGGATTTATTTGCGGGAACGGGAAGTATAAGCTTTGAATTTGCTTCACGCCATGCAAATATGATTCATGCCATAGAACAAAACGGGAAATTGTTTTCATTCATCAAAAAGAATGTTACCCGTTTAGGATTTACTAGAATAACTCCTTTTAAAACCGATGTTTTCCGGTATATTCGTAAATGTGAAAATAAATTTAATATTATTTTTGCAGACCCTCCATACCAGTTAAAAACATTAGACCAAATTCCTCAATGTATAGTTGAAAACAATCTTTTAAAAAAAGGAGGATGGTTGATTTTGGAACACCCCAAAGATTATCATTTTGAAGGAACTTCGTCTTTTTTTAAAACAAAAAAATACGGGAGTGTACATTTTAGTTTTTTTGTAAACAATGAATAGATACCTTTTACCTGTTTATTTTAAAAATATTTTACCTAAAAATTAATTTTTACACGTGTAATGAATCATGGGATCAATGAAAGATTAGGGTGGATAGAAAAATATTCTATATTTTGCACCACGAAGTGGCATTTTAATTCAGCTCAAGGCAGTGCCTTGAGAATAAGAGATTAAATATTAATTCGCCCTAAGGGCAACATAAATACTAACCTATGGCACAATCACTTTCTAAAATGTATATTCATCTGTTTAAATTTAGATTTTCAATTGTCAGATGGAACTTACCATGATAAAATAATCATTTCCGTGTGTGATAATAATGATTATTTTATCATGGACGTTTCATATAATTTTCCAAAAGAAGTACAATAGTCCTATATTATTAAGCGAAACAAA
>CAYFQI010000221.1:0-4599 GCA_964345135.1 uncultured Bacteroidales bacterium
ACTTAGAAACTTAAAAACTTAGAAACTTAGAAACTTAGAAACTTAAAAACTTAAAAACTTAGAAATAAACAGATGAATAAATATTATACAAGTGTAGTGAAGTTAACGATTATTAACAGACATACATTTAAAAACTAAAATTATATCTCATGATATCAAAACAAATAGCAGTATTTTCACTTCCTGTTTTAGCAGGTGCAATCAATCATAGTTGTTCCTCTGAGAATAAAAAAGTTGACGAAATGACATCTCAGCGGCCGAATATTATTTTCATCATGACGGATGATCATGATGAAAAAGCAATCAGTGCCTATGATACTTCTTTAATCCAAACGCCTAATATTGATCGTATTGCTGAAAACGGGATGCGTTTTGCCAATAGTTTTGTAGGCAATTCAATTTCGGCTCCAAGCAGAGCAATAATGTTGACAGGAAAACATAGTCATAAAAATGGATTAAGAGACAATAGAGATCGTTTTGATAGCAGTCAGATGACATTTCCTAAATTACTTCAGGATTCTGGTTATTATACAGCTATGATTGGGAAATGGCATTTACAAAGTGAACCTACCGGGTTTGATTATTGGAATATATTGGATGGACAAGGCAATTATTATAATCCGGATTTAATAGAAATGGGAGAGATTAAAAGACATGAAGGGTATGTGACAGATATTATCACAGACATTGCTATTCAAACAATTGACAAAAGGGACACAAGCAAACCATTTTGCCTTTTATATCACCATAAAGCCCCCCACAGGGCATGGTTCCCTGATACAGCTGACCTGTATAAATTTTCTGATGTAACATTTCCATTACCTGAAACATTTTTTGATGATTATAAAGGAAGAATGGCTGCTGAAAAAGCTGATATGCGTATAAAAGACATGTTTTTATCAATGGACCTGAAATTGAAAAAAGAATATTTTGGAGAAGAAACAGGAACTGGCGGAGCTCCTGATGGATGGGATGCCCAAAAATATGCCAACATGTGGCGGGACAGGTTCAATGAACAACAACTTGAAGTCTGGGATGAATATTATGATTCTATTAACAGGCAGTATCAAAAATTAAACCTTTCAGGAAAGGAAAAAGCAAAATGGATGTACCAGCGGTATATGCAGGATTATTTAAAATGTATTTTATCGGTTGACCGGAATATTGGGAGACTACTGGATTATTTAAAAGAAAATGGATTGTTGGATAATACTCTTATTGTTTATACATCTGATCAGGGATTTTATCTCGGAGAACACGGCTGGTATGATAAACGGTTTATGTATGAAGAATCATTCCGTACCCCCTTAATAATGAGTTATCCAAACGAAATTGAAGCAGGAAGGGTTTGCAATGAGTTAGTACAAAACATTGATTATGCTCCAACTTTTTTAGACTTAGCAGGGGTCAAAATACCGGATGCAATCCAGGGAAGGTCACTACGCCCACTATGGCAACAAGAGCAAGTTGAGGACTGGAGAGATGCATTGTATTATCAATATTTTGAATATCCTTACGGGTGGCATTCAGTGCATAAACATTATGGAATCCGTACAGAACGATATAAACTTATTCATTTCCCTGGATTGGAAACATGGGAATTATATGACCTGAAAAATGATCCCAATGAAATGAAAAACCTGTATAGTAAAGAAGGATATAAAGAATTAGCGGATTCGTTAAAAGATGAACTTCATGAATTAAGAATAAAATATGATGTGGTAGATAAATAAATAATTTATAGGCCTGGTTGAGTGTTTGGTTCATAATGTTCGCTGTGAGTCTTGCGAAGAATTAAAATGTGCAGTTTACTGATGTAAATGAACCATCTTGGGGCAAGCGTAACGAACTAAGCGGATATGATGGGACAAACAATAAAATAGAGAGGATTAAAAAAATGATCCCCTGTTACAACCTTTTTTTAAAAAAATCGTTTAAAATATATAACTATAAAAATTATTTAGTAAATTTGTATTAATAATTAGCGTTAAAAAAATATTTGTCTATAGAAAAAATAACTACTCTTTTTTAAATTTTTAATTTATAATTATCTTTGCGGCAATTTATTGCAAGATGGAATGATAATTGTACCCTTATTAAAGGGAAGATTTTATTAAGTCAAACCAAAAAAGAGGAGGTTGTTTTGAAAACAAAAGCATTAACAGATTATCAATTAATCAAGCAATTTCTGGCAGGTAAGCAATCAAGCATTGAGGTGCTTATTAACAGGTATAAAGATAAAGTATATACTTATATCGTATTAATAGTAAAAGAAGAACAAGTTGCTGAAGATATATTTCAGGATACGTTTATTAAAGTGATTCGTTCGCTCAAACAAGGGAAATATAAAGAAAGCGGCAAATTCGTTTCATGGGTAATACGCATTGCGCATAATTTAATCATTGATTATTTCAGAAAAGAAAAACAAATGAATACGCTGTCAAATGATAGCTATGAATCAGATGTATTCAACACAACAAAATTTTCAGATAAAAATGTAGAAGATGAGTTGGTTGATAAACAGATAACAGAAGATGTAAAGTCATTGGTTGAGGAATTGCCTGAGGACCAGAAACAAGTCATATTATTACGTCATTATGGAGGATTGAGTTTTAAAGAAATTGCAGATCAGACCAATGTAAGTATCAACACTGCATTGGGGCGAATGAGATATGCATTAATAAATCTTAGAAAATTAATTAAGGAGAAAAATTTAAATTTAACCAAAATGTAACAATAATTTGTCTTGTTTTGGTGTTTATTTAGAAAATTAATAAGCCTATGAAACAAGACTTTACTCCTAATGAAAGTAATTTCTTCTATGACTGGAAAAAACAATGGTCTGACGATGAATTTAAATTTTTGTCTAAATATTTAGACAATCATGAACAAAAAGTGCAGAACTTTGTAGTGAAAAATATTATCGGGTTTGCCAGCGCATACTTTGTATTTAGTTCCAGTTCCATAGATGAAATCGAATTAAATCTTAATTGATTAAAAAAGCAGTCATTTTGACTGCTTTTTTTGTTTATGAACCATTTATACTAAAAGCGCTGCAGACCATTAAACCAGCAGTTTCAGTGCGTAAACGATAATTGCCGAGACGTAAGGTCTGAAATTTATAATCTGCTGCCATGTTCATCTCGTCCTCAGAAAAATCGCCTTCAGGCCCTATTAATATAGTAGATGTTGTTTTATTGACAGACAAATTTTTTAAATCAGCATGGGGTATGTTATGATATTGACAATGTGCAATGAAATTTTGAGTACTGTTATTTTGTCTGAAAAAATCCCCCAGGCCTGTTAATTCATTTAAATGAGGTTTATGGGCTTTTAATGATTGCTCCATGGCAGCAACTATAATTTTATCCATCCGCTCGTATCTCAGTGTATTTCTTTCAGAATAATCACAAATAAGGGGTGTTATTTCGTCAATTCCAATTTCTGTACTTTTTTCGAGGAACCATTCAAACCGGTTAATGTTTTTCGTGGGAGCTATTCCAATATGGAGATAATAATCACGTTGCTTAGATCGAGTTGTTTTATCTGTCACGTCTAAAACACAACTGTCTGTTTTTATTTCAACAATTCGAGTATTGAATATTGTTCCTTTTCCATTTGTTATATATATTTGGTCGCCCTTACGTTTTCTTAATACTTTAAATAAATATTTTGACTTTTCTTTATCAAAGGCAAATTGATTATCAATAGGATCATTATGGCTATAAAATAATTGCATTATATGTTATGTTAAAATAAAACTTATTATTTTAGCAAATTTATAAAATACAAAACAAAGTACAGTATGAACCTTGTTTTAACAAATGCCACACGTGTGCATGTATAAAAGAAGTTTCAGCTGTGTAGTTGCAAACCACGCTTGGCAAATGAACTTTTCCAAAGTTTAAAACGTTGGAAAAGGTATGCGGGAAATAAAAAATTTAAAAATAAACACATGAAAAAAATTGGATTGATGTCAGATACACATGGGTTCATGGATTCTGATTTTTTACTATCATTAAGTAAATGTGATGAGATCTGGCATGCAGGCGATATTGGAGGAATGAATGTAGTGAATGATTTGGAGTCATTAAATATCCCAATTAAAGCAGTGTATGGGAATATTGATGATTTTGAAATGCGATCTGTTTTTCCTATGCATAACAGGTTTCAATGTGAAGGAGTAGATGTATGGATAACCCATATCGGCGGGTATCCTGGTAATTATGCAATTGAAGTTAAAAATGAAATTCATAAAAATCCACCTAAACTATTCATATCAGGTCATTCACATATTTTAAAAATAATGTTCGACAAATCTTTAGACCTTCTCCATATAAATCCTGGTGCTGCAGGTAAGTCAGGAATACACCAGATAAGAACGTTTGTTGAATTTATTATTGATAACGATGATATTCGGGATATCCAGATCATTGAAAAGAAAAGATAGGCACTAATTAGTGTTTGTCTATAAAGTCCAATTTCTTCGTTGTTGCTCAAAATTTAAATCCTCAAATACCACAAGTATTCTGCGGTTTAAATTTTTATTCACTTTATTATTGTTTTTTTAAGGTGTTCATGAGCTCACTTCGTTCGGTT
>CAYFQI010000222.1:0-4379 GCA_964345135.1 uncultured Bacteroidales bacterium
CCAATTAACTCAATTAACTCAATTAACTTAATCAACTTAAAAACTTAGAAACTTAGAAACTTAAAAACTTAGAAACTTAGAAACTTAAAAACTTAGAAATATAAACATATGAAATTACTTGAAGGAAAAACTGCCATTATAACCGGTGCTGCAAGAGGTATCGGGAGAGCGATTGCTGTTAAATTTGCTGAAGAAGGGGCAAACATAGCATTCACGGATTTACAATATGATGAAAACATGAAATCCCTTGAAAAGGAATTATCTGATAAAGGAGTAAAAGCAAAGGGGTATGCTTCTGATGCATCCGATTATGACAATACCCAAAAAGTCACGGATGAGATTTTAAAGGATTTTGAGCGGATTGATATTTTAATGAATAATGCCGGTATTACAAAAGATACACTTTTAATGCGTATGACTGAGGAACAATGGGATGCCGTGATCAACGTGAACCTGAAATCCGTATTCAATTTTACCAAGGCTGTTCAACGTGTCATGCTTAAACAACGCAAAGGATCCATCATTAACATGAGCTCTGTAGTAGGGGTAGGCGGAAATGCAGGACAAACCAATTATTCTGCTTCCAAAGCAGGAATCATCGGATTTTCAAAATCTGTTGCTAAAGAACTGGGACAACGCAATATTCGTTGCAATGCCATAGCACCCGGGTTTATCATAACAGAAATGACAGGAAAACTTCCCCCGGAAGTTGTTGAAGGCTGGCAGGAAAAGATTCCGATGAAGAGGGGGGGGGAACCTGAAGAAGTGGCCAAGACCGCTGTATTTCTTGCTTCTGACTTATCTTCATATGTAAGTGGCCAAGTGATTAATGTATGTGGAGCCATGCAGACATAATTCTTATTTTTGAAACCATTTTAAAAACTGTCACATTTGACTCAAGCTCTAAAAACAGGGTTTTTCGTCCTTTGTTTATTAATCACGGGATGCAGCCCGGTTTCATACATGAATTTAGAGGTTTTAGAACCTGCTGAAATTATTTTGCCGCCCTCTGTTCAGACGTTTGCCGTGGGAATAAAAAAAGATGCTCTACAAAATGAGTATAAAAATCAAAAAGAGCAGGTTGAAGATTATTACGCTCGGAACTATTTCCTGGGCATCAATAGTAGCCTGTCACGATCACCCCGTGTTAAATACTTGTATTTATATGATGACAGGGAATTTGGAATGAATAATGATAATTTGTTTATGCAAATTCACTGGGACACGATTGAACAGATTTGTGAAAAAACTCATTCTGATGCGCTGATTGCTATCGAGTATTTCATGACTGCCGACACGATATATGTAGACTATATAAAGGAAGCCTATCGGCACCAGGTCAGGCTTCTGCATATTCATTCCACGTTATGGCGGGTCTATGATCCCGGCCGAAAAAAAGTATTGGACGAGTATTTACAAAAAGATACACTCGTGTGGAAGGGGCAGGGCATCAGAACAGCAGAAGCCATGGAGAGTATTCCCGATATCATAGACGCAGGTGGCACTGCATGTTACCAAAGTGCTGAAAAATATGGTTTACGAATTGCACCAGCGTGGGAAAACGTGCAACGTAAAATACATTCACCTTGTAAATCAGGTATGTGGAATGCTTATCAAAAACTTAAACAAGACCAATGGAAAGTTGCTTCACAGGTATGGATTAATATTATTGAAGCCCCGGGTATTGAAAAAGATTTAAAATGGAAAGCCGCTTATAACATGGCTGTATTAAGTGAAATAAGAGACAGGTTAAATGTAGCAGTGGAATGGGGTAAAAAAGCATATGAATTGTCAGGCAATGCGAATGAAGTGAAGGCTTACCTGGATTTATTAAAAGTACGCAAGAAAAATAAAGAAAAAATTTATAAACAAATCCCTGTTAATTAAAGATATTTTATAATGTTCATGGTTATCGAACATTATGGCCCATATTCTTTAAGAATGGATTAACATGTTGAAGTTTAAGAGATTGCATTTTTAAGCACGAGTTGCAAAATGGCTCCTGATGTATGTTTTTTAAATGGTATAGTTTTTGAATTATTATTCATTTTCATTTTTCATGTTTTATGTTTATAGATTTTGTTATTAAAAATTCATATAAAATGTTATGAAATTATTAATTTTGTTTTTTTTAAATGATCACACCTAAATCTTGAAAATGAATTGTAATTTAAAAGCTTATGATCAAAGAATTGCCTAAGAGATTGAAAATAAAATATATACTTACCATTGCCGTGTTTTTTATTTTCTTTTTTGGAAATATGACAGTAAGTCTTCCGGATAAAGGAAAAATAAATAATGAAAGTGAGTTGTTTCAGGAAGCGGAATTCCTGGTATCTAACGTGGATGACTTGTTTTTATCTAGTGAAAACCTGGAAACATTTAACACGGTATTTCCTGACTTTATGAAAAAATGGCACATCAAAGGGGCCTCCGTGGCCGTGGTAAAGAATGGCGACCTTGTATTTACGAAAGGGTATGGCTACGCAGATGCAGAACAGGAACAAGAGGTCGAAACCAATCATATGTTTAGGATAGCAAGTATATCCAAATTGATTACTGCCGTGGCAGTGATGAAGCTGGTGGAACAGGGGAAATTATCTTTGGATGACTGTGTATTTGGAGAAGATGGATTGCTGAATGATTCAATCTATTTAAATTACAGGGATTGGAGAGTAAAACTCATAACTGTACGGCATTTGTTAAATCATACTGGTGGTTGGAGCAACTGGAGAGGCGACCCCATGTTTTTATCAAGAATTATTTCCAATACAATGGAGTGTGAAAATGCTCCTAATTTTGAAACAATCATCAGCTATGTCTTGTCTAAACGAAAGTTGGACTTTAAACCCGGCTCCCGGAGTTTTTATTCAAATTTCGGATATGCAGTACTGGGTAAAATCGTTGCATTGGTTTCTGAATCGACATACGATGAGTATGTGCAAACAAATATATTTAGGCCATTGGGGATCAAAAATATTAAACCAGGGAAAAACTTTTTGTCAGGACGATATCCCAATGAAGTTAAATATTACACGCATGATGGGGGAAAATGCCCCTCGTATTATGATTGGGATGTAAAAGTGCTGCGTCAATATGGTGGAAATGACATTGAGACGCTTGGCGGGGCCGGTGCTTGGGTGGCTTCTGCCCCGGCATTGATGAAATTACTGGTAGCTATAGACGGTTATGATGACAAACCGGATATCCTTTCAAAGGAATCAATTGACATAATGACCCAATCAACACGGAAAACCGACCCGTTTGGATGGAGAGGGACCAATGAAAAAGGATATTGGTGGCGCACGGGGTCTTTTTCAGGAACCTCCGCACTAATGGTCAGGCAACCGGATTCCACGTCATGGGTTGTATTATCTAATACCAGTACCTGGAAAGGAGATAAATTTACTCCCATCGTGTATCAAAAAATGAAAAAAATTATGCAAAATGTAGATCAATGGCCGGAACATGATCTGTTTATTTATAATCACCCTTATTTTTTATTAGCGGATAAGTTACATAATATAGAGGAAAGCCTCGCATTAAATTAAATTAGGCCTGCCTGATATGATCTTTCGGCATTATTTGAATTTTATTGAATAAAGATTAAATTCACCATGTTCAATTATGTCATTATTATTTTTATCTGTAAATATCATAAGATAGAATTTTTTAATCGTAGAATTTTTAATTTTAATTGTTTCTTTTTTAATCGAAAAAATGTTAACAGTCCATTTAAGTCGAATAATATTCTCCGATTTATTTTCTCTGATTGAAGCCCTCTAAGAGTTTTCATCATTAAAAAAAATGTAATGATGTCCATGCTTCGCAATTACCATCTCAGAAGAATCTTCGTTTCTGCCTCTGGAAAATCCGGTACCAGGGTAGAAAAACGGATTATTTTTAGATATCTTTCCGACTCTGAAATATTTTTTGTTTTTGGCTTCTGATGTGGCTGCAACTTGTAAAACACTCCATTCATTATCATCATTCAAAATTTTGTATAAATCAAATGCAATGCTAAATGGAATTCTTTCCAAATTCAATATGTTCTTGTTGTTTGGCTGAATGACTTTCTCATCCTGAACAATCGTCACATTGTCAGGATCATTGATGTTATTATCCTGAGCAAAAATATCATATTGTATTATAAAAACAATTAAAATCAAACCTGTTAAAATATTTTTCCCATTTGTTAATGGTTTGTTTTAAACGATAAAACGGAGCCGGCCATGAGATTAATTCGTACTGTTTAGTGTCCATGCTGTTTATTTTAACTGAAAAGTATACCAATATTTCAGTTGAAAAGTGTACCGCGTTTAAACCCAAAATATGCATTAGAAAATCTATTACACATTAAAACTACTTCAAAACAAGGC
>CAYFQI010000223.1:0-388 GCA_964345135.1 uncultured Bacteroidales bacterium
CCTGAAGCATTGCACGGTGGATTTGCCTCACCGGATATTTCTGATGTATTGGGCAAGGGGTTCACTGTTATTTCTACACTGCTGGTATCAGAACAGCCATTTGTCTTGTATGCAATTACCATGTATACGGTTGTTGTATCAGGGCTAATGTCATACATTGATTCATTCGGGCCATTGATCCACTCATAATTATCACCGCCGTCAGCAGTTAATGTGATATTATCTCCTGCACAAATGGTATCCGGGTCTCCGGCATCGGCTACAGGTTGTTCGTAAAAATTTACATTGACTGTTGCTGCATCAGTACAGCCATTATTGTTTTCTTCCCATTGAAATGTATATGTACCATAAGCATCTACGGTAACAGTGGCATCAGGGCTGTTTGCGT
>CAYFQI010000223.1:488-4320 GCA_964345135.1 uncultured Bacteroidales bacterium
GGGGTAAAGACAGCATTTCCTGAACCTGCTGTCTTTGTCCATGTGCCGGTGCCTACACTTGGGGTGGCATCCAGGTCAAAATCCAAACCACAGGTATCGCCTCCCGAGCCGGCATCGGCTACAGGTTGTTCGTAAAAATTCACATTGACTGTTGCTGCATCAGTACAGCCATTATTGTTTTCTTCCCATTGGAATGTATATGTACCATAAGCATCTACGGTAACAGTGGCATCAGGGCTGTTTGCGTTCGGGGTAAAGACAGCATTTCCTGAACCTGCTGTCTTTGTCCATGTGCCGGTGCCTATACTGGGAGATGCTTTCAGAACAAAATCCTGGTCGCATTCGCTTCCACCTGTTCCTGCATCTGCAGTTGGTGAGTTTTCTACATCTATATTTATATCATCAGTTGCTGTACAACCATTATTATCTCTTACTGTATATGTCAAATTATAGTTACCTGAGCTCTGTGGGCTAAACTTGGGAGTTTGAACATTTGTAGCTGATAATTGCCCTATATCCCCTGTCCAGGAATGAGTATTCCAGGCTCCTGCCCCTCCAGAAGGATTACCATCTAAATTTAATGTATCGTTTACACATGTTGATGCAGGATCTGGTATTATAGATGCCGAGGGAAGTGAATTAACTGTTATAGTCATATTATCTGTATCTGTACATCCTTTTGTATCTGTAACAGTTACAGTATAAGTTGTATTTGAGCCAGGACTCACAATAACAGTATCCGTTCCGTCTCCGGTTGACCACAGATAACTACACCCTCCTGTTGCTTTCAATTCTGTTGTATCCCCTGAACAAATGCTTTCATTAGGCCCTGCATCCGCAACCGGTGGGATGCCATCATTGATTGTAAAAGAAGTTGAATCAAAGCAATCATTGTTATCTTTCACGACTACCTTGTAGGTGCCTGCTGTCAATCCTGTCTGATCTTCTGCAGAATCAGACAACCCTGATCCATCAGATGTTGTCCAGGTAATAGAATAAGGTTCATCGCCATTTTCTGTTTCAATGTCTATGGCACCATCACTTCCGCCCGGACATGTGACATCGGTTACATTTGTTACTTTATTTACTTTGTATGATGTGTCTCCTAACGCCAAATATCTAATATCCAGTCTCTCGCAAGTATTTACATCTTTTAAAAATGGTATATTAATTCTCGCTATACGTGTTATATCTACCTTCCATGCTTCTGATAAATCATATTCAATCTCTGTCCAACTTGTATCAATGGCAGGATGCCATTGGCCAGTATTGCAACTATCTCCTCCATACCATTTTTGTGAATGAGATACCCTAATTTCAATATCACCGCTGGCTATTGGTGTACTAGCTCTTATTTGCATATAGAGATAAGGAGTTTGACTTGCATCAATAGTGGTACTATCAAACATAAGATTAATATTTACCCACTTCATCCAGTTATCTATATGCAGCATTCCATTATTTTGTGAAAAAGTTATTGGTGCCCAGTCATCAGTATTCCAACGGAAAACAGTATCGGTGCCGTTAATTTTATTTATCTGATTGCCATTAAAATTATCTATAAACTTGTTTCCCGAATATTCATACCAGTTTGCAGACGTATCTGCGATTAAGCTGGGGGGACATCCATTAGATAATTTAATTATGGCTGTATGTAAAAATATCATATTTAACAATAATAATAAAGCATAAGAACGTTTAATCCGATCTAAAAGACTGTTAATTTTCATAGCTTAAAATTTTATGTTTTTTAAAACCATTTTGGTGTTTCTTCATTTTTTGTAACAAAATAATAAATAAATATCAATATATATCACCTATTTTAGAAAAAAAGATTGAACATATGTTGCAATCTTTTGAAGATATATTCCACAATATTATTTATATTTGTTAAAATTATAAAAAAATATTTAATAATTAAGCATCTATAACCTTTTTTTATGATTCAACTGCTTATTACTTTACCTCCTGATATTTTTGTATTTGGAATCAGCCTTAACCATTCCTTCCATTAAACGATGACAGACCTAAAGACGCTATCAGTTTTTAGCAGAAATGCCAACCCTGACACGCAGAGCTGAATAATCACAACAAGCAACGTACAGCTATGGAAGATAATCACTTATATGCCGGAAAATAAAAAATACATTAAATAACGTTTTTTTTGGTGTATCAAATATTATACGAAACAAAATGTGCTTTTAAAAAGCACATGCAAGTAAATAATAATTTTATTTTAACCGAATTTTATAGTTTTATTATTTAATCATTTTTATTTTTAAAGCAAAAGTATGTACCACCAGGTGAAAATAATCGTTGATTAAAGGGAGGTTCCTTCAAATATTCCGGAGATATTAAAAGACAAAGGCGCTTTAGTAGAATTAAAAAATCTCAAGACCGGAGATTACATCATAAATAATGATGTTATTGTAGAACGAAAATCAAAAGAAGATTTCATATTGTCAATTCTTCATGGCCGCTTGTTCTCCCAATGCTCTCGTCTGAAAAAAACAAATTACCATCAAATGATTTTAATAGAGGGTAACCCGTATAGCACACATCATAACATTGATCGACAGGCGGTTAAAGGTGCATTATTGTCGGTCTCTTTATCCTGGCAGATTCCGGTTATTTATTCTGGCAATCCTAAAGATTCTGCTGACATGTTGTTAATGTCCGGCCAGCAATTGATACATGAAAAAATTAATTATTTTCGCAGGGGATACAAACCAAAACAAATAAACAACAAAGCATTGTTTTTTATTCAGGGTTTACCCACCGTAGGTCCTATGATAGCTAACTCCTTACTCAACAAGTTTGGGAACCTTGAAAATATCATTTTAGCTACCGAGGATGAATTAATGAAAATTGAAGGGCTGGGAAAGACAAAGGCAAAAAAGATCAGGCATTTTTTAAGGATGGATTATAATAAACATTAAACTTTAATTATAGACTTTATCTTACTGTCATTAATTGGATGTTTTTTTGTGTTAGTGTTTTCAACAGGATTAACGAAAAAAGCCGAATTTTGCAAATGAAAAATCCGGCTTTTAATTTTTGTCGGGGTAGCAAGATTCGAACTTGCGATCTCCTGCTCCCAAAGCAGGCGCGATAACCGGGCTTCGCTATACCCCGTGAAAAGTCATATTTGTAGATATGAGCATGCGTATGATTAAATTATTTTGGCCCTTTTACTTGTTTGAATAACTCCGGTACATTCCCAAAAGCATTTTCGATATTTGCTCATATTTGCCATAAAATTCATCATATTTTTCTTCTTCAATGGCATTCATATCTTTAGACAACTGTAACAAGGCTACTGACTCGTTTACATTGCCCCTGGCCATTGTAATATAATGCTTTTTTTCATTCACTGCAATCCTTCCGATTCCTGCTGCTAAATTCAATAAAATCCCTAAAGTTGCACGTTTCCATTGCTCTATCATCATGCTATCAATAAAATTTGTGCCGTTTAGAAATGTAAATACATCAGCATTGATGTTTCGGACAACATGATACAGATCTAATTTCTCAAAGTCAAACATCCTCTTATATTATATGTTACTCACACTCTTTTAAAACCACATCCTTTTATTGTAACTCCAGGAAGCGTTCTAAAATCTCATTCTCAAACCATTTTTGCGGAGAGGGGGGGATTTGAACCCCCGGTACCCCTTTTAGAGTACGCCGGTTTAGCAAACCGGTGGATTAAGCCACTCTCCCACCTCTCCGGGAATGGCTTATTTTTTAAGCTCCACAAAAGTATGAAAATCCACTAATCTGACAAATTTTTTTGTGGTTTTGAATCGCTATAATCAACCAGATTGACCCT
>CAYFQI010000224.1:0-4300 GCA_964345135.1 uncultured Bacteroidales bacterium
TTTAAGACTTACACTGAACATGGACAACGAGTTCGTGATAAAGAATAAAGAAGACACTGAACATTTGGTTATTAATGAAGAGGGGAAGGTTGGTATTGGCACGGGGAAATTTGCTGAATATAATGCCAGGCTATTGGTAAATGGTTATATAGTGTGCGAATCTGTCGAAGTTTTTGAAGATATATCAGCCGATTATGTCTTTGCAGAAGACTACAACCTCAGGCCGCTTTCACACGTGGAGAATTATATCAAACAGCATAAACACCTAGAAGGAATTCCGTCGGCTGATGAGTTTAAAGCAAACGGATACAAAATACATGACATGGACGAAATACTGTTGAAAAAAGTAGAAGAACTGACTTTATATACCATTGAACAAGAAAAACAAATAGAACAGCAGGCAAAACAGGTGGACACACTTCATAAAGAAAATGAGGCATTGAAACAACAAATCCAGGCCATAGAACTATTGCAGAAGAAAATAAACAGCATGGAGAGACAAATGAAATTAATAAAATATTAATGATGAAAAAATTTATTTATTTTATAATATTAAATATTCTGATTATAAACCAAATTTGTGATGCACAGCACTATAGTACTCAAGAACAAAATCTCACGAAATATTGGTGGTATAGATATAGATTTTGGAACTATTTTATGGTAACCAGACCGAATATTTCAGATGGAGGCGTTTTTATGTTATCAAATGAAATAATTAATACGAATACATTTAATATTGGTGATGGGGGTAAATATATGTCTCAATATCTTATTGTATTAGCTACTGAATATAAATTATTAAAATTAGGTGAGCAAGACTATATTCCAACTCTACAGGAATTATGCTGTGCATTAGAGAAATTAGAACAATTGGATTGGAAAGCAGAAAAGTTTTATGAATGTTCCTGTAATTATAATACAGATAAATATCTTCATAACCCTAATGGTTTTTTTATAAGGGATGATATTCATTCTGAATTTATTATTGATAATCAAGATTATTTTTCACATATTACTTCTCCAAATGATTGGAAAGTTGAGTCAGATTGGACTCATGATAAAAAATTAATCAATAATTATAGTCTATATGATCTTTTTAACGAAAAAAAAGGCAAACTTGATAATGAAATGAGCCAAGATTTATGTTGGTTTTTATTGCTTTCATTTGCAATAATTGATGAGTTAGTAGAGGAAAATGAAGAAGTAATATCCCCTTGTAGTGATAAAAATATAAAAGTGCAGAATTTAGCTGAAAAATTAACATATAGAATGGGCAAGTATATAAAGAAGCATGGATGGAGAATTAAAAATCCTTGTTCAGAAAATACAGTTCGAAGAGGTGGGAATTTAGCAGACGTCCTTAGTCACGCTTGGGATTTTGCTGAAGCTGTGAACTGGATTACTGGCAAAGACATACACAATACAATTTCATCCTCTCTATCAACATTAACTATACCACTCTTAGACCCTCTTGCAATAATAAACGCTGATATTGGAAAATACCATGGCCGTTATGGAATAATATGTTTACGAGCTATCCATAAAAACTTTTTAAGTTCATACGAAACAATTGCTTCACAGAACAAGACTCATATTCATCTTCCATTGATTCAGAGAATAATACATGATGATATTGAAAATTCAGGGAATCTGCAATCAGATGATCTTTCATATTTTTCGGTAAGTAAAGGCAATTATAAGAACGGTTATGAAGAATGGTTAGATAATGCTCCTTTCAAAGATGGTACAGCATTAAACTATTATGGACCTGATTATTTCAATAATTATTACAACTCCACTTCTGTTTTAAACAGATCAAAATCGATGAATTACAAAGAGGTTGATCAGGATCAAAAAGATGAAAAAATTTTTAATGGAGTAGATTACATGCTGCTTCATAATCTTCATTATCTTGCCCGCTCAAAGTCTTACATTCCTTTTATTAAAATGACCCGTGGCAGTTATTTTTTAGATCAAGACAATCTTGATTTTCCTGTTAGCACTCCATATGGAGATGATTATCAATACCGGGGCACGAAGGCCACCCCGGTTACATTAAACGCATTTGACAGGGTAGAAGCCTCCAATACCATTGAAGGCAATGGCGATGTTACATGTAATGCAGGAAAAAAAATTGTATTGAAACCCGGTTTTCATGCAAAACCCGGCTGCCATTTCAAGGCAACAATCGATCCATCATTAAAAAAATTTAACGTGCAACGATACTGGGATGATGAAATGCATGCAGTAGATGGCTCCGTGATTGAACCCGTTCGTATTATCAATGCTCCTTCTTCTTTTTCTCCTGGCGAATTATTATGCTTTACCGTAGAGAATGCAACGCATTACGAAGCTTTTATAGCAGAAGGTAGTATTGGTGGCCCAAAGATTTACCTTACAAGTGGGACTGTCAACGGGAATCAGGTTTGTGTATTTGGAAATAACGTAATCAATTGTTTTGGAATCTGCACGTATTACATAATTGTTAAATTTTGTAATGAATATGACCAGCGGTCACAGAAATACATCCACGTGGAGAGCCCAACTATACCTCTGTTTTCCGAAAAACATTCCAGGTAAATGTCTAAAAATAATTATATTTACAACAAAAAAATTATGATACCAAACATTATACATCAAACTTGGAAAACAAATAATATTCCTAAAAAATGGAAGTACTTTGTGAAGAAAGTTAAAGAGCTAAATCCTGAATGGGAATATAGATTATGGACGGATGAGGACAATGATAAATTTGTTCAGCAGGAATTCCCGGATTTTTATGACATATATAAAGGATTCTCAAAGAATATTATGAGGGCAGACGTCATACGATATATCATTATGTATAAAATCGGTGGAGTATACCTGGATTTGGATTATGAAGTATTAAAACCGTTTGACTTTCAAGACAAAAAGATAGTACTTCCATATAATAGAAGTAAACAATATGGTGATAAAATTGATAATTTGGGTAATTGTTTTTTTGCCTCAATCCCGGGCCATCCATTTTGGCTTGATGTGATAAATGATTTACAGGACAATCCACCTGTTGTCACCGATTATCATCAGGTTGGACATGTTACCGGGCCCAGGTTGTTAACCAGGATATATTTTAAAAATAATTATCCGGATATACATACCCCCGGGAGATTGCTATACCATCCGCCTAATAATCGAAAGCACTTAAAAAAAGTCAGGAACAATGGAGTGAGTTTAGGAATCCATCATCCGTGGGGAAGTTGGAAAGAACGTTGGACACTCTCTCATATCAAGGATAAGTTTAAAGGATTTTGGCTGTAATCTAAATTAGGATAGATCAAATAAATTTCATATCTTGCGGCGGAATTTCAATTTCATTTTTATAACAGTATCACAGCAGATAAAAGAATTATTTAACAAGCTTCACCCAGATTACAAGAAAGTGCTTCTGATTGAGCTTTTCCAATCTAAAAGCGAAGTAAATAAAAAGGAGGAGGATGTATCATCATGTCCTTACTGTAACCACTTAAAATTTGTAAAGAATGGCAAGCCTAAAGGGATTCAGAGATATAGATGTAAATATTGTGGGCATAACTTCATTAGCTCAACGGGTACGGCCATCCAATGGATACGAAACAAAGAAAAATTTGAGTCTTATAAAACAATAATGCTCGAAGAGGACTTTGTCTCGTTAAAACAGATGGCAAAGCGGGTAGGCATAAGCCACCAGACCGCATTTGATTGGCGGCATAAAATATTAAGTACCCTGAGGCCAAAAGAAGGCTGTTTCGAGAATATTACGGAAATGGATGATGTCTGGTTCCTTTATAGTCAGAAAGGAAGGAAAGGTCTTAAATATTCTCGTAAAAGAGGCGGGAGTAAAAGACAAGGTAACAATAATTTCCAGGATAAAATGCTGATCACATCCGATCGGAAAAACACACAAGATCTTTCAATGGTCTGAATTGGCCGGTTGAAAAGGGACAATATTGAACGCAAGATCGGCAAAAGGATTAACAAAGACTGTAAACTGATTTCAGATAAACACATCAGTATAGCATCTTTTGCAAAAAGAAATAAAATAGACCACGTAAGATTCAAAGCATCAGAACATACCGCAGATAGTGAACATTATGTACAGACAGTAAATAATATTGCCACAAGACTAAAGACCCGGATTAATCATGTATCCAGGGGAGTATCAACAAAATACCTACAATGCTATGCAAATTGGTTTCAGTTTGTTGAAGCAAATAAAAACAGTGATGACATTAAATCAGAAGCGAACAAAATACTTTCTGAAAATAAAACGTCATGG
>CAYFQI010000225.1:0-4299 GCA_964345135.1 uncultured Bacteroidales bacterium
AAACTAATTCTGGCAGGTATATTTTTTCAGATATGAAAGTGCATGGTTCAACTGTAGGGATTTACTTTTCGTTAGGGACAGATTTCATGCTTTCAAAAAACATTGCTCTTGGATGGCAGACAGGATTATAATTTGGTACATTAAATGTTACAATTGATGGTCTATCTTACGATATGGAAACTTATTTTGGATCAAATGAAGATATAAGCAGGTTTGACGGGTTGGTTGGAATAAAATTTTACTTTTAACAGGTTAAACACCTGGAACAAAAAATCACGTTACTGAATAACACAAACAAAAACAGTTTCGCATGTTTGTATCTCACGATTGTTTGATACGTGCACACGAAACTGCATTCGTGGAACTGCCGGGAATCGAACCCGGGTCCAAATAAGCAATCCGAATGATTTCTACATGCTTAGCCCTTACTTAATTGTTCAAAAACAAGCTGGCATAAGGGCTACCTACAAGTTTCCTATCCTCTAAGTCTCACTCATAGCACCGAGGCAATGCATGAGCCAGTCCAAGCTTAACCATGCCTCTTCAAAAAGCTGTTGGACAAAGCCTTATGAGAGACAGCCTGTCCCGGCTATCTTTGTAACCGGGATAAAGCATAATTTCATATCCCGAAATTATGCAGCAAGCGCGAAGTTACTTTCCTCGCCATTTAAAAATAGTTCGTAAATTAGGTTTTACGGGCTAACTTACAATGCCCGGCATGCTTACATACAAATTATCTTACTGTCAAATCCAAAACAGTCCCATTTTTTCAAAGAACTTTAATTCTCTTACGAAATTAAGCATTTTTTTATTGTATAAAAAATAAAAAAGAAAGAAGTATCTATAAAGTTTTTTGGGAAATCTTGTGTATTAGGCTCCGCAGGAGGGACACAAGTCCGGTGAAGAGAGCACAAAAAAATATGTAAATCCCGTAAGAAAACAGTAATCAATAAGAATATTATATATTAGTTGTGAAAAAACATAAAAAAATTAACCTGACAGCTATGATTTTGGGGCTTCGCAAGCCACTAAACCGAACATTATGATCCAAACACCCGATCTTATGGACAGACTCTTCCTGTTTTTTTTACACCTGTTTCCTGAGCGCCACCATTTTAATGGCTGCAATGGCAGACTCCTCACCTTTATTCCCATACTTCCCTCCTGCCCTGTCTTGGGCCTGCTGGAGATCATTGGTCGTGAGTACACCAAATATAAAGGGAATGGACAGGTCTATATTCAATTGGGTAATGCCGTATGTAACAGACTGGCAAACATAATCAAAATGCCGGGTTTCTCCCTGAATAACACATCCTAAACAAATAACAACATCTACATCCGTGTCTTCTGACATGATCAAAGCACCTTTGGTCAACTCAATACTTCCTGGAACATATGAAACTTTAATATTTTTTTCTTCGGCCCCATGCTGTTTTAGTGTATTTAACGCCCCATCACGTAGACTATTGGTAATTTCCATATTCCACCCGGAAACCACGATTCCAAATTTCATATTGGTTGCAGAAGGAACGCTTCCGGCAGAAAATGAGTCTTTTAAAGCAGTTGCCATAGATTCCCGGTATTATTTTTCATGGGTGTTAATTTTTGCCCTGGCTATATATTTATCAATGTTCCTGGCAGGAAATGAATTCGGATATTCAATCTTTATTCTTTGATAGTATTCCAATGCTTCCTCGTGTCGTTCAAGCTTTTCTAAAACACCGGCGGCCTTTTTTAAAAATCGTGGTGTTGTAAATGCATTTTGATTTTCATTAGCTGCTTTTTTATAATTTTTCAATGCTAACTGATCGTTTCCAAGCTCCATGTAAGCATCGCCCAAAGCACCAAGTGCCATTGGTTCAATAATGCTTTCATCTGCTTTAAAATCTGCTAAATAGTCAATTGCTTTTTGGTATTCCCCTAACTTTAAATAACACAGGCCAGCATAATAATTTGCCAAATTACCGGATTTAGTGCTGCCGTATTCATCAGTGATATCAATAAACCCCAGGTTGCTTCCATCACCATTTAACGCAAGCCGTAAAGAATCCGCAGCAAAATACCGCTCGGCCATAAACATCTGTGAACTTGCTTCTTCTTGTAAAGGTTTTTTATAAAACCTGCTGAAAAGCATGTAAAAAATGACCACGACTAAAATGGCACCGACTACAATAGAAATCGGCTTTTGGTGGTCTTCTATAAATTGTTCGGTCTTGGTTAATGCACTTTCTATGCCTTCTAAACCACTATCCTGTTGTTTTTTTGCCATGGATACCTGTTTTACAAATTGGTTAATAAACTTCATGCAAAAATAATGTTTATTGGTCAAAGTACAATGTTTTACATAAAATATCTTTTAAATTTGTAAAAAAACAAAATGCATGGCACGATTTATCAAAGGAAACATATTAATTTCTTTCCAGGAGCGAGTTGGTGATATTTTTGAACCAGTGCGAAAACGGATACGGAACCCCAAAAAACGCATCAGAAAAATGGGGGTGGATTTTCTTGCTTTTGCTCTCTTAGATGTTGTGATAGACAATTATATTTATATCATCAGCCAAATAGGCGATCATATTGAAGGGCTTGAAGAAAAATTAATCAATCCACAGAATTCCACAATACAGGATATCAATCAATACAAACGAGAAATTAATTATCTACGAAAAACCATAAAACCCTGTAGGGAAATGATATTAAGCATTCCCAAAATCGAATCGGACATCCTGAACAAAGGCACCGACATACTTACCAGGGAATTACAGGGCAATATTAACCTGGCTCATGAATCGGTATTTAGTTATAACGAAATCCTTACTGATCAATTGAATGTTTATCATACACGGTTAAGTGATAAATTAAACCACATCATTAAATATCTTACAATCTTTTCCGTGATATTCATTCCGCTGACATTTATCGCAGGGATTTACGGGACAAACTTTGAATACTTTCCTGAATTAAAATACAAATACAGCTATTTTATCATGTGGGGTGTAATGATCCTTGTTGCATCCATTATGATCATTAATTTTAAACGTAAAAAATGGCTTTGAATTTTATATTCAATACCGCCGGGGACATGAAAAAATATTTAATACACGCCGGGATGTTTTTCAATAGATACCCGGGTACAGAAACCAGAATCCATGAAAATAAATTCTAAACACTAAACAGATGCATATAAACACGTGTAAATATTGTTTTTTCCTACTGACGCTTCTATCGTGTATTTCTTGTGAGAAAAAAACTGACTGGAAAAACGAGTCGCCTCCCCCGAATTTAATCGTGGTAGAAGGTATGCTAACCAATGAATACATATCACACGCGATCATGATCACGAGACCCGTAAAAAATCTTAATGACCCGCCTGAATACGTGAGTGGCGCTTCTGTAGCAGTTTCCGACGGGAATAATAATTATACATTTTCCGAAAACCCTGAAAAACAAGGGGAATATATTTCAATACCCTTCATCGCTGTAACGAATAAAACATATACATTACACATAGAATATGATGATCAAACATACCGGGCATCAGCCAATTCAATTCCTGCGACTCCCTTCACCCCCGGGGTCATAGGACCTGTCCCCGGGCACGATAGCTTATACTATATTAAAAGGCCCCCATCCAGTGAAGAACAAGCAACGTGGGAATACATTATACAATTCCACGACACCACGAAACAAACACGGATCATAGACAGTATACCCACGGCAAAAATATATTATTATGCATTGCATTCATTTGATGCGGTACAGATATTTTCTCCTGATAAAGAAAAAATCTATTTTCCTAAAAACACGACCATCATTCAAAAAAAATACTCGCTTTCCAATGAACATGCAGAATTCATAAGAAGCTTATTATTCGAGACCGAATGGCGTGGTGGTTTTTTTGATGTAGAAGCTGTCAATGTCTCCACGAACTTAAGCGAAGGGGCAGTAGGTTATTTTGGTGTCAGTACCGTGTTAACAGATACAATAGAGGTGTCTGGATATGTATTAAAAAAAGCTGCCAATTAAAATGACAGCCTTTTATCTTCAAATATGATACCCGTCTACAAAAGTGTGTCTAATTTGGAAATTTCTTTATCGAATCAGCTTACTTCTCCCGATACGTTTGTTTAAATTTTGCCGACTTCTTTGCACTTTTTGTAGCATCATATCCAGAATTTAAACTGCCTTTATAATATCCTTCAACAAGGTCTCCAGTTACTAAAGTAAAGCTATAAGAAATTTCATAGCGTGAGTTTATTACGCCCCACGCTGTAATGTATCCAGGAACCTTTACTGGAA
>CAYFQI010000226.1:0-4247 GCA_964345135.1 uncultured Bacteroidales bacterium
GTCAAGTATACAATAACCAAAGGGAAAGACTTATTATTCCTGAATATGGAAGAAATATTCAGGAGTTAGTCAATTATGCAAAAACCATTAAAGATCGGGATAAACGAAACAGTTTTGCGCATTCTATCATTAAAATCATGTCAACCATCAACCAAAATTTCCGTGACAGGAGTGATTTCAATCAAAAATTATGGGATCACCTTGCCATTATTTCCAATTTTGAGCTGGACATAGATTCTCCTTATGAAACTCCGACAAAAGAGATTCTTAATGAAAAACCAAAATCCATCCCTTATTGCAAAAACCGGATTAAATACAAGCACTTTGGCCATATTATAGAAAATTTGATAGAAAAAGCCGCTGAGATAGAGGATGAAAAAGAACAACAAAGTCTGATTGAGCTCATTGCCAACCACATGAAGCGTCTATCCCTCCTATGGAACAAAGAAAGGACTATTGACGATGATCAAATTCTTGAAACACTCCTGAAAATTTCAAAAAAACAACTAAAAGTTAATAAAGATATCCAATTGATTGATGCCAGGGAATTGCAGCCATCAAAAAGCAAAAAAACCAAGAATTACCGTAAAATAAAATATTAATCAACACACCAATGGCCATTTTTAAAGTTGAGGGCGGCAATACTCTGCATGGCGACATTGTTCCACAAGGTGCGAAAAATGAAGCACTCCAGGTAATTTGTGCTACTTTGTTAACTTCAGAACCCGTAACAATTAAAAATATTCCGGACATCTCGGATGTAAATGTTCTGATCTGGATTCTCAAAAATATTGGTTTGGAGGTAATTAAAAATGCAGATCATGAATATACATTCATTGCAAAAGACGTTCATTACAATGATATATTGAAACCCGATATTTTTAAAAAATGCCAGCAGTTACGAGGTTCTGTATTGATCATGGGTCCGTTACTTGCAAGGTATGGCAAAGCATATATCCCAAGCCCGGGAGGAGATAAAATAGGAAGAAGAAGATTAGATGTGCATTTTGAGGGGATGGAAAAATTGGGTGCTAAATTTGTATTTCATAATAAACAGGCATATTATGAAGTAGACGGGAAAAAACTTACCGGAAATTACCATTTGTTAGAAGAAGCATCTGTTACAGGCACGGCCAATATTATTATGGCAAGTGTCATGGCAAAAGGAATGACTACAATCTATAATGCAGCGTGTGAGCCGTATGTTCAACAGCTTTGCAAGATGATCAATAGCATGGGAGGACATATCGAGGGTATCGGTTCAAACTTGCTGCATATCAAAGGGGTTGATTCTTTACAGGGATGTAACCATATGATTCTCCCTGACATGATTGAAATCGGGAGTTTTATTGGCCTTGCCGCTATGGCCGGCTCAGGGATCACCATAAAAAATGCTGCATATGAGTCACTCGGCATTATTCCCAGGGCATTTAACCGCCTGGGAATTCATGTTGAACGGAAAAACGAGGATATTTATATCCCACCACATGAGCACTATGAAATAGAAACGTTTATTGATGGTTCAATCATGAAAATTTCAGATGCCATTTGGCCGGGCCTTACACCTGATTTGCTAAGTGTTTTCCTGGTTGTTTCAATCCAGGCAAGAGGAAGTGTACTGATTCATCAAAAAATGTTTGAAAGCCGCCTCTTTTTTGTAGACAAACTCATTGACATGGGGGCACAGATTATCCTTTGTGACCCTCACCGGGCAACTATTATAGGACAAGATAAAAAATTCAGATTAAAAGGCCAAACACTTACCTCTCCTGATATCAGGGCTGGGGTTGCTTTATTAATTGCTGCCCTTTCTGGCGAAGGGACAAGTTATATACATAATATTGAACAAATAGACCGGGGGTATCAGCATATTGATGAACGGATGCGTAAAATAAATGCTGATATTACCAGGATTGAAAATGTTTAATAATTTTTTTATATCACGTATCTAAATCAACGAATGATTATTATAAACCGGAATGTATGAATTCTCGATCATATTTCGTTCGTTCAAATTATAAAATTCTTCAATTTCTTCGTCCCTGAATATATTTTGCAGTGAAAGCATCAGATGATCCTTGTCATTAATCCTGCATATACCACTAATAAAATCATTGAAATCATCCATCACACCATTTGGCCAAAATTTGATTTCCGGTGGTTTCAAGAGGTAATAACCCAAATATTTATTCATGAGCAACCCGATTTTAAACGTCTTATTGTTTGAAAGCATGTAGTTTTCAATAAAAATACATGTCCCTTCACTCCCATCAAAAGCGCTCATTCCAAATTTCAGACGCGTGTCTATTACAGGGAATGATTCTACACCATTATTGTAAATAAATTTAACCAAAAAAGGAAGTGGATTGTTGTTTTTTAAGAGGTCATGCTGTATTACTTTTTGATTATGATCTCCGGGCAAAGCAATATGATAACCTCCAAGTCTAAAAGCATAAAAGTGTTTTGGCATAGGTACTGTCTTATTGTTTTCCATAAATTCTTAAATAAAAAATTTGGTTGATATTATAAGATGTATACGTATATTAGCACAAAGAAGTTTCATATCTTTTTAAAATGTTTAAACAAAGTTAATTCTGAATATGGATATTTTTTCGGGGAACCAGGTGATATATATCATATATAGCACGTGATATAAATCATTTTTAAAATTTATTATACTAACAATAGACTTTCCCGGTATCGGTCAAGTCGTGCAATTCCTTGTTAAATTTTACATGTGGGATTGGGTTACCATTGGCATAACGTGTAAATTAATGACCCTTTTCATGTTGTTATTAAAATGATCCTATAGATCATTATTATGGATTGGTGTTTAAATTATAATATTTCATTGCCTTCGGCATATGTTGATTAATATTATCTATCCTTGATTCGGGGTTTGGGTGCGTAGAAAGGAATTCCGGCATACCCGCCCCGCCACTTTGTTCCTTCATTCTTTTCCAAAATTCAGGAGCTTCCTGAGGATTGAACCCCGCCATGGCCATAAAGTACAATCCCAGTTCATCGGCTTCTTTTTCGTGTGTTCTACTATACGGCAACATAATGCCTACCTGTGCCCCCATGCCAAACGCTGCAAGCGCCAGTTTTCTGGTTGTTTCTTTTTCTTTTTCCAAAGCTTCAGACAAAGCCATTCCTCCAAGTTGGGCAGCCAATTGTTGTGACATCCGTTCGTTTCCATGTTTTGCGACTGCATGAGCGATTTCATGTGCCATTACTACGGCGACGCCATTATCGTTTTCGCATATTGGCATAATGCCTTCATAAAAAGCTATTTTTCCACCAGGCATACACCATGCATTTTTTTCATCGGAAGCAAGAACATGAAATTCCCATGAATAATTTTTTATATTATCCTCAAGGCCTTTTTCTTTAAAATA
Organism: uncultured Bacteroidales bacterium; assembly: GCA_964345135.1. Classification (GTDB taxonomy): domain Bacteria; phylum Bacteroidota; class Bacteroidia; order Bacteroidales; family JBBRXJ01; genus CAYMKE01. The sequence continues at coordinate 3,399 of CAYFQI010000226.1, forward strand.
TTTTTCAACGGCTTGTGTAATACGTGTTCCGACACGCCTGACCTGGGTAGTGTATAACTGGTTGTTTGATAATTTGTTTTCATTTAATACCTGGGCATAACTATCCTCAGCCAAAGAGATTATCTGGTAAGAAGGAATAGCAGTGAATTGTTTTCTACCAATCATTGGAACAGTTCCACAAGAAATGGTAAAAAAAACCAATAAAAATAAACTGATATTTTTCATTATATATTTATTTTTTTGTTTTCATTTCAAAGATAAAGAAAATGCCTGATTAATTCATAAAATATTGTTTCCAATTGAATAAACAGGCGACTCATTTATTTTCCCGGCCTTAAAACGTTCATCAAAAAAGAATAAATAATGTTTCTTGTAATGTCCTGCAATGGATTCTTAATCGTTTGCCCTATTGAAAATTTAGTCCTTTTTAAACTACGTGTTAGTGCCTGACTGGAAATTTCCATTTCATACCTGTATAACTCCTTTGCATGTTCGACATCTCTAAGTGTTCTGACCTTAATTGCCCGGCTTTTATTTTTAAGTAATAATGTTTTCATTCATTTTCATTTTTTTCATCATCAAAAATAACCGAAGCAATATTTCTGATAACATTATTTGCAAAAAGAGGTTTTCGAAGCAGATATATTATAAATGATAAAAGTGCAAATAAACCTGCCGAGATAAGAAAGCCTGTACTCATGTTGCCATATGTGCTTCCATACCAAAAACTAAATGCGAAAGCCAATAAAAGGAATATAAACAGAACCGATACAATGATTAAAATAAAAACGAATAAATGAGTCCATGTTTTGGCAATTTTTTCAAGCAGTTGTACTTTCCATAGATTTA
>CAYFQI010000227.1:0-4134 GCA_964345135.1 uncultured Bacteroidales bacterium
AATCCCATTCAGTCTGCCACTCCTTAATCATTGATTCAGATTTATCAAGATATTCATTGTCTGTATGACAAACTCCTGCCAATACATCAAATTGCAAGGTCAAATCATGATGAAATCTCTCTTCTGTATCAATAATTGCTGTGTGTGTCTCTCGTGATAAATCATTTGTATTCATATGCTTTGTCGTTTTTTTTCGCCTTGCCTACAACAATCATACAATGACAATTGTCGTTATATCCGGTTATCCCCATTTATCTACTTACAAACATAAGAAAAATTATTTAAAATTGGAGTTAAAGTGATTGAAATAGCTAAAGGAGAATTGAAAAATCATTAATAATACTGAAGAAAATTAATTTTCCTGTTGGACAAATTCCTGTTAATTTTGAATTGGGTGAATTTTGGGAAGCTTTCAAACTGAATTCACCAATTCAGTTTGGGTTTTCTCTGTCTGTAATCGTTCATTAATATTTTGCGGATATATCTCTATTATTTTCTCTTTTTCACTTTTTGTTAAGTCTCAATATGATTTCATTTTTACTATTTACAAGAATTGAAACAGTCTGATGGTTTGAATAGTCAACGGTTTTTATAAGTTTCATTTTTCTGAAAAGTCCTGTTTCAATAAATTTAGATGTAATATGTTGATTTTGAGCCGTCATAGGGTGTTTTTTAACGCACTGTAAAACAGGGTTTTGCGAAGGCAGTGTGCGGAACCACCCCATGTATGTGAAATAAAGTTAAATTAAAATTTGTATAATTCATATATAATAAATATTTTTATAAAAATTTCAGTGTAGTACGAAACTGGATATATTATTACAAAATATTAATCATTTAAATTGAATTGAATCATGAAACACGTAATATTTTTTCTTCTCATTTCCATCCCTTTTATGTTTACACGATGTGATTTTATTAACACGAAAATTTTAGGGAAAGAATCACCCGAAGACACGATGGCAACTTACCAGGCTCGTTTAGACAGCATTCGCCATGCTGACTCCATTCAAAAGGTTGAGCAAAGACAAGCGGATTCTTTAGCACGCCTGGATTCAATACAACAGGCCAAAGAAAAAGCCAAAGCCGATTCAATTGCCAGGATTGATTCAATTAAAAAAGTCAGGGCTCAAAATAAATACCATATCATTTCAGGTAGTTTCAGGAATGAAAGCTATGCAGAGCGTTATGAAAACCGGATGAAAGATCAGTATAACTATGGCCATGCCAGAATCCTGCGTGCCAGCAATGGTTTCAACCTTGTTTCCATTAAATCGTATCCTGATTACAGGCAAGCGCTTAACGAACTCAGAAACATCAGGTCACAGGGCAATTTTCCTGTATGGGTGTATAAGTCGAATTGATTTGTAAATATTTTATTTTTAAAACCCTGAAAAGCCGGTTCGGATCAGACCGGCTTTTTTGATTTAACATAAAAATAAGTAAAAAACAGATCAACTATGCAATCAACAGATTATGCGGAACTTAATCACTGTTTTGAACAATACGTGCAACGCTTCAAGTCGAATAACCCGAAAACCGTGAAAAATATAAAGGTAAAATATGATCATACGACACGGGTAAAAAACGAGATTATAGTACTTGCTCAAAGCCTTGGTTTACCTGATGAAGAAATTCGACTTGCAGGGATCACCGGTTTATTTCATGATATTGGACGCTTCAGGCAATATGTAGAATTTCAAACATTTAAAGATTCAGGCAGTGTAGACCATGGTGACCTGGGAGTGCAGGTATTGCAAGAACAGGGCGTGTTAGGTGCTTTGAATGAAGAAGAGCAACAGGTGATCTGCACGGCAGTTAAATTCCATAATAAAAAAACATTTCCCTCCAATCTCGGTGAAAAGGAAACATTATTTACAAAACTTGTACGCGACGCAGACAAAATAGATATTTACAAAGTAGTTACCGAGCACTATCATTCAAAAGATAATAACAAGTCCATTGTATTGGATCTGCCGGACAATGACAACATCAATCCATTGGCATTTACAAGCATTAAAAACCAACAACTCGTTGACAAGCATGAATTGATCACCGTGAATGATTTTAAGCTTTTGCAATTAAGCTGGATATTTGATATTAATTTTAACAAAAGCCTTGCAATAATCGTTGAGCGGGGGTATCTGGGCCTGATCCATGATTCATTACCGCAAACCAACGAGATTGAAGAAGTGAAAGAGGTCATTACTTCTTTTGTCAATAAGCGATTGAGTGGGGAAGAGGTGTGCAATAACAAGGCCTGTTATTGAGGTGCCCTTGAATGTCAGATCAGGTATGTATCTTGTTTGCACGTATGCCGGAGGTAATGTATTAAGCAGGACTTGTTACCGAACAATATGATTCAACCACCAGTTTTTATTTAAGCCCGGAATTCACCAGGTTTTGAAAGATTTCAGTCGCTTTGCCACGTAAAAAAATATCGGTAACTGAATCTGTATATGCAGTCGGGTGAGTATTCACCTCGATAATTTTTGCACCGGCTTTTTTGGCTTCCCCTGGTACGAGTGAAGCAGGCATCACTTCCCCGGTTGTGCCGACTATTATCATTGTGTCGGCTTTTTCTGCTTCCCGGAATGAAAGGCTCCCGGCAGGCTCGGGAATGCCTTCCCCGAAAAATATAAAATCAGGCTTTAAAACCCCTTTACATTTATGACACGAGGGGATATCCGGCGTGAGATCAACCTCGTCTATCGTGTATTTGCTTTCACAGGATAAACAAATACATGTCTTACTATTCCCGTGAAACTCTATGACTTGTTTACTCCCGGCTTCCTGGTGAAGGTTGTCAATATTTTGCGTGATCACCGATTTGATATACCCTTTATTTTGCCAATTGGAAATGATGTCATGAGCTTTATTGGGCCCAAATTGCCTGAAATATTTATAAAAAATCTCTTTTATCACGCTCCAGGAAGTGGAAGGATTGTTTAAAAAATAATCCAGTTCTAAAGACCGGGGGTCGTATTTTGCCCAAATGCCATCAGTCCCTCTAAAGGGAGGGATTCCGCTTTCTACTGATATGCCGGCCCCCGTGAAAACAACAGCATAGTTTGAATCCCTGATGATATTGACTGCGTTTTGAATGTTTCCTGTCATATGCATACTTTTTTTTTAAAAAAAACGGTTTTATTTTATTTTTCGTTCACAAAAATAGCGAATTCATAAAAAAATAGGCTGGATCATGACTAAAAGGTTTGACATGCGTTCCGGTGATTATTAATATACCTCGTGTAAAAGCATGAGATGCTCCATTTGACCCTTGAGAAAATAAATATAAACAGGTGACTGCAGGTAAATAATCGTTCGTTTTATTTTGTAAAGGATAAACATTGCATGGTTTTTGTTATTAATTTACACAATCGAATAATGTCAGGACACTAACTTCTAACCTTTTAAAAAATTAAAACATGAAAATTTACAGCAACGCATTCCATCATGAAGAGTTTATCCCGGACAAATACACGTGTAAAGGAGAAGATATAAATCCACCACTGAACTGGGAAGGTGCCCCGGGAGGAACTGCCAGTTTTGCCCTGAGCATAAAGGACCCGGATGCTCCAATGGGTACTTTTGTTCATTTGCTGGTGTACAATATTGATAAAAACGTGACAGAAATCAAAGAGAATTCAGTCCCCGGCAACCAGGTTGAAAATCATTTTGGAAGAAAAAATTATGGAGGTCCTTGTCCACCTTCAGGTGTACACAGGTATTATTTTAAAATTTACGCATTGAATGTCGAGAGGATAGAAACAATTGACTCGATGAAGCAATTTGATGAGCAGGTAAGAAAACATGTAATAGATGAAGCAGAACTAATGGGAAAGTACGAGAAGTAATAAAAAAAATGAAGATCAAAGTGCAGGCGCACTTTGATCTCGTTTTAAAAGTCTTTCTTACTCCATTTCAGCAGTGTCAGCTTCTGTAGTGTCAGTTTCTTCCATAACAGCAGCAGTGTCTACTTTTTTCTTCATTGCTTCAGTTTCTTGTTTTGCTACTTCTACAGTATCTTCTGTAGTTTCTTTTTCTTCATTTGAACCCTGGCTTTTGCAAGCATTTAAAGAAATAAAGCTAACCATAGCAATTGCAGTAAGTAATAAATTAATTTTTTTCATC
>CAYFQI010000228.1:0-4111 GCA_964345135.1 uncultured Bacteroidales bacterium
AAATTTTGAGCAACAACGAAGAAGTTGGACTTTATAGACAAACACTAAATAATATATAAAAGGAATACAACGTAAATAACTCGAACAAGCAAATGAAAGTATTAAAATTCGGAGGAACTTCTGTTGGAAGTCCTGAAATGATTTTAAAGGTAAAAGAAATCGTTGAAGGCCAGCCTCAAAATACAATCGTCGTAGTATCTGCATTTAAAGGTGTTACAGATCAGTTGGTACGAATGCTCTCTTTGGCAAGGCAACGGGATGAAAGTTATAAAGAGGATTTGGAAGCCATGATTCAACGGCATTACGAGGCCATAGAAGCATTGACCCCTCACAAGGGCCGCCAGGATTCGATGAAACGGAATATTAACAAGTCTTTTGAAGAATTGACCAACATTTTTAATGGTATTTATTTTCTTAAAGAGGTCACGAATAAAATATCCGACCAGGTGTTGAGCTTTGGTGAATTGCTTTCAGCTTATATCATAGGCGAAATCGTTGACGAAGGATTTTTTATTGATTCGCGAAAAGTGATCATCACGGATAATCATTTCGGGAAAGCCAATGTAAATTTTGATATAACCAATAATATTATTCAGAAAAAACTGGAAGGCGGGAATAAGATTTTTATCCTCCCTGGCTTTATTGCGTCTGATGAAGAAGGGGAGACCACGACACTCGGAAGGGGAGGGTCTGATTACACTGCAGCCATCATTGCTTCCGGTTTAAATGCAGATGTTCTCGAGATATGGACTGATGTTGACGGGGTATTGACAGCCAATCCCACGATAGTAGATGGCGCTTTTGCCGTGGGCCAGCTTAGTTATGCCGAAGCAATGGAACTATCTCATTTTGGTGCAAAAGTGATTTACACCCCTACGATACGTCCAGTATATCTGAAAAATATTCCTGTTGTCATTAAAAATACCTTTAATCCTACTGCTAAAGGAACTGTCATTAGTAGGAAAGGAGATACAGGTAAAGAGACACTGATCAAAGGAATTTCTTCAATAGACGATGTTGCTTTATTGACATTGCAGGGCGCTGGAATGGCTGGTGTTCCGGGTATTGCAAGCCGTTTGTTCGGCGTGTTGGCCGACCGGGAAATTAACATCATTATGATTACACAAGCTTCATCAGAGCATTCAATCAGTTTTGCCATTGACCCGGCAGATACAGATAAAGCACGAAAAGCCATCGCAAAGGAATTTTACAAAGAAATGGAACTGGATCAGGATATTCAAATAGATATTGAACCACATTTATCCATTATTGCTGTCGTGGGTGAAGGAATGAAGCACACCCCGGGAATCTCTGCATCAATATTTCAATCTTTAGGCACCCATGAGATTAATGTTGTGGGAATAGCTCAGGGGTCTTCCGAATTGAATATATCGGTTATCATTACAAAAAATGATTTAAATAAGGCTCTGAATGTTATTCATAAAGGATTTTTCCCGGAATAATATTTAAGCCTAGAATTCGGACTTTATAGCCCGGGACAATGATCTGGTCTGGAACTAAAAACATTAAAAACCCGTGAACAATGAGATTGATTAAAATATTTCATGAACAAATCAATGCATTAAATGATTGGATAACCAAACTGGGATTTGTTTCCGGGGTGTCCGATTATGTGCTCGTGTTTTGCGTTGTATTTATCGTTGCCGTTTTAAGCTTGTTAGCTAATTTCATTGCAAAGAAGATTTTATTAACTGCAATTTCACATTATGTTAAAAAAAGCAAGATATGGTGGGATGATATTCTTTTGAAAAGGAAACTATTTGACCGTTTAGCACACTTTGCTCCTGCATTGGTTATTTACTTTTCATTTGGCTTGATTTCCGGGCATCCTGAAATCATTCATCTGTTGAGAGCAATTGTAGGCATCTATATGATAGTTCTCGGGATTTCCGTGTTTGATGCGCTGATTAATGGCTTTCATGAAATATATAACAATTTAGATGTTTCTAAAGACCGCTCCATTAAAGGATTTATTCAGATACTGAAACTGGTTTTATATTTTATTAGCGGGATATTGATCCTTTCCATTGTTTTTAATAAAAATCCATTATATTTTTTGACCGGACTGAGTGCAATGGCTGCCGTGTTATTGCTTGTTTTTAAAGATACAATCCTGGGATTCGTAGCCAGCATCCAGTTAACAGCCAATGACATGGTGAAGTTGGGCGACTGGATCACCATGCCCAGTCATGGTGCAGATGGAAATGTAATAGAGATTACATTGAACACGGTCAAGGTAAGAAATTTTGATAAAACCATTAGTACGATTCCAACCTACGCATTGGTGTCCGAGTCGTTTAGCAATTGGAGAGGGATGCAGGAATCCGGTGGCAGAAGAATAAAAAGGGCCCTGTACATAAATGTAAAAAGCATTAATTTTTGTACCGAAGAAATGCTCGAAAAATATGAACAAATAAGGCTGATATCAGGGTATATTAAACAAAAAAGAGTGGAAATAGAAGAAGACAATAAAGCCAGGCAACTTAAAAAAGATGATATGCTGAATGGACGTAGACTGACAAATATTGGTGTATTCAGAAAATACATCGAATCTTATATCAGGAATCATCCGAAGATACATGGTGATGGAAGAAGTTCATTCATTGCAATGGTAAGACAACTGCAGCCAACCGAAAAAGGCCTTCCGCTTGAAATATATGCTTTTAGCAAAGAACAAAACTGGGCTGTTTATGAGGAAATACAGGCAGATGTTTTTGATCATTTATTGGCAGTGATATCACAGTTTGATCTCATGCTTTTCCAAAATCCAAGTGGTGACGATTTTAGAAGTCCACTTAACACCGCACTTGTAAGTCCTGAATAATAATGTCGTGTCGGGACAAGAGTAGCTAATGCCCGGTGCAGGCTTGCACGGGGATGCAGGAAGAGTTTTATCTCCAAATGAATTATTATCATCATATTTGTATAATCAAAAAGTTGCATTTGTGACTTGAATTCAGCAAGCAAAAAAATGGACAGGATTATTAATTCAGGATTTTGTCTTGAAAAACATCCAAATAAAATGAAAAAATATATAGAAAAAGTAAAATGGGGAATCATCGGATGTGGAGATGTTACAGAGGTAAAAAGCGGTCCTGCTTTACAACAATGTATCGGTTCAGAGCTGATTGCTGTTATGCGAAGAACAACAGAAAAGGCAAGAGATTTTGCCAGGCGTCATCACGTGCCCAAATGGTATGATGATGTCCAGCAATTAATTCATGATGAAGATGTAAATGCTGTGTATGTCGCTACCCCACCGGATACACATGCATATTATACCGTCAGGGCTTTGAATGCTGGAAAACCTGTTTATGTTGAAAAGCCAATGGCACGGTACCATAAAGAATGTATTGACATGATTAATGCGGCCAAAAGGAATAAACTTCCATTATATGTAGCATATTACAGGAGAATGTTGCCGAATTTTTTAAAAGTTAAACAACTTGTTGATGAAAACGCCATCGGGGACATTCGTTCTGTAAATATCCGGTTGACATTAACACCAAGAAAGGGTGATAATCAAAAAGATAATCTTCCCTGGCGCATTGTACCGGAAATTTCCGGTGGCGGCCACTTTGTTGACCTTGCATCGCATCAATTTGATATTCTTGATTATATCTTAGGGCCTGTAATAAATGTCTGCGGAATGGCTTTCAATCAGGCCGGGATGTATCCCGCAGAAGACATTGTGTCTGCTGCTTTTGTATTTGAAAATACTGCAATAGGAGCAGGGGAGTGGTGTTTTACAGTTGACAAAAATGCGGAGGAAGATATTATGGAGTTAAAAGGAAGCAAGGGAAAGATAACTTTTTCATGTTTTGAACATGCCAATGTTTATTTAAAAGCCCCCGGACGAAACGAATCATTTCACTTTGAAAAACCATTGCATTCACAGTATAATTTAATTCAAACAGTAGTGAATGATTTAACAGGAAAAGGCACATGTCCTTCTGATGGAGAAAGCGGGGCACGGACAAACAGGATTATGGACTTGATTCTGAAGAATTTCAGAAACCGCTATTATAAATTGTATTCAAATAGTTAATGATCATTTTATTTTTTTATATCTTTGAATGTTTTTTAGAAC
>CAYFQI010000229.1:0-4091 GCA_964345135.1 uncultured Bacteroidales bacterium
CTCCTCCCTCACCCAACACTCACACACCCCCCCGCACCCCCCCCCACCCCGCTCCGTGGCTTTCTTATGGCGGCATGGTTATTATTTTGGGAATACTACTTTCTGTTTTTCAACAATTTGTAGGTATTAATGTCGTCCTTTATTATGCCCCCGAAATATTCAGGAACATGGGCAGTCAGACAGATGTTTCTCTGCTACAAACTGTAACAGTGGGTATTATTAACCTTTCTTTCACGGTAGTAGCCATATATTCTGTCGATAAATTCGAGCGAAAACCTTTACAGATTATCGGCGCATTAGGCATGGCATTTAGCATGTTCGCCCTTGGATTTTCTTTTTATTTGGAAAAGGTTGGTATTGGATCCCTGATCTTTATGCTAACATATACTGCATCATTTGCCATGTCATGGGGGCCGGTAACCTGGGTGCTGTTATCAGAGATTTTTCCAAACAACATCAGGGGGGCTATGTCAATTGCCGTGGCAGCGCAATGGATTGCCAATCTGATTATTTCATGGACTTTCCCGATCATGAATGATAACTCATGGCTAAATGAACATTTCAATCATGGGTTTGGTTATTGGATATATGGCATCATGGGCATCTTAGCTGCATTGTTTGTGTGGAAACTACTACCCGAGACAAAAGGAAAAACACTGGAACAAATAGAAACTATTTGGAAAAAATAAGATTAAAGGCACAATGAATTTTATTCGTGCAATTTTAAAATTCATCGTAACTATGAATGGCCATTAATATTCAATAAACAAATCAATATCTTTGCCATTAGATGGCCATTCTATTCTATATCCGGCAGCATCACATGAATTTATTGGTTTGTTTTCTTCATTTAAACCAAAGGTTACATAAACAGGTTCCTGGATGCCTGTTATTTTCCATTTTCCGGAAATTGGCAGTGTATTGTCATTGCAATTCTGGATTGTTGTAAGTAAAGGAATGGCTAAATAATAATGTTCATTATAACGTGACTCCCCAATAATGGCAATGTTTTGAATGTTATTGATCACAGTATCACCCTGCAAAATTGTTTCATCATTTTCTGTGGTTATATTATAATGAACTTTTCTGGATAAAGAATGGGCATTATTAATGCCCGTATAGCCATTAGAATGAATATTGTATGTATGGAGAGACTTTGTCATTTGAGACATTGTATAAAAACCTTCTAAAAAATAGGTGTTGGAATTACCGGAATGTTTGAATTGAATGCCGTTTATGTCAATATGATATTGGGTTTTCATATTTATTTTATCCATGGAAATTGAAATCATGCCATTGATTATTCCTTTGTTTTTCCGGTAATTGTCATATTGAAATGTAGCCCATTGTTTGTTAAACGGGTCTGACCAAAACAGGAGGCCATCGTCTATTGGATATTGATTGAGTTGTTGTTCTGACAAGCTGTCTGCATATACATCAATAAGTGAGATGTGTTGAAAGATCATGTGTTCTAAGGATTGGAATACATATTCATCAGAAACAATGGTTGTTTTTTTTATGATCACTGTATTATTATATTTTTCAGGTATTTCATCGGGGAACTCACAAGATGTCAGGTTACAAACTATGATTATAAGTATAATGAAAACAGCGTTTTTAGTATTCATGAAAACTGGTTTTTTATTGGTTTTTACCTTCTCCCGTGATCACATAATGTGTTTTATCAACACGTTTTATTCTTAGGTTCAAGGCAGCAGATAAAACGGAAAATACATCCTCAGGCTCAGGATTAATGAATTTACCCGTGAAATTGTATGTTAATAATTTAGGATTTTCAACATCAATATGAATGTCAAAATAATCTTCCAATACCTCTGTAATGTATTTTAACTGATTATCAAAAACAAGGGTGTCTGTTTTCCATGCCAGGTAATTTTGATCTTTGATTGTTGCTTTTTCAACATGTTCATCTTGGTGTATAATGCCTTTGTCTCCTTGTTGTAAAATGACTTTTGACTTAGTTTGTTTTGAGATATACTGAACCGTCCCTGTATTCACATACACTGTTTCTGTTTTTCCATTTTTTGCTTTGATTAAAAACGAAGTCCCCAAAACGGTTACCTCTCCTGCAGGTGTTTTAACGATAAACGATTTTTTTTGCTCTGTTTTATTAACTACAAAATAAGCTTCTCCTGTAAGTATCAGAGTCCTCGATTTCTCAAAATCTCCCGTGTAATATAATGTTGTATTATTATTTACCCATACTTTACTGCTGTCAGGTAAATCAATCATCTTTTTTGCATCTTTTGTTGCGATAATGAGTTCTTTCTCCTGGTTTTTGTTTAAAAACAATACCCCAACACCTAAAACAAAGATTACTATTGCAGCAACTTTCATGATGATATTAAACAATGGCCTTTTGTGGTGAGGTTGTATAAAATTTGTTGTATCCGAATCATTTAGCTTATTTTTTATATGATCCCATGATGATTCAACATTGGGTGAATCTATTGAATAAATATCATTTGTTAATTCATATACTTCCTTATACGCCTCAAATTGTTCTTTGTTTTTGTTGCTTTCCCTAATCCATTCAAGCAAACGCTCTTCATCTTCCTGACTTATATTGCCCTGAAAATAATGAGAGATTAATGTTCTGTAATTGATCTGTTCCATAATTAATTTATGAATTTGTATTATCTATAAATAAGACATATATTTAAACATGATTCCTTAAAAAAATGTTATTTTTTAGTGAAAATTTATTACAAAACCGGATGACAACACTGACTGTGCGCTACCTGAAAATGTATAATAATATTTTAAATATAAATTGATGTAATGAAATTGATATATGCTTATAATTCCTGTATTCAGTCCATGATTAATGATCTGTTCGTTATTATTATGAATGGTTTCCCTTTGATCACCATACAATGCGGTGAATTTTACCGGTTGATTAATATTAAATGTTTTCGAAGCGTAATTATATCCTCCGATGATTGTTGTAGAAAACTTTCCAAATGATGCAAACCGATATAAGATATTCAGATTGCCATGCCATTGTTTTAGTTTGACATCATAATTTTCATCAGTAGTTTTTATTTGACTGGATGGAAAGAAATTGGAAGAAAGTGAAATCGAGATATTTTTAAAAACAGATTTAAATATTGAGAATTCTATACCCAAAGAGTTATAATAAAAAGCATAACAACCGCCGGTGCTTAATTTGAATAAGCCGGGTTGAATCTTGTGAATATTGTTTCCTTTATGATGCTTATTCAGCTTGTTAGTATCTATGTCTATAATGTCGTGCATACTGATCTTTTTTGCTTGCAATGGCATTGGTTTTAAAGGTGTGATAGGTTTTATAGAAGATAAATTGTTCCGTTGTATAGTGTCTTTTTTTATTATTTCGTTCCCTAATTGTTGAGTATGAACTGATGTTATATCTTCATTATGAGCAGAAATAAAAATATCTTCCGGTGTTTTTTTGTTTGGATTAAAGGTGGATTTTTCCGGATCGAATATTAAAACAACATGTTCCTTCATAGTGGTGTAACGAATACCCGTACCAACAAATAAGCGGTCTAATATTTTTCTGACAGGTTGACTGTATGCTTTGATATTTACTTTTTTTTCCAATGGTAATATTGTTTTTGAAAATGAAAAATTGATGCCGTATTCTTTGCTTATCATATCTAAAACATGTGAAATCATAACATTATTTTTGTGAATGCTGACAATGGAATCAAGTTTGTCATCGGAAGCATGAATATCCGGTATTATAAAAAATAAAAGAAATAAAATGTATATGTTTCGTTTCATAATTAAGGGGACTTCTATTAAATATTTCCTTCTTTTAAGGCATTCAATTTTTTGCGTAAATGTGTTACGGCCTTCCATAAATGATTATCAACAGTTTTTACAGAAATACCAAGGTATTTGGCAATTTCTTTGTAGCTCATCTTTTCAAACCTGTTCAGGATAAAAACAGTTTTACACATTGTGGGGAGGTGATTGATCTCCTGACGCATTCTTTTTTTTATATATTGTTTATCTAAAGTATCCTGGTAGGTGTCGTTGTTGTCAATATCGAGCGTGGCGACGCTAATCGCCGAGCCGGGCTC
>CAYFQI010000230.1:0-4065 GCA_964345135.1 uncultured Bacteroidales bacterium
GCATGGAGACATCCCTATATACCCTGTTCCCTCTATACCTCTATATACTTTATACCTTTCTTTCCCTTTTATAATCACGAGTGTGCGTGGCAAAAGCGTTGTCATGAGCGTTTCATCTGTTTTTTTTAGAAAAAAGGAATATAAAATTTAGAATTTAGAAGATATTTCGTGATTATTTTAAATGATTGATCTTTTTCAATAAAAAATCAGCCAGATCCAGGTCATTTGGCGTGGTTATCTTGATGTTTTCAGTATTTCCTTCAACAAGGTTGATGGAATGGCCTGCCTTTTCCAAAACATTTGCATCATCTGTAAATTCAGGTTGGTAATTTTGTTTGTATGCTTCTATAATTTGCTCGCTTTTAAATACTTGTGGTGTTTGAATGATGCGGATGTTTGAACGGTTAACGGACACATTAACAAGACCTTCTATCTTTCTAATTGATTCGGTAAGCTCAATAGCAGGTACTGCATTTCCTTGTTGCTGTGCTACTTCAAAACAACGTTTTATAGTAGCGCTGGAAACTAATGGCCTTACAGCATCATGTATTCCTATTATACTTTTTTCTTTGATCAATTGCAGGCCGTTTTTTACGGAATAAAACCGGGTCTTGCCTCCTTTTACAACTTTGTGAGGTATTTTAAAATGGTGTTGATTACATAATTGCTTCCATTTTTCATGCAATTTTTCTGGAATAACTATTATGAGTTGAATTGAAGAATCAAATTTTACAAACCGATTAATGGTGTGCATCATAACCGGCAAATTGTTTATCAGAAGAAATTGTTTTGGAATTAGGGAGTGCATTCGTTTTCCTTTCCCTCCTGCTACAATTATAATATACTTTTTCAAATGTATAATTTTTCTGCAGAATTAAATGATTTCTATATTGCAAAATTATAAATTAACTTTCATAAACATCTAATAAAATGATAGAAAATATAATAGGGTAATTTTGATTTTATTCATAACTTTTTTAAAAGCTGCCTGCTTAATTCAATAAATATTTTTCCTGTTTGATTCGTTTCTGTTATTGTTTCCGGTAGGCTTTTATCACCAGATATGGCAATATTTTCTGAAATAGGCAATTGAGCCAAGAGTTCTGTTTTCAGTTCATTGGCCAGTATGGCGCCACCACCTTGCCCGAATAAGTAATATTTTTTTCCCGGTAATTCGGGTGGAGTAAAAAAAGACATATTCTCGATCACTCCCAACACCGGGATATTGATTTTTTCATTAGCAAACATCGCCGCAGCTTTCCTGACATCTTCGATGGCTACCCGTTGAGGTGTTGTTACAATTAATGCACCGTCTAACCCGGTTTTTTGGGATATCGTCAGTTGAATATCCCCGGTACCTGGGGGAAAGTCCACGATCAAATAGTCTATTCCCTCCCAGTGTGTATCATTAAATAATTGGAGGATCGCATTGGAGGCCATCGGCCCCCGCCAGATGACAGCCTGGTGAGGGTCTATGAGGAATCCTATAGAAATCAATTGTACTCCCCATTTTTCAATGGGTTTCATTTTTGTTGTTCCTTCTACTTCAATCCCTTTAGGCCGTTCATTTTCAATTCCAAACATTACCGGGATGGACGGGCCGTAGATATCGGCATCAACAAGTCCTGTCTTGAAGCCTTCTTTGGCCAGGGCTATCGCTAAATTTACTGCTACGGTTGACTTACCTACGCCACCTTTTCCTGATGCAACTCCAATAATATGTTTTGCGGGTTTTATGTGGTCTTGTTTAGTGGTCATTTTAAAAATTGTTTATGGTGTAAAAGTTTTTTATACAAGAATTATTGTGTTTATTCTTGTATAAAAATAAAAAAATTAGTATCTTGCGTTTTAATTTATTTATGAAGAAATTTTTAGTAGAAACTAAACACAATATAGATGAATTAAATTTAATATGAAAGTTTTTTGTGTTTTTTATATAAAATGCTTTATATCAACATATTGATATGTCAATGTGCTTTTTTAATATTTTTAATTACTAACTAAACTACAAATCTTATGAAAAAAATTATTATTTCATTATTAGCAAGTACGCTGCTCATTATGAGCGGGTTTTCCCAAAATTATGAATATACGGATACAAAATTCGTGCAAATTTTTGATGAGGACGAACCATTGGATAAATCAGCTTACTTTGTATGGTCATCGACATATGGTGCCCAACCTTCAATAACTGCCGAAGGATTGACCTCAACAGCTGCGTTTCAAGGATATAATGCATCGGGCGTTTCTTTTGACAATGGTACCTTGGATATTTCTCCGGCTAGTCCTGATGTTCCGGGTGCGTGGGTCGCTTTTGAAGCAAAAGCATCTGAACCAGCCATGCTTCATCCCCATTTAAAATCAGATGGCGCCTTTACTGCCGGCCAAAAAAGTGTTAACCTTACCACAGATTGGCAAAAATTTAAAGTAAATTTTTATCCGGGAACATGGGGTGATGTTGATGTTTCAGCAGTTACAAGGTTTGAATTTGCAACATTTGATCCTGCTGACTATTCGGGTGCCACCCTATACGTCAAATGGCTATCCGTAGGCGATACAGCCACTCCTGGTACAAGGTATGAATTAACCATAGAAGAAACAGAAGGTGGAAGTGTTACCAAAGACCCTGATGCAGCGAATTATGAAGAAGGAACTGGTGTTACTGTAACAGCAACACCAATTACAGGCTATAGGTTTGATGGTTGGACAGGAGACACTACTGCCTCTGATACATCGATCACCATCACGATGAATGCTGAAAAATCCATCACGGCTAACTTTACATTTAATGCATCCATAAATGAAAATGCCCTTCCAGGACTCGTGAATGTATATCCTAATCCGGCAGACGATGTATTATATATTTCCGGTTTAGAAGGAAATTCCTCAGCTGTTATTAGTGACTTAACCGGCAAAACAGTACTTGAAATCCAGGATGACAATATTGACCAGATAGATATTTCAGGATTAAAATCTGGAATGTATATGCTGACATGCAGTAATGACAAAGGAATACTGAACAAAATAATTATTAAGAAATAACTAAAGCCCTTACATTTATACTTACGGCATTGATAATTTAATTTATCAATGCCGTTTTTTTTTACTAACCACTAACACTAAACTATTTATTAACTAAAAACCAATTCTATCATGAAAAAACTAATTATTTCATTGATAACAATCGTATTGTTTGTTATTAGCTCTTATTCACAATGGTATGAGTATACTGCGAACAAACACATTAATTATTTCAATGGTTCACAAACTGAAAAAACCAGTGTTTTTCACTGGGAAGGTGACACATGGGCAGGAGGATTAACATTTTCTCAAAGCAATGGTGAATTAACCATTGGAAATGGCATTACTAAATCGAGAAATGTATTTTATTATTTGGACAGCATCAATATTGATATTTCATCAATACCTTATTTGATGATAGAAGCTAAGGCAGATACCATTGTTAATAAAGTACATATATTTGGACGTGACGGTAGTGGTAACTCAAGCGGTTGGCTGGATACCATGCATCTTACGACTACTTATCAGACCTTTATTCTGGACCTTACAGATGGTGGTAGTAGCTTAGATGTAACAGATGTTGCGGTTTTAAAATTTAACCAACCAGGAACATCAATTTCAGCAGCTAATGATAACCTTTATATTAAGCACCTTGCAATTGGTGATACGACGCAGCCAATTACGTTAATTAATGATAATGAAGCTGAAGACGTAAACCTGGTATGCTATCCAAATCCTGTAATGGATAAATTGAATGTCTCCGGTATTGAAAATATCATAGGTGCAACTGTTCATGATTTAACTGGCAAAGTTCTAATGATTGCCGACGCTAAAGAAGTTTACAAGGGCATTGATGTATCCGGTTTAACGGCTGGTTTATATATCGTCCGCTTCAAAACAACCGATGGAACCATTATTGAACAATTAATCAAAGAATAATAATTTATTTTAATCCATATTTAAAGCCGGCTCTGTTAATGTGCCGGCTTTTTTATTTTAAGGGGACTTCTAATAATTATTTCGCATCAAAATTTTCAGAGTTTT
>CAYFQI010000231.1:0-4026 GCA_964345135.1 uncultured Bacteroidales bacterium
CGTAGAAGAACCTTTTATAATCATGCGCATGTGTGTTAAATGACTTATCATGGGTATTTCATCTGTTTATTTTTTAATTTTTAATCGGTCAGATGGAGCTCGCCATGATAATATTTTATTGACTTTAAGGTGACTATCAGGCATGTGATAATCATACCCGTGTGTGTCCTCTTTTTTGTCATGGCTCGGTTCATCTGTTTATTTTTTAGACATTTTAGGCAAAATATTATCTGATTATAAGGTCAATAAAAGCAATAAGGGTGGTGTGAAATTATAATTTGGCATGGAGACATATCCTATATTCTCAACACTTCTATACCCATATATACCGCATTCCCTCAATATTTCTGAATTTGAATTTTCTAAATCATCTTTCACCTGTATGCCAGATTTACCTCAAATCAATACATGCTTTTAAACAAATATAGCAATATTTTTATATTTTTTAGCAATATTTTTATTTTCGATTAAAATATTTTATTCTATCTTTGACTATTGTTTTGATATTGAATTTTTTACACCAAATAAACTCATTGTTTTAATTATATCAATTATCTTATATTATACTGATACCATCTAAATTTATACAATGAAACACTTTGATATTCTATTCACCGGACATCTTTGCATGGATGAAATTCATCCATTTCAAAGCGAAAAAATAGAAGCTCCGGGGAGTGCTGTTCTTTGCGGTGCTGTTGCAGCAGCAAGAACAGGAAAAAAAATTGCCGTTTATACCCGTCTGGCCGAAACCGACAAACATTTACTGGATTTGCTAACCAATGAAGGTATTCAAGTGTTTGCCGATTATTCACCTCATACCACTTTGGCCGGTGTCGTGCATCCATCTGAAAATTTGGATGAAAGGAAATTATATGTTTATAAAAGTGCCGGATATATGGACTTTAAGCATTTCCCAAACATTTCCACATCACATGTACATTTGGCGGGCATTAACGATCGGGAATTTTCTATGGAGTATATCAAAGCAATTAAAGGACTGGGCACCGGATTGTCTGTCGACATGCAAAGTTTTGTCCGACAATTAAATGCAGAAACCTGTGAAATAAATTTTGCCGATGTCCCATTAAAAAAAGAAATTGTGAGCTTGATGGACATGGTAAAACTGGATGTTGTGGAAGCGAAAATATTAACCGGCGAAGATGATATAGAAAAAGCTGCATTGCATTTTGAAGCCTGGGGAGCCTCTGAAACCATCATAACCCGTTCAGACGGGGTGTTGGCAAGAGTAAATGGGAAAACATACTTTGAATCGTTTTCTAACAAATCTTCTATTGGACGAACCGGAAGAGGGGATACAACATTTGCGGCATACTTATCTGCCCGACTGGATCATGATATTAATTATGCATTAAAATTTGCGGCTGCACTGGTATCTATTAAAATGGAAAAAGGAGGATATTTTTCAGGGACACTGGAAGAAATACACGAACGCATGAAACTACATCAATAATAAAAACTAAAATCCATGAGCAATCTATCTAAACAACCTATCAAATATTACAAAGGTGATACTTGGAACATCACAGAAGAAGGGTTTGATCCTTCAAAACAAAGAATTTCCGAATCAATCTTTTCCGTAGCCAACGAATACATGGGAGTCCGTGGTTATTTCGAAGAAGGATATTCGGGCGACCACTTGCTTGGCAGTTACTTCAATCATTTATTCGTTTATCTTGACATTGGATATCCACAAATATTTAAAGGGTTTGTGAAAAAAGAAACCGGAATGGTGAATGCTGTTGATTGGTTATATACCAGGATGCGTATAGACGATGAACAATTGGACCTGGCAACATCTAAGTTTTCAGGATTCCGACGAACACTAGACATGAAAAAAGGAATTATGACAAGGGAATTTATTTGGGAAACAGCAACGGGAAAACAGCTGGAAGTTAAATTTACCCGTTTTACAAATTTAGCTTATACCAAAACAGGAGGACAAAAAATATCCATCAAGCCAATTAATTTTTCAGGAGAAATCGATATGACAATGGGATTGGATTTTAATACCATTTATGAGTTGGCATCAGGATGGGACCAAACCCAGGAAGGTGGTGTTGCAGGGAATAATCCATCTGAAAGTTTCTGGATTGAACAAAAAAAACAATCTTTTCGGAATATTTATGCCATCCAGGCTAAGACGAAAGTCACGGAAAATCAATTATTTTCCTGTTTTACCTTGAATGCCAATGAAGCAATAAATACCTCAACCATAGAAGAGGATAAATTCATTGGAGTCCGCTTCCGTCAACCACTGGAAAAAGGACGTGCATTTGAAATTGAAAAAACAGTCATGAACCATTGGAAACAAACACCGGATGCGACTCCGGTATGGGAAGAAGGAATCGAGATAGGTAAAAATAAACTGCAATCATATAGTCAATTATTTGCACAACACCATAAAACTTTATCCAACGCCTGGGAAACAATGTGGATAGACATTGATAATGACCCGGAGTTATTACAGGGGATTCGATTTTCATTATTACAGAATTATCAGACATATCATTGCGAAAGTTCAGATTTTAATGCCTTATGTAAAGGCATGACCGGAGAAATATATGCCGGCTGGGTATGGTGGGACAGCGAAATATTTGTATTGCGGTTTCATCTGTTTACAAATCCCGAAGGGGTGAAAAACATGTTGTTATACCGGTACAAAAAGCTCCCGCAGGCAATGGAGCGGGCTAAAGAATTAGGACTGGAAGGGGCACGATATCCTTTTGCATCCATCACCGGAAAAGAAGATTGTGGGACATGGCAGCATGTAGACCTCGAAATTCATATTAATGGTGCTGTTGCATATGGTATCTGGCAATATATAAATACCACACGAGATAAAAAATTCTTGTATAAAGAAGGGATCGAAATGTTGATCCAAATTAACCGGTGCAATGCCAGCTGGGGAGAATACGGTTCAAAAACAGGAAAATTTGGTCTCTTCGGCGTTATGGGGCCTGACGAACAACATATGATGGTAAACAATAATTGTTATACCAATGTAATGGCAAAAAAAGCATTTGAATTTGCCATTACTACCCTTCAAAAAATGAAACATGAAGCTCCTGAGTCTTATAAACAGGTGCTTTCAAAAACAAATCTGAAGCATGAAGAAATCAATGAATGGAAAAAAATGGCCACCAACATGCGGATACCAAAAGATGACGAAACCGGTATCTATGAACAACATGATGGCTATTTTGATTTACCTCATGTAGATCTAAAAACCATACCGGACAATCAAATACCCATTGCAAAACACTGGCCTTACATTAAAATTTTCCGCTATGATGTCATAAAACAACCGGATGTATTAAACCTGTTTTATTTTTTCAATCATGATTATAATGAACACGAAAAACATGTCAATTATGATTATTATGAAGAACGCACCTTGCATGAATCCTCTTTATCCCCGGCAGTACATGCTGTGTTGGCCATAGAGCTTGACAAAATGGAGGACGGTTATGATTTTACTGAGTATTCATGCCGGCTTGATCTGGATAATTATAACCGCAATACGGAGCAGGGGCTCCATGTTTCGGCATCTGCCGGGGCTTGGGCCTCAATGCTACATGGTTGGGCAGGAATGAGAATAGATGGGGAAATACTTACATTCAATCCAAAAATATGGAAAGACTGGAATTCATATACCGCAAGATTTGCTTACCAGGGTGCTATCATCGAACTTAACATAAATAAAAATACTGCCCGTTTTAAATTAATAAAAGGAAAAGAAAACATAGAACTAAAAATTTTCAATACCCTCTACGTGTTAAAAAAGGAGGGTATTGAAATTGAAATATAGTCAATTCAATTTTCTAAACTAACTAACTAATTAAAAAATGAAAATTCCATTTATTGTCAACCAAAAAAAAGCATTTGAGATGTTCAACAGCGATGCAAAAGATCTGTTGCGTCTCAATTTAATGTATCACTTGGTATTTCCCATTATCATGATTTTTGTACAAGCCTATTTATGGGGGAATGCCAAAGATGCCA
>CAYFQI010000232.1:0-4001 GCA_964345135.1 uncultured Bacteroidales bacterium
AAAATAAGGAGACTTTTAATAATTCCTTCGCATCAAAATTTTCAGAGTTTTTTATATTTTTTTGAAGCACTATCGGGATAATACAAGAAAAAATGAAGCCGTATATAAACCGAGCCATGAATAAAATCTTAGACACACTATTTATCCCATATTTTAATCGGGACGCAGATGATTATAAAAAAATCTTTTATACCAAGCTGGCGTATAAAACAAAAAACCAGATAAACTCAATTAACTTAAAAACTTAAAAAACAAAAAATATACACGCTAAAATGACACGGTGCATTAACAATTATATTATTTTTAATTCCTAAAACAAAAAAATATTCAAATGGAATTAACAGCCTCGGTTATTTATGGATCCGTAAGATCGGAAAGAGAAGGAATAAAAGCAGCCAGATATTTACATAAAGAACTCAAAAAACGAATTACACAAGTACATTTCATTGACCCGGAAGAATTTGAACTTCCCTTGTTGGATAAAATGTATAAAGAATATGCAAAGGGAAAAGCCCCGGAGAACATGAAACAGGTTGGTGAACGCTTGTTAAATTCAGATGGCTTTTTAATTGTAACAGGTGAATACAATCATGGTATACCGCCAGCATTAAAGAATATTTTGGATCATTACCAAAAAGAATATTTTTTTAAACCCAGTTCCATTGCAAGTTATTCGGCTGGTTCTTTCGGGGGTGTCCGGTCTGCCGTGCAATTGCGTGCTGTTGTAGCGGAACTGGGAATGCCCAGTATTTCATCCATCCTGCCGTTCCCAAAAGTCCAGGACAATTTTGATTCCAAAGGAACTCCCAAAGCTGAATTTATTTCTAAAAACACCAATCGTTTTCTTGATGAATTTATTTGGTATATGGAAGCATTAAAAGAAAAACGAAAAAACGGAACGCCTTTTTAACAGGACAAAAAGAAAAGCATGGTTGTAAAGTATAATGAATGCAGGTGCTAATAGAAGTTTTTAGTGTGCTTGTCCCAATATTTAATAAGAAAAAAACCAAAAATCATCCCCCCAATGTGAGCAAAATGAGCAACATTACTTCCGGGTTGTGCAAATCCCAGGTATAACTCAATAACTCCGTAACCAATCACAAAATATTTAGCTTTAATAGGAATAGGCGGAAAAAGCAATAATAAGCGGGTATTGGGGAATAGCATTCCAAAAGCCAACAACACACCGAAAACAGCACCGGAGGCTCCCACTGTTGGAATATTCATCCGATCAACAACAATCATGTTTATAATTTCCCTGGCACGCTGTATATAACTGCTATTGTGCGGATTTTGCGGCCATTGGTTGAATAAAACCTCCACCCCCCGGATAGGCCTTACCATATAATCCTGAACAAATTCTTTAAATAAAGACGGTTCCGGTGTGTTAATAAGTGCATTAGCCGTTTCGATCATTGAATTGATATGGATATGATTAACCAGCATATGCAAAGCAGCAGCCCCCAGGCCGGTTACAAAATAATAAATCAAAAACCGCTTCCCCCCCCATACATTTTCAAGAATCCTTCCGAACATCCACAATGCAAACATATTAAAAAATAAATGAGCAAACCCTCCATGCATAAACATATGCGAAACAATTTGGATGGGATGAAAATGTTCGGACTTAAAATAAAACAATCCAAGTGTTTTGGTTAAATTAACATTAAATTGA
Source organism: uncultured Bacteroidales bacterium (assembly GCA_964345135.1). Lineage (GTDB taxonomy): Bacteria > Bacteroidota > Bacteroidia > Bacteroidales > JBBRXJ01 > CAYMKE01. The sequence continues at coordinate 1,676 of CAYFQI010000232.1, forward strand.
CTTTTAAATACAATGGTGATAAGCAGCATTAAAACATTAATAATCAAAATGTTTTTGACAACCGGGTATGAACTGCTGGATTGGTTGATGTTTGTATATCTCATGAAATTATTTTATTAAGTTTTAAACCGTTTTTCAAGCTCTTCCAAAGTTAAAATAGTAATGATGGTATTGCCTCCCGGTGAATAGTTGGGCATCTGGCAAGCAAATAATTTATCCACCAATTCCCTCATTTCCTGTTCTGCTAAAACTGTGCCATATTCTATTGCAGCTACTTTTGCCATAGTAAGAGCAATTTTGCTATGAATACCTTCTTTTACATTACTTTCTGTTTGTTTATATTCTTCAATGAGAGATTCAATCAATTCTTTTCCATTTTTCACCTGGAGTTCAGATGGCACACCATTTAAGATGACCGTGTTGCTTCCAAAATCCCGTATGTCAAAACCTATGGTCATCAAGTCATCCATGATGTCATTCATGATTGTATAATCAGCAGGATTCAATTCAATGGTTTCAGGATATAAACTTTGTTGAGCCAGTCCTTGTTTGTTTTCCAGTGTTTTTGAAAATTTCTCAAACAAAATACGTTCATGCGCTTTTTTTTGGTCAATGACCATCAGGCCTGATTTGACCTGGGTCAAAATATATTTCCCTTTAAAATGAAAAAAACGATTTGTTGTCTGATGTCCCGTGTCTTTCTCTGAAATACTTTCCCTTGAGGATTCAGCCCCTGTAGAATCAGTACCGAAAGTGAAGGATGCAAAAGATTTTTCCTGTTCAAAAATCTCTTCCCAGCCTTTGGGTGACGGTTCATGTTTAAATGATTGATTTGACTGGTGTGAACGTTTGTTATCAGGTTCAAATGGATTGAATGCAGGATCAAATTTTACAGAAGGAGGATTCACCTGGGCATTTTTCCTAAACACTGGTATTTCAATATTGGCTTCATTGTTAAAATCGAGGGACGGAACAATATTATGTTTGGCCAGTGTTTCCTTTACAGTAGCTCTGATGATCTGCCACATTGCCTGCTCATCCTGAAATTTGACTTCAGTTTTAGTCGGATGAATATTGATATCAATAATATCGGGGCTCACTTTCATGTAAATAAAATAAGAGGGAATTGAATCGGAGGGAATGATTTGCTCATAAGCACTCATCACGGCTTTATGAAAATAAGGATGCCGTATATACCTGTTATTCACGAAAAAATATTGTTCTCCGAATTTCTTTTTTGCATTTTCCGGTTTGCCAATAAAACCTTGCATTTGAATAATGCTTGTCTGACATTCAAGCCCTATTAAATAATGATTTGTATTTTTCCCGAATAAATTGACAATACGAGATTTTAAATTAGACTTGGGAAAATTATAAATTTCAATATTATTATGAAAAAGGGAAAAATCAATATTATTATTGGCCAGGGCAACTTTTTGAAACTCGTTGATAATATGTTTTAGTTCTGTAGAGTCTTTTTTCAAAAATTTTCTTCTGGCAGGAACATTATAAAAGAGATTTTTGATCAAAAAAATGCTCCCGTCGGGACACGCCAGGGGTTCCTGCTTTTTAACTGCAGATCCTTCAATATCAATACGGGTACCCAACTCATCTCCTTTGCGTTTAGTTTTTAGTTGCACCCATGATACTGCTGCGATTGAAGCCAACGCTTCTCCCCTGAACCCCATTGTTTGGATAGCAAATAAATCATCAGCATTTTTAATTTTTGATGTTGAATGACGTTCAAATGCAATTCTTGCATCAGTTTCTGACATCCCGCAACCATTATCTACAACCTGAATCAGTGTTTTGCCTGCATCTTTAACCTTAACAGTTATGGTATCACTTCCTGAATCAACAGCATTTTCCATCAGTTCTTTTACCACGGACGAAGGCCTTTGAACAACTTCACCGGCAGCTATTTGATTTGCAATATTGTCTGGTAATACATGAATTATATCTGACATTAGAATTACTTTAATAGATCATAAAATAGAAAAAAGCAAGTAAAATAAGTAAAATAATTAACAAACGGATATTGGAAGACCGCTGGCCGCATTTTTCATGTTTTTTTATAAAACCTTTTGATATATTTGAAGTATACGTTCCGTTTTTCCTGGCTTGCATTTCTTTTTCTATTCCTTGAATACGCTGCTGAAGCTTTTCTTTCCGCTCATTATAATAGAGGGGCTGATAATTGAATGATCTGGGTTTCCTGGTACTGAATATATTAAATATGGGCATATGTTAAAAAAAATTTTTACAAAAATAATTGCATTTTTTAATTTTTTAATAAATAAACATGGGATTTTCATTAAGGGGACTT
>CAYFQI010000233.1:0-3999 GCA_964345135.1 uncultured Bacteroidales bacterium
AAAATTATATTATAGAATATTAATCGGTATTATTCATTATATTTGTTTTTTGAAATAAAATAATTAATAGAAGTCCCCTTAATATAATATAGGTGCTACAGAATTTTTTATTAATATTATGATAATATTCTATTTTAAATAGATAATTTTGCTTTGTTATGATAATAATAATAACAAAAGTGATACCATAATTATATATAGATCATTATGAATGTATTAGTGATTGGATCAGGAGGCAGGGAGCATGCACTGGCATGGAAAATAGCTCAAAGTAATTTATTGGATGAGTTATACATAGCGCCGGGAAATGCCGGAACACAAAAGACAGGCAAAAACATACAGATTGTATCATCTGATTTTAAATCATTATCCGATCTTGTAAAAGAACGCAATATTAAAATGGTTGTTGTCGGGCCCGAGTCACCATTGGTTGACGGGTTATATGATTATTTTATCAATGATCCCGGGTTAAAAGATGTTGCAGTCATCGGTACACCAAAATCAGGAGCATTATTGGAAGGCAGTAAAAGCTTTGCCAAACAGTTCATGGAACGCAATAACATTCCCAGTGCAGGATTTGCAGGATTTTCAAAAGATGAAATAGCACATGGTGAAGAATATCTTGCCACACTATCTCCTCCTTACGTGTTAAAAGCAGACGGGCTTGCCGCTGGAAAAGGTGTTTTAATCATCAATGATTTAAAAGAAGCACAAGAAGAACTGGATCACCTGCTTTCCGGGAAATTTGGCAAAGCAAGTGAAAAAGTCATTATCGAAGAATACATGGATGGAATTGAATTATCAGTATTTATATTGACCGATGGAAAATCGTATAAAATATTACCTGAAGCAAAAGACTATAAAAAGATAGGAGAACAGGACACGGGTTTGAACACCGGGGGTATGGGTGCGGTCTCTCCTGTCCCGTTTGCAGATAAAAATTTCATGGAAAAAGTTGAAGAAAAGGTCATCAAACCCACCATTGACGGGTTGCAAAAAGATGATATCCCTTACAAGGGGTTTTTATATATTGGATTAATGAAGATCAATGAAGAACCTTATGTTGTAGAATATAATGCCAGGATGGGTGATCCGGAAGCCGAGGTTGTCATCCCCAGGATTAATAATGACATTCTTGAGTTATTCTCAATGCTCGAAAACGGTACTTTATCAGAAGCAGAAATCGATATAGACGCACGCACTGCAGCAACCATTATTTTAGCGTCTGCAGGATACCCGGAACATTATGAAAAAGGAAAAGAAATAACCCGTATTGATGACGTTAAACAGAGTATTGTCTTTCATGCAGGCACCAAATTATCAAAAGGCCACGTGGTAACGAATGGAGGAAGAGTGATTGCAATTACAGCCCTGGGAAATAATCTTGATGAAGCCCTCCAAAAATGTTACCAGGATGCAGAAATCATACATTTTGAAGGAAAATATTACCGGAAAGACATCGGTTTTGACATAAAATAATGCATTATAATCATGATTTTTAAATTATTCCGTAGTTATAATCCTTTTTTAATCGTGCTCATACCACTCATCGGTATTGCAGTATGGTGGCAGGCTTTCCAGACTGAAACACAAAACGTCTTTCATTTTGACACGTACCAGATGTTTTTATATAAAGCAACAGAACGCTTTTTTGAAGGATTTCCTTTAATCTCCAAAATATCCTGCTTTATCCTGCTTCTCATCCAGGTTTTCATACTCAATCAATTAAACAAAAAATACTTGATTGTCAATGTCCGTACGTATCTGCCTGCTTTTTTCTTCATCATTATCACCAGTAGTTTTATTGAATTACAACGAATCAATCCTGCTGTTTTTGCCAGCTTCTTTTTAATCATGGCCATTGACAAGGTATTTGATTCATACAGAATAAAAGGGCTTGCATATCATTATTTTGAAGCAGCTTTTTTCATTAGTCTTGGCAGTTTATTTTACCTGCCTGCGGCTTTTTTCATCATCTTTTTATGGTTTGCAGCAGCCCAGCTACGCCCGTTTCATTGGAGGGAATGGTTATTTCCTATCCTTGGATTAATAACTCCATATATATTGTTAACTGGGTATTATTATGTTTTTAAACAAGAATTGTTTTATTTTATCGATTACCTTACAACCAATTTCAATTATCATGTTGAAGCAACGAATTATTTCACTCTTCCATACATGATTTTTTATGGATTTATTCTGTTTATCACCTTTATCGCAATTATGCACATTTTTTCATCATTATTTAAAAAGAAAATCCAGGCAAGAAAATCATTTACACTCTTTACATGGCTACTCATCATTTCATTGGCAATATTCTTTTTTGATGCATCTGCATCATTTGAGATGATCTATTTAATTGCAGTGCCCATGTCATTTTTGTTATCTGATTACTTTGCCCACTTACGCTCAAGAGCATGGGGCGATGTAATATTTATTTTAATTTTTCTAAATCTTATTTTTATTGAACTAACAAAATATAATATTATCAAGCTCTAACCAAAAACCTGTTTTCATGTTACAGAAGCAACCACTTTGCAACAAACATATCATGTATATTTTTATACTATTTTGCTTCCCGTTCCTTTCACGTTGTAATGATCAACATACACTTAATGGATGGATAAAGGGATATACCAACAAAAGCATTTACCTTGCTGCTATTGAAGGAGATCATGTACGGGTACAGGATACAACCACAACAAACAAGTCAGGAAAATTTAATATCAATATGAATGATTATCCTGCCCCTGCTATGTATAAATTAATATTAGGCAAAGGTAATTTAACAGATAAAAAAGTACATCAAACCGGATTCGAGATTCTTTATAATCAGGAAGACATTGAAATTCATGCATCCTCTGCATTTCCCTCTTATGATAGCATAAAGGTCATCCGGTCAGAGGAAAACAAGTTATATTATGAATTTATTAAAAAACAGAATATCTTTAACCAAAAGATGAATGTCCTGGCCTCGGCAGTTGACAACTATCCTGTTGATGATGACTTTTACACACAAGCTTATAAGAAATATGAAACCGTGCAAACACGTTGGAATGATTACATTGAACAAACCACTGGAAAACATCCTGACATGTTTGCAACAGATATCATGCAAGCCGCCTATATTCCTTTTTTGAATGCTGAACTACCCCCTTCAAAGCGCTCAGAATATATTAAAGCACATTATTTTGATCATAACTTTTTCAAAGAACCTTCATTGATCAAAACAAATATTCTTACACGCAAAGTCATTGATTACCTATCCCTTTATCGCGGAAATCAATTATCGCCCAGGGAACAAGAACACGAATTCACAAAAGCAGTAGACTCGATCTTATTATATGCTTACATCAATAAAGAAGTGTATGATTTTGTACTCCATTATCTCATCAAAGGGTTTGAAAGCTTTAAAATGGAACAAGTATTGGCACATATTGCTGATCATCATTTGAATAAGAATCGTTGCGAAAACAACAACAGCCAGTACAAAAAGCAATTGGCCGGGTATAGCAAATTCTCCATTGGCAAAAAAATCCCCGCATTTAATATAGAACATCAGGGAGAAAATATTTCACTTTCACATATCGAAGAACCCAATAAATTAATTATGTTCTGGGCCAGCTGGTGTCCGCATTGCAAGGAATTAATCGTAAAACTTGATAAATTATACCGGGAACAAAAAGCAAAAAACTGGGAAGTAATTTCCATATCCCTGGACACAAACAAAGCCGATTATTATAATTTCATTGAACAGCATCAGTTTTCATGGATCAATTATACTGATTTTAAAGGATGGAGCAGTCCTTTAGCCCAACAATTCAATATTTTCGCCACGCCTACGATATTGATGATTGATAAAAAAAATCAAATTATTGCCAAACCAATTACTTATCCAGAGGTTAAAAAGGCTGTAGAAGAGATTGACTTGAAAAAATAGAACTCAATTATAGCATTAATTTTTCTAGAACGATATGTACGGATTAAAGATCAAAAAAC
>CAYFQI010000234.1:0-3996 GCA_964345135.1 uncultured Bacteroidales bacterium
ATTGCTATGAGGTTATTAATAATCATCTCCGTGTGTGTCAAAGAATTTGTCATGGCTCGGTTCATCATATAGTGCTGATCTACCGAGATACCCCCCGGAAGCATCCGCTCTTTGACGTCTCCAATAACGGAGGTCTTTGATTGCATCATCTATAATCTCTTCAAAAATTTCTTCCTCTGAGTGTTCTAATATATTGTATTCTTTCCTGCTGTATTCAGTTGATTCTTTAATGATATAATTTGGGTCAAAATCACTCGTGTCAGGAGGTTGTAGTCCTACATAAGATAAAAACCAATCCATACGGTTTTCTTCCTTTATTTTATAAAAATACAGCCACCCCTCCAGGGTATCATTGATTTGAACGTGTTCTTTTTTGTAAAATAAGATACTATCTTCCTCAAAATCAAAATTGTATTTAACAGCTTGAGCCCTGGTAAAGTCCATTGGAGTAGCGTATGTAGAATCGAATAAATCAGTCCTGTTAATGTTTACAAGGCTTGTATACAAATTTATTCGGAATTCATCATTCGATGAAAAATAGCTCCAGATAGTGTCATTTACAGGCAAATCGTGTTTGATAGCCAGTATATTCGAGGACAATTTGACGTCATCATCAGGAGAATTCTGAAGCTTTTTAAAAATTTCTTTAACGGCCGGTTCATCGTGATAGTATTTTGATAATATTGATGCCAGGTTCAGGATTTCATTGGATTCACTTCTGCTCCAGCTTGAATAGCCATATTCACTGATCTCTTCTTTCTCTTTCGCATATAAGTGTCGTTTTATATTGTATTTAGCTTCCCTGATTAGTTTATTCTTGTATGGTTCTATAATACCGTGTTCAATATATGAACTATCAAGGAGTTGTGATAAGGAATTGAATACTTGTCCTTTATATTCGGGATACAAGATAAGCTCCATCAATTCGGGAAATAAATGGGTTGCCAATTCAAGAGAATCGTAAAATGGGTAGAAAAGAGATTTTATGTCATATACACTGCTGCTTAATGGAGGATTTTGAATAATTAAATCTTTGAATAGAATACTGGCTTCTTTTGTTTGTTGACCTGCCAATGTTTCAAGGATTGCAAATTGGAGCGTAGATGTATCACCGGTCTGTTTATACATTCTTGAAAGATATGGTACAATGTTATCGTGCTTTAATGATTCCAATGCCAAAATAAGGTCTCTTCTGAATTCTAAGTCACCCCGTAGGTGTTTTGATGTGTCAAGAACTGAAATAATATGGGGTGCATGTTCATCTTTAAAATCCACCTCACTTACAGATTGTTTGGCATGTTCAAACATTGCCGAATCACTGTCTATTGATTGAAAAAACAGGTCTGCCTTATTAATCAATACATTGGTGCCGATTAATGTATCGGTAGCGGGGGCAAATGTCTCAAAAAAAGTACTTATAAATTTACTTTCTCCCGTGATGGTGTCATAATTTGCAGCAATGATGTATCGTAGCCCATTGAATATGATATTTTTTTTCCTGATTATCCTGATGCTATTTGTATCTGTTAAATAATATTCAAGGCTGAAAATACTATCTTGTAAAACAACAGAACTGTCTTTTACTGTCAGGCCGGCACGTTTTTCATATTTAAGTATTTTGCTAAAATATTCTTTAATGGAATCTATTTGATTAAATTTATGATATTTTATATAATTAACCTTGATAGATTGTGGTATCTCTCCGGCGGATACGACGTGTTCTTTTGAATCATATTTGAATGACTGGTCTTCATCATCACGATTGTATCCCAAATAAGGATTAAAACTGTTAAACAGGTCGTTGTTTTTGGGTTGTTTCGTGGTTAACACGGTGAAATAAAGATTAGTATCCACGTATTTCTCAAAATTTTCTTTGTATTTATATTTTTTCAAATGAAAAGAATTTATAAACTTTTCTGGTAATTTTTTCTGATTCGTGACTGAAGCCAGCAAATAATAATTGGCATCGCGAATGATCGTTTTTATGTGCATGAACCTGTTACTGTCCTTGTTTATTGCTAATGCAGTAAGGCAGGGGTAGGATTCACGAGTGCCGGTTTTCTTTTCAATAATATCAAAATCAAATGTTTCACACGTATTTTCTGCCAGTATACTGATTTCAAACGTGTCTTCTTCAATGTACATGTAATCGTGATAACTTGACCTCATTATTAAATAATAAGAAGAATCATTAGGATCCATAGCCTGTATCATTAATCCCGGGGAATTGTTGTTGCTTTCTTGTTTATTGACTATATAATTGGCAGGGATTTCAATACTAAACTCACCGTGAGATGGTTCATATGTTTCCCATTGATGATTGTCACTGGTGTTAAAGACAATTGAGTTAAAAAAATGTTTTCCATAACCGGTTTTGGCATATTTATCTTTGCCCCCGACTTTAAAAGTAATTGTTTCAAGTGGATTTACATATATATGATATTGTTGATAATCACTTCGTTTGGTTTTGTTTGTGATCTCGAATTGATGGGTTTGATTTTTTGATTGGGATCTTTTCACTACAATTTTTCCGGGAATGTTTTCATAGAGCATACTGTCTATTTTTGCTGCAATTTGATCCTGATTTCTTCTAATTAACGGGGCAAAGGTATTCATTCGTTTAATGTTATAAAATGCGCCATTCACCAGGTCAGTACACAGGTAACTTTTGTATTTAATGAGCCCGGTAGGTGTTGAATAGAGTTTGCCTGGCACCTCTACTGAGAACAACGAGTCTTCGGTAAAATGTTTTTGAAAATCTACTTTATATTTTAATTTGTCAATTTTATTTCTCATTTTGTGTCCCATGCCAAATATGTCTTGATGCATTGAGTTTACGGTATACCCTTTTTCTCGTAATATGTTTATGATTCCTTTTTCTCCAGGCAGATGAGCAGCGCCAACCCCGGTAAATACGCTATGGAGTTGCATAAGAGAATCCATCTTCTTTGCCATGCCTTCGTTTCGTAAATATATGATATAGTTTACATAACTTTTTGAAGAATACATTTCACACGTTATTTGATGTATCTTGTCAAGATTTCCTTTACGGTATGCTTGTTCCAATTCTTCGTGCATGTTACGTGAGCCGGGATACCTGTAACTTCTTTTATTCTCCTCTTTACTGCTTGCAATATATGCTTTTTTAGTTAGTTCGGTAACCTGTTCGAGTGTTTCAAGGCCAAAAACGCCTTTGTTCATCTTTTTACCTGTCTGGTAAATAAATAAATCCAGGTAAGTGCTTTCTTCAAAATCATCCTGAAAACCACTGTAACGATATAAAATCGGGTTATTTAATTTATTATCCTCCGCAATAAGCGAAGCATATTCATTATATTCTGGTATTTTTAAACTAAATATTTGTTCATACATGTTATCACTTGTCCTGTAATAAGCGGACATCATATTATTTAAATTATCTAAGAAATTATTCTCAAGTAAATCATCAATATATTTTTCCGGGTTCATTTCAAGTGCTATAATATCAGAATTTTTTATGGCATTGAAAAATGAGTCTCCCAGGTTGAACGCCAATTTTGAACTGACATGCATTGTCCCATAAAGATAAGATGGTTTTTCCAGTCCATTACCGGATATTTTCCAAAGCAATCCTTGATATTTAACTGAATCTTGTGCTGTAAAACCTTGTAGACATGTAAGAGCAATAGTAATAAGTGTTAACAATACTTTCATTTCCTATAAATTAGTTAAAAATTTTAATAAAAATAGGCATTTTTTTTATAGTAAGGAAGGGGTTGTGATAAAAATATTTGGTGTTAGTTCCAACATGCCCGCTAAATTTATCGTACTTTCCCTGGTATAGTTTATTTACACCAATAAACCACGTGTTTTGGTGTTTCGCATACGTTGTGAATATAATGATATAAATCCTGGCTTTATAGGCGGGACTATTTACTATTTTTTTTTTTTTTTTTAAATTGAGGGGTTGTTCTTTTAAAATTAAATTTTAGGGGTGTGGAACGAAAGAAAAGAGGC
>CAYFQI010000235.1:0-3973 GCA_964345135.1 uncultured Bacteroidales bacterium
AAATGAAAGTGCGAAACCGGGAACGGATTTTAATGACAACTTTTCTACTGACGACTATGGGGAAGCCAACTTCGATGATACTGTTTTCATTGGGTATGGGGCTGTAAAAAAAGAAAATTTAACAGTCCCTGTAGAACAAGTAGATATAAAAAAGGTAGAACACATGTCTTATACTAGGGTAGAAAATATGTTGCAGGGAACCGCAAACGGTGTATTTGTAGCAGCCGGCAGTGGTGCCCCCAATGCTCCTGTATCTATAAGGATACATGGCATTGGAACACCAAACAATGCACAACCACTTTATGTAATAGATGGCTTACCGGTCTCTGAAGTAGATTTTTGGACAAATAATAATCCGCAGGGCATTAGTTTTTTAAATCCGGGAGATATTAAATCCATACACATATTAAAAGATGCATCTGCCTGTGCAATGTATGGAATACGAGGAGCCAACGGGGTGGTTGTTATCAATACCAAAAAAGGCCGCGAAGGCAAACCGGTCATTCGCTTTAACGGGTATTACGGGAATCAGCACCTGCCACAAAATCAACGGTATGAATTATTAAACGGACAGGAATTTGCCACATTATACAATGAAGCTATGGGCATGGACATATTTGACCCTGCATCCATATCATCATTGCCTACTACTAATTGGCAGGATAAAATATTCAGGGTTGCTCCCATGCATAATGCTCAATTAAGCCTTTCCGGAGGCTCCGAAAAAGGAAATTATTATATGAGCTTCAATAAATATTCTCAAAAGGGCATTATAAAACATTCCGGATACGACCGGTACTCATTCAGAATAAACTCGGGATACCATGCATCAGACTGGCTGAAAATAGGAGAACACATTTCCTTGTCCAATTCAAAAAACCAGCGTCAGGTAGAACAATCACTTGACGGGCCGTTAGGGGCAGCATTGCAGGCGGACCCTACTGCCGGTATACATGATGATGACCCCGATACAGACTGGGCACCCATGTCAAACACTCCAGAAATCCCCAATCCTGTAGGAGTCATTAAACGACAACATAATATATATACATCTAACCGGATACAGGGGACGGTTTTTGCAGAAATACATTTTGGAGGCATTGCAGATTTCCTTGAACATTTAAAATATAAGTTAAATGCAGGAATATCGCGCTCCTGGGGGGACAAAGAAGAGCTGCTGCCAGCGTATTATGAATCTCCTACTATAGCTTCATCCAGATCAATAGAAATAAACAGGGCGGATGATCTTAATAATTTTTTATTTGAACAGACATTAAAATATGATTTTTCAATACAACAAATTCACCATTTTAATGTAATAGGTGGGTATGCGGTTCAAACAGAAAACAAAGAATGGAAAAATGTATCATATAATACTGAAGAAAATAAAGATATTATCAACTCAGACAAGTCGAAAGCTGAATGGAAGATTGCCTCATTCATATCAGGCCTTCAGTATGACTTTCGTGGCAAGTATCTGTTGAACGCTGCTTTTCGTCATGATGGGATGTTTTATTTTAAAGAAAATATATCATGGTCTGGATACCCCGCCATTTCTGGTGCGTGGAAACTTTCAGAAGAACCATTTTTAAACCAATCCAGAAACATTAATCTGATAAAATTATATTTCGGATGGGGCAAAACAGGCAATCAAAATTCAGGATTGTTTTTGTATAGTGAATATCCTTTGGTTACCCTTGAAGATAATATGCCACTATTAAAACCTGAAATAACAAAATCACTGAATACAGGAGTTGACATTGCTATGTGGGAAAATAAATTTAATGCTTCTCTCGACGTGTATGATAAAACAACTACGGATATTCTGCTTAGGCGAACAAAGTTCGAAATAATTGAATATGAGATTGTTATTACAGACTACCTGGCCAATGCAGGAGAAATTAACAACAAAGGAATTGACTTAAGCCTGAATTATCAAAACACGGGTAAAAAAAACAAATTAAAATACAATATAGGCGGGCATGTTACAAGAATGTGGAGTGAGGTGATAAAAGCAGAAGGCGGAATACCTCTGACATCAGGTAGCTCATTCCGCATGAAAATGATTGAAGATAAACCCATCGGTGCATTTTATGGATATACTTACGAGGGCATATTTGAAAACCAGGAAGAGATAAATAACCACGCACCCCAGGAAATTAGTACAACAATAGGAGATATGAAATTTAAAGATCATAACAATGACGGAAAAATCAATGATAATGACCAGGTTGCAATAGGATATGCATTCCCTGATTATGTCTATGGGATTTCCGCCGGACTATCATACAAGAATATAGGGTTAAATATATTCACACAAGGTGTAGCAGGCAACCAAATCATGAATGTGGCAAAACAGGAAGCATTGTATAATTTCAGGATGACAACGAATGTAAGCAAAGACCTGTTAAATTATTATGGCAGAACGAAAGACGACGGAAGTGTGATCACGGATACAGATGTTCCCAGGATAGATATCAGAGATGTAAACAATAACAACAGGACTTCTTCTTACTTTATTGAAGACGGATCGTATTTCAGGATAAAAGCCATTACCCTTTCATATAACCTGCCTTCCGCATGGGCTAAAACAGTCAGGTTGAACGCAGCAAAATTATATATCACAGTACAAAACCTGTATACCTTTTCTAAATACAGTGGTTATAACGCTGAAATAGGGATTGACCCCAGGTATTCATCAAATCCTTTGGGATTTGGTGTAGATAACGCCGTATATCCCTTCCCGCGAACATTTTTGTTTGGAATTGACATGAAAATTTAAAAAATAAATTTTATTAAAAAAATAACAATTAGAAAAATGAAAACAACAGTTATCAATTATTTTTTATTCCTGCTTTTTTTGAATGCGGTGCAATCATTTGCCCAGGATGAATTATACTCCTTAAACTATGGCGATGTGATTCAATCTCCTACTGCAGAATCATTTGCAAAATATGGTTATACACCCGTCAGCCCATATACAGGAGTGCCTGACATTTCAATTCCTATTTGGGACCTTAAAAAAGGGGATATTGAAATGCCAGTTTCCCTTTCGTATCATGCAGGTGGAATAAAAGTAGAAGAAATAGCATCGTGGGTAGGGTTGGGATGGAATTTAAATGTTGGTGGTGTTATTACCCGCCAGATAAAACAATTACCGGATTTTGAATATGATGCTGTCTGGAGTTTGGATTATAATTCACTTGTTCAGGATGGTGATGTTAGTAGCAGGGCTATTTGATAGAAAAACAGATCTTTATTCCGAAGATGCACAACCTGATATTTTCACATATAATTTTAATGGTTATGTGGGGCAATTCGTTGTAGACCGTTATAATGAATATGCATACCTCTGAATAATCACAGGGATTTAAAAATGGATTATAAATTTCACAACGGGGTTGTTTACTTTAAAATCACAACACCGGATGGAATAGAATATCAATTTAAAGATATTTAAAAACAAGAGGTATGGGTAAGATCGCTCTCTACAAAAGAAGAACAGCCTACCATGTGGCTTTCACGTGGGGATTATAAATATGAATGTGTTTCAGCATGGTATTTAACTAAAATCACCTCCGTCAAAACCGGCCATACAGTTACATTCAATTATGATGATCAATATGAAAAATTAGATGTATTCTCGGAACCAACAGCATATTACTATTATCCTTATGATGGTGAACTTAATCCTTCCACCGGGTTTAAACGGTGTACCCAGGGAGCTGTAATTCAGTCAAACCTTAGGTTAACCAATATTACAACATCAAATAACATTTCAGTTGATTTTATACCTAAAAACAGGAATGACTTATATGAGGGACAAGGGAAAGCTTTAAGCGAAATAGTGATTAGCTATGATGGAAATCCGGAGAAATCATTTTTCTTTAACACAGATTTTCATATATAAAAACTCCTCCTAAATCAAGATGTTGATGATGGATAAAAAACAGTACACATATTGTTTAACCAA
>CAYFQI010000236.1:0-3935 GCA_964345135.1 uncultured Bacteroidales bacterium
CGAATTTGAACTTTATAGAGCAAACACTTGACATTATGGACAGGCACTAATTAGTGTTTGTCCATGATGTTCGCAAACCCCGATACAGTCATTCTTATTTACGGGGGAGGCTTGGTTACGCTTTCTCCAAAATTGCTCATTTGCACCAGTTAAAAATTAAAACCATATAAATTATTTAACATTAAACATATACCATAATGAACAAAAAAAAATCAATTAGTAAGACAGCTTTAACATCCGGCGTTATTTTCACGGGGATCAATGTATTTGATTCTTATGAAAAACCAAAAGAACAACCATCTTTAGATAGGGAAATAAAAATTAATCTAAATGAAACCCCTGAATTACACCAGGCAGGTGGTTATATTTATAAAAAAAACCTGATTATCATCAATAGAGGTGATGAATATGTTGCATTATCCGCTGTTTGCACGCATCAACAATGCAAAGTTGAATATGAACCGGACTTTCGTGAATTAACATGTCCTTGTAATGGTTCTTCGTTTAATCTTAAAGGGAAGGTTTTGAACGGCCCGGCATCAAAATCCCTTAAAAATTATAATGTTAAAAAAGAAAACAATATATTACTTATCAGTAATTAAAATGTTATAGGTCATCAATGCACTGCGTGTGTTACTTGGAAAACAATCAAAATTAAAACTTAAGTGGTGGTTGGTTTGTTATTTCTTTTTTCACTTTCTATAATTCTTTTCCACTTTTGGGCAGCCGTCTGAACAGGATCCCACGGGCTGCTTAAAGGAGGAGTATATGTCAGGTCAAGGTCATTTAATTGCGATACAAGATATTTATTATGAATTGCAGTTGCTATAATGTCAATACGTTTTGATACTTCAGACCCTGTATGTCCTATTATCTGTGCTCCATATAATTGTCCTGTTTCAGGATTGCCGGTAATTCTTGTGGTAAGTGATTTAGCTCCCGGATAGTATTGTTTATGATCCCATGAAGCTGATGAAACAGAACGATACGGGAGTCCGTATTTATCACAATCCCTGTCATTTAGGCCTGTTCTTCCCACGACCAGATCAAAAATTTTTACAACTTGTGAACCTAATGACCCGTGGTATTCTGCATGTCCTCCTGCCATATTTTCTCCTGCTACCCGGCCTTGTTTGTGAGCAGTGGATCCCAGGGGGAGATAAACATTTTTTTGTAATAACGCGTGAAATGTCTCTATGCAATCACCGGCCGCGTATACACCAGGGATAGATGTTTCCATCTCGCGGTTCGTCTTTATCGCGTTCAGAATTCCCTTTTCAACGAATCTATTGCTGACAAGTGATGTTTCGGGTCTGACGCCAACGGCAATTAAGACCAATTGATGTTCAGATTTAAAACCATTGGTGCCATGGATTTTCAAATCACCATTCATTGATTCTATTTTTTCAATTTTGGTATTAACAACAACATTTACATTGTTGGATTCAAGTTTTTTTTGGACGATTTCACCAAATGATTTGTCAACGGTTGTTAATACCCGTGGAAATGCTTCCGCTAATGTAACCTTTATGCCCCGTCTCGTTAATGCATCAGCCATTTCCAGTCCTATATATCCTCCCCCTGCGATCAATGCTTTTTTTACCTCGTGTTGTGAAATGAATTCATCAATCCTTATCATATCGCCTATCCATCTCAGGGTAAAAACACCCGGTAGATCAATTCCGTTAATTGGAGGGGTGATTGATTTCGCCCCGGTACCAATGAGCAGTTTATCATAGTGATATGTTTTGTTGTTTCCTGTAATTTTGTTGTTTTGAACATCAACAGAAGTAATCATGTGATTTGTATGCACCCCTATTCCTTTAGAGAGTATTTCTTCTATAGACCGGTGTGCTAGCGTGTTTAAATCTGTGATTTCTTTACTTAGATAAAACGGAATCCCGCAGATGCTGTAATTTGGATATTCATCTGCCAAAAAAATATCTACATTTGCATTGCTGTCCAGTTCTTTGATCCTTAGTGCTGCACTTATTCCTGCATCACTGCCGCCGATGATTGAGTAGTTCATGTTTTGTACCTTTTAAAAGTTACAGGGATAATAATAAAAAAGTGAACTTAAAGATATGGGTATTTGTCTCTTGCCAACGTTCAAAAACGTTCCAGCATGTGAAATTAATGATTATTTTTTTATCCCTGTTTAATTTAATGTTAATAATACATAACACGTCACTATATGATATTTGACCATCGTGTCCGTGAACCCCGATACAGTCATTCTTCCTTACGGGGCAGGCTTTGTTACGCTTGCTCCAAAATTGCTCATTTACTCAAGTAAATTCCATGTTTTTGGGCTTCGCATTCTTAGTTGTTGAACATGATGATCCAAATACTTGAACTTATAGAAAGATATTACAAAATCGTACTGATTATGTTTCCAACGATTTTTTATACAGTCTCATAAAACTCCATGCTGCAATGGCTCCAAATAAAATATGAATTACAATCTGCACCCAGTTTCTTGCATTTGCAAACCAGGGATATAGATTTGTAAATGGATAAAAGTTTAGCAGGTAAATGACCAACCCCAAGAAACCACCAATGAGGATAGCATATCCTTTTGGTGCATTTTTAATTATTCCGGTAATGATGATAGCATAAATCACGGATAATGGGAAATGAACGGCAGCTGCACTTAAGAATGCCCCAAGATGAAATGTTCCAGGGGGTGGCAATACACCTTTTCCTGCTACAATAGCGCCAATCATTCTTGAAGGCCCCCACATCGTTTTTCCTAAAAATAATGGATTCATGACCATTTCCAGTATCAACATGGCAACACCTGCTATGATACCGGCTAAAATCGCGGATTTCCAAATTCTTTTTTTCATGCTTTTATGCTTTTAATTGTTTAGTATTTTATGCATTAAAAAACGTGCCAAAGTGTTGATCTTTTGATGGAAGTTTTGAATAATCCGAATTATTCATCACCCTTAAAAAGTGTATTGAAGATGCTTGGTTTTCATGTTGTTCTTATTTAGGTTTTTACATAGAATTCACTGAATTAGTTATAAAATGCTATTGTATTCCACTATTATTTTTTTAGTTTGCACTCTTAAAGTATTTGTTCATAATGTCCGCTAACTTCATAACGCTTGCCCCAAAATTACTCATTTACGCCAGTAAACTGTGCATTTTTGGTATTCACAAGACTCGTTATTTATAGCCAGCGTTGACTTTATTGAATCTCAATAGACATGCTTAACCGGTGTTAATAAATAATTAAAAACACATTATAAAACCTTAAAATCAGTATTATGTATTTAATGAAAAAAATTTCACAACATCTTTTGAAGGGAATGATAGTATTTATCGTTTTAACCAATTGCAAGGGCCAAAGCAAAGAAGACGATCAAAACAATAAGGATACTATTTCCCGAAACAAGCAATATCAGTCCTCTCAAATTACTCACTCTCAGGGTATGAAAAAGGTAACAGATAAAGAAGTCAAAACGTTCGTGTCCATTATCAGTAAAATAAGAGGAGCTCAACAACAGATTCAAATGCAGGCAATGCAAGCCATTAAAAACTCTGGTATTGATATGAATAAATTCAGGGAAATTGCAAAATCTCAACAAGATACATCTGCACAGCAAACTCAATATTCCAAACAAGATATGGAATCATACAATAAAGCGTCTAAAGAGATTCAAACCTTACAGATTGATGCACAAGAAAAAACCAAAGGAATTATAGAATCGGAAGGGATGAGTGTTCAGCGCTATCAGCAAATTTCACAGGCAGCAAGGCAGGATTCAACATTGCAGAAACGATTAAAAGCAGAATTACAAAGTCAAATGCAGCAGCAAATGCAACAACAGCCAAAATAAAATTAATCACATATTTAACAATCCATTGTATTTTTGTTCAATTCCACGGGTGCAATAATGAATAACATTAAAGTCGGATTTTAGAGA
>CAYFQI010000237.1:0-3920 GCA_964345135.1 uncultured Bacteroidales bacterium
TAAGTTGATTGAGTTAATTGAGTTAATTGAGTTAATTGGGTTTATCTGTTTTTTTTGTTTTATCCGGCAGCTCAGCGTAAAAGAACCTTTTATAATCATGCGCATAATTGGCAAAATTTAATTATAAAAAATAAGAAACAAATATATAACCAATTGAATAATATTTAAAAGACTTAACATAAAATTAACATTGATATGCAAAGGGTGAATTGCTTCAAGATTTTGAAATACACGTATTTCATTAATAAATGACTGAATTTATTAGGTTTCACTTTATTTATTTAAAAAACTTTTATTCCTTTGCGGTCTTAATTTTTATAATATATATGCCCAATTCATGAAGTCCAATTTTGTCCAATTTCCATTTTCGCCAGCTAAATTCCCGGTTTATTATGGCTGGATCATCCTTTTTGTTGCTGTTATTGGTATGCTGATGAGTGTTCCGGGACAGACAATCGGCTTTTCCGCTTTTACAGAACCACTCCTTCGGTCATTGCAAATTGACCGGACCCATTTAAGCTATGCGTATTTAATAGGTACCTTGATTAATGGAGTGTTTATCGCACGTGTAGGCCGGTTATACGACCGTTACGGGGCCAGGATTTTAGGAATTTTCGCAGGATTTGCTTTTGGTGTCGTCTTATTATTTCTTTCAAATATTGATCACGTCATTTTTTTTATTTATGATACATTAAATCTGGGGTCACCGGTGCTCATTACATTCATTATGATGTCTTTTGGTTTTTTCTCACTCAGGTTTATGGGACAGGGAGTGTTAACGATGGTGAGTAAAAATATCGTGATGAAGTGGTTTGAAAAGCACAGGGGACTGGTGAATGGAATTCTCGCTGTGTCCATAAGTTTTGGATTCAGTTATTCTCCAAGGATACTGGATGAATTCATCCAACATTATACATGGCAAGGCACCTGGAAGATATTAGCACTTGTGATAGGAGTGTTTTTTGTATTATTGGCTGCTGTTTTCTTTCGGGACAACCCGGAAGAGTGTGGTTTATTACCAGATGGAAATCCGGGCAATGATGAAAAAAAGAATATCCGGGCAGTGATTAAAAACTTTTCATTAACAGAAGCTAAAAAAACATACGCATTTTGGATATTCAATTTAACTCTTGTCATTAACGGGTTGTATTTAACCGGATTTACATTCCATGTAGAAGATGTTTTTAACAATGCCGGGATGGGCAGGGAAGTAGCGCTTTCAATTTTTTTGCCCTCAGCCATTATCGCAGTTATCTTTAATTTTATAGGAAGCGCTTTAAGTGATCATATTAAATTAAAGTATCTTTTAATAGCCGAAATTATAGGGCTGATCATAGCTATGGCCGGGCTTATCTTGTTAAAGACCCATGCATTGGCATATTGGTGCATTGTAATTGGGAATGGATTATCCCAGGGGATGTTTGGTATACTGAATAACGTGACCTGGCCAAAATTTTATGGTATACGTTCGTTGGGTGCAATTTCAGGATATTCGCTTGGATGGGTGGTTGCAGGCACGGCATTAGGTCCTTCACTGTTTAGTATTTCGGTAAAAAAATTCGAGCATTATGGCTATGCCTCAGGGGTTTGTCTCGTGGTTTCATTAATCTTATTTTTTATGGCATTTAAAGCGGATAATGAAAATGAGACATTTGTTCATTCAGCCTGATCCATCCCTGCGTTTTATATCCCGTGAATGAGTAATTCCGGTTTATAGCCTGGAACTAAAATATATATTATAAATTTTCAAGAATTTCTTTTGCAAATTGAGATAATGACGGGTCTCGTGCTCCCATTAATAATACAACGTCACCAGGGGTAGAGTGAATGTGAACATAATCACAGAGGCGTTCTCTGAAAGGAAAGTATACTGCCTGTTTTCCCTCGTTAATTATGCTTTTTTGTACCACGTCCGGATGAATCGTTTGATTCACATTCCCCCCCGCATAATAAATATTCGAAATAATGAACACGTCATCGTTTCTTAATGTATTCGCTACTTTTCTGGATAATTCCTGGTGCATGAATTTTAACGGGCCAAATCCATGAGGCTGAAACCATGCAAATACCTTATTTCCAAATTCCTGACATGCTTTAATTGCAGCTTCTACTTCGGATGGATTATGGGCAAAATCATCAATCACCACGACACCTCTTTTTTCCCCGACCAGTTGGGTTCTCCTGTAAATGCCTTTGTATGAAATCATCGCCCCGGCAGCTTCTTCTATGGAGACGCCAACTGACCAGCATGCTGCAACAGCAGCCAATGCATTTTTCATATTATGTTTTCCTATGACCGGGATGTTGAATAATATGTTTTGTATTTTAAAATTAATATGATATTCTTGCCGGGAAAACGATTCGCCTTTGAATCCGGAATCTTCATCAATACTAAAATCATCTGCCTTATTTCGTGATAAGTTTCTTGTTTCTTCCTGATCGCGGTTCACGATAAACGTTGTTCGGGTATTTTTCCGGAATGTCTCGAACAAGTGGATTAACTCGTCTTTTTCTTTGTGATCATGTTCAATGTTTAATAGCACACCTATTTGGGGTTTGTATTGTACAATTGATCCATCAGATTCATCCGCTTCAATGACGAGCCATTTTCCGCTTCCTACCAATGCATTGCCCGGCAATCCTTGCGATTGTAAAGATACCAAGCCGGCCCCGGTGATTAGTGAGGGGGAATAACCACGTACCATTAAAATATGAAAAATCATAGCAGCCGTGGTGGATTTTCCGGCAGTTCCACCAATGGCAATAGTCTTTTTTGTTTCAGATATTGTACTTAATAATTCAGACCTTTTTATAACAGGAATGCCAAATGTTTGGGCTTTTTCGTATTCGGGATTCGTCTCTTCGATGGCCGTGGAAACAACCACTACATCTGTATCCCGTGTAATTCCGGAACCATTTTGCTCAAAACAATGAATCCCGAGTTGTTCCAGTTGATCCTGGATGGGCATTTTTTGCCCGGTATTGAATAATCTGTCGGAACCGGAAACATCTTTGCCCGTGCCTTTAAGATATTGGGCAATGGCACTCATCCCGCTTCCCGCAATCCCTATAAAAAAATAATGTTGAATGTTGGAATTGGTTATATCCATGGATATAATAATGTTTTATAAGGCTATGTTTTAAATACAAGAATACAAAAAAAATGTTATAAATACATGTAAAAGAAAGTATTATTTAATTTTTACCTGGAAAAACAGCAATATTCAATAAAATGAATTAATGCATGTATGATTTTTATATGTATTTCCTGGGTACGATCTGAAAATTCCGAATATGGTGCTCTGATTTCTATATCAACCAGTTCAGCAGCTTTCCCGCCGGTTTTCCCGGTGAGCCCGATCGTTTTCATGCCCTTTTCTTTTGCTTTATTGATTGCATGTATCACGTTTAGTGAATTACCACTGGTTGAAATGGCCAGTAACACGTCTCCTGGTTTTCCCAATCCTTCAATAAAACGAGAGAAAACATGATCATACCCGAGATCATTGGCTACACAACTAAGGTAGCCCGGATCGGAAATGGCAATGCCCGCCAGAGATGGCCTTTGGCTGCGAAAAATTCCTGTAAGTTCTTCGGCAAAATGAATGGCATCACTCATTGAACCCCCATTCCCGCAGGAAATGATTTTTCTGCCTTGCTTCAATGAATTGACCATGGTATTTCCGGCTTCTTCTATGAATGAAATATTTTGATCATTTGAAATAAACTTGTCCAATAATTTAAAAGCTTGTAAAAAATCATTTTTTATGATGCTCATTTTCATTATTTTTATACTTTACAGCTTGTAAATTTAGTTAATTTATAAAATAAGTATCATTGAATTAGGTATTAATTTTACATGCTCGATTCATTTAAGGGGACTTCTAATAATTATTTCGCATCAAAATTTTCAGAGTTTT
>CAYFQI010000238.1:0-3843 GCA_964345135.1 uncultured Bacteroidales bacterium
AACTTAGAAACTTAAAAACTTAAACTTAAACAGATGAACCGTCTATTCTTTTTAATAATAATATTTACCTTTATCATTGCAGGATGTAAACGAGAAACGAAACAAAAAGACAGGATATCAAAAAACAAGCAAGATGCAATACAAAAAGACCTTGAAGAAATTAAACAGGATGGTGTCCTGAAAGCGATCACGGTTTACAGTAGTACCAGTTATTTTTTGTATCGCGGTGAACCCATGGGGTTTGAATATGACCTGTTGAAAAAACTGGCAGAATATCTTGAACTTGATCTGCAAATCATTGTAGCGAAAAACATAGATGAGCTATTCTCCGTGCTGAACAATGGCGATGGAGATATTATTGCTCACGGGTTAACAATTACTCGCAACCGGAAACAAGTTGCTCAATTCACTGATTATCTTTATTTAACCCATCAGGTACTGGTTCAAAGAAAGCCTGAACACTGGATGCGCATGAAAATCCATGAGATTCAAAAAGAAATCATCAATGACCCTATTCAATTAATTGGAGATACTGTATCTGTCCGGAAAAACTCATCTTATTATCGCCGTTTAATCAACATCCAGGACGAAATAGGCGGGAAAATATACATTGACACCATACCAGGAAACATATCTACAGGTAAAATAATTCAAAAAGTAGTAGAAGGTGAAATAAAATATACAGTTGCAGATAATAACATCGCAGAAATCAGCACTTCTTATTATCCAATACTGGATACGGAAACAGAAATGAGTTTTTCCCAACGAATCGCATGGGCGATAAGAAAGAATTCACCGGAATTACAAAATGCAGTAAATAAATGGGTGAATAGCATAAAGAAAGAAGTAGACTATTACGTGATTTACAATAAATATTTTAAAAGCCCCAGGTCATTTGAACGTCGTATTCAAAGTGAATTTTACAGTCAAAACACGGGCAAGATCAGCCAATACGACCATATCATAAAAAAATATGCAAAAAAAATCAATTGGGACTGGCGTTTTATAAGTTCCATCATATACCAGGAATCGCAATTCAATCCCGCTGCCAATTCCTGGGCTAATGCGCAGGGGCTGATGCAATTGATGCCTTCCACTGCAAAAGAACTGGGTGTTAAAGACATTACAAATCCTGAAGACAATATCCGTGCTGGCACACAATATTTAAAAAACATGTGGAACAGATGGGAAAACATCCCGGATTCAATTCAACGAATAAAATTTACACTGGCATCTTATAATTGTGGATACTCTCACGTGGTAGATGCACAAAAACTTGCTAAAAAATACAAGGCCGAATCTGATACATGGGATGAAGCAGTAGAACAATACGTATTAAATCTTTCATATCCTGAATATTATAATGACAAAATTGTTAAATACGGATATGTCAGGGGAATCGAACCTGTTACATATGTAAAACAAATATTCGAGAGATATGAACATTACATAGAATTGATCCCGGAATAGTTGTTCTTTGGTATTTTCTTTGCAAGCAAGGTATTACAAATCATAAATACATAAAAAATGAAAAGTTTTCTAAAATATTTACTGGCAACAATAACAGGAATGTTAATCGTATTTGGAATTGCAGCGCTTATGATGTTTGGAATTTTGGCTACTGTACTCAAATCAGCCAAACCCAAGCAGGTACAAATTTCACCCAACAGTGTATTAAAACTCAAACTCAATTATCCTGTCCCGGACAGGACATCAAACAATCCTCTTGAAAATTTTAATTTTGAAAATTTTTCACCCAGGCCTCATCTGGGCCTCAACGATTTATTGAGAACCATTGAAAAAGCAAAAACAGATAATAATATTAAGGGTATTTATCTTGATCTTACCATGGTTTCTTCCAGTTTTGGTACTATTGAAGAAATCCGTAATGCGTTACTTGATTTCAAAACATCTGGTAAGTTTATCATGGCATACAGTGAAATCTATACCCAAAAAGCGTATTATATTGCATCTGTTGCCGATAAATTATACATGAACCCTCAGGGGACTTTAATTTTCAACGGGTTGCAGACAGAAATGGTTTTTCTCAAAGATGGACTGGACAAATTAGGCATTGATATACAGGTTGTAACAGGGCCGGGCAACATTTACAAATCGGCTGTAGAACCATTGACACGCAACGAGATGAGTGAATATAACAAAGAACAAACATCCAGGTATGTAAATGTATTATGGAGACATATGCTGGATAAAATCTCCGAATCAAGGAATATTCCACCCAACGTGTTAAATAATAAAGCCAATGAATTTAAAATACATCCAACCCGAGATTTGGTATCAACAGGCATGATCACGGGCTATAAATACAAAGATGAAATCATCAATGAATTAAAAAAAGATTTGGGAATATCAGACGATAAACATGTCGCTGTAATCCAGCCATTTGACTATCAAAATTATAGAACAAAAAAAAATATCACGAATGATAAAATAGCTGTTGTTTATGCCAATGGTGAAATCATCCCCGGTGAAGGAGATAATGAATCAATGGGTGCAGAAAAAATATCCAGATCAATCAGAACAGCAAGAAAAGACTCGAGTGTTAAAGCAGTTGTATTGAGAGTCAATTCCGGTGGTGGCAGTGCCCTCGCCGCTGAAATCATTTGGCGCGAAGTCAAACTTACTGCCGAGGCCAAGACCATGATCGTGTCAATGGGTAGTTATGCGGCCTCCGGGGGATATTATATTGCATGTGCTGCTGACACCATATTATCTGACCCGACCACGATCACGGGTTCTATTGGTGTATTTGGTATAATTCCAAACGCCGGTAAATTATTAAATGAAAATCTTGGTATCCATTTTGACAGGGTCAAAACAAACAGGCACAGTGATATTTTTTCGATCGAGAGGCCATTGAATCCTGAAGAAACCGAAATCCTAAACCAGGCAATAACTCATACATATAATGTATTTCTTACACGTGTAGCAGAAGGAAGAAAAATGACTATAGAAGCAGTTGATGAAATCAGCAGGGGCATTGTATGGATTGGAATTGATGCTAAACGCAAGGGCCTGATTGATATGATAGGTGGATTAAACAAAGCCATCACTGTTGCTGCAAATAATGCCAATATTAAAGATTATAAAATAGTTGAATACCCCAAACGAAAAACACCTTTCCAACAACTAATAAAAGGGCTTCAGACAAAAACACAAACCACACTTTTAAAAAAAGAGATGGGAAGATTTCACTACAAAAAATACACCGAGCTTAAAAACATTTTAGAACAAGAACACATCCAGGCAAAATTACCTTTTGAACCGGTCATTTATTAAATAGGAAACATTGTTTATCAGCTTGAAATCAATGCATCTAATTCCTGTTTTAATTGATCATCTAACAATCCTTTTCTTGACTTAATCCTGCCGATGACTGCAACATTTTTATGTTGAAGTGCCTGTTCCATTTTCCTGAACATAGAACCGGTAAGTATATTATACGTTGTAAACAAGACAACCTTTTTGTCACTGAATCCATTCGTTTCGTTTAAGGATTGTTTCCATTTCTTCGTGGGGTGTTGAAACATTAGCATTAAACCATTTGTCCAACACCCCAGGAATACTACATCTGAATCATGAATTTCTGAATCATTATAAAAATCAATCGCAGATACCGAAGCACTGATTTTTTTGCTCTTTAAATATTCTGAGATATTTTCTGCAAACCGTTTTGTTGTCCCTAAACGGCTTTCGTATAGTATGGCAGCTTTTTTCAAATTATAGATTATTCTTTTATTAATTAAATGCATTCTGTCACATTCTGAATAGATATTTCCAGGAAAAATGTATTGCCCGGCATTTCAATGTTCAATGCAAATA
>CAYFQI010000239.1:0-3821 GCA_964345135.1 uncultured Bacteroidales bacterium
GGGTGCAATCGTGCTGGCCGGATATCATCCGCTTCTTTTCCTGAAAGGCAGCTTTGAATACATGCTCATTGCTTTTGGAGATATTGAGAGGCTGAAAATAGTGCTTTTTGTTCTTCTGATCGGGGGAATGCTGGAAATCATAGCAGGAAGCGGATCATATACAAAATTTGCCGGTGCAATGGCAGGCAAACTGAATACTGCGCGCCGCTCAAGAGTAGGCACCTGGGCGTTAAGCATGTGCTTATTTTTTGATGACTATGCCAACGTTTTGATAACGGGAGCTTCGATGCGGAAGATCAATATACGGAACAGGGTAAGCCCGGCTCAACTGGCATATATTATTGATGTGGTGGCTACCATAGCCAGTGTTGTGATTATATCCACATGGGCTTCCTTCGAGGGTTCGGTTATGGCAGAAGCCGGAAGAGATGCCGGGATACATAAAAGCTTCACCACTTTTTTTCTGGAGTCGCTGCCCTACCATTTTTATACTTTCCTGGCCATTATCATGGCCTTTGTAGTTGCTTATACCGGAAAGTGGTTCGGTTATAGTGCCGACAGTGCCACATACCACCTCCGGGAAACAACAGATGTGAATAACCCCAGGGCAAGACCAATCCATCTGCTGGCTCCCATTATCGCACTGATAGGCTCTGCTCTGATAGCATTGTTTTTATCGGGCTTTTATATACTAAAAAACACCGGTGAACCGGTAAGCCTGATTAAAATTATCGGTGCCGCCCCATCTTTAGAGATATTAATTCTAGCTACCCTTTTGGCGACCGGACTTGGCATTATGATGCTCAGGCGTGATAAAGTAATGTCTCCAGCCCTCATGAAAAGGCACTTTCTGAAAGGTATTAAAGGGATGACAGGAGTAAGCCTGGTAATCATCCTGGCCAAAGGATTATCTGCAGTATCGGCTGATCTGGGAACAGGAAACTATCTTACCGGCGCTGTATCTTCCTTTTTATCACCGGAATTCATTCCTTTTATAATCTTTTCTGTTTCCATGATTATTACTATGGCCACAGGCTTCAGTTGGAGTTCTATGGCCATTGTCATGCCTATTGCCTTTCAGATGGTTCATGCCGCCAACATACCTGATATAATCCCCATCGTTTCGGCAGCAGTGATTTCAGGGGCTGTTTCAGGTGAGCATATCATTCCGTTCAGTGAAAAAGCAGTGATGTCAGCGGCAGCCTGCAAAATCACACCGGTGTATCATATCAAAACACAGATACTCCAAAGCATAAGCGTATTTTTAGCAGCCGCCGGCTCCTATATGATCATTGGAGTAAATGGCTCCCTGACTCTGGCCTTCTTTATACCCTTGAGCATTCTTCTGTCCCTACATTTCTCTTTTGCCCGAAAAAATACCCATGCAGTATTTGTTTAAATTACATGTTTCCCACCTATTGCAGAGGAAACTGTGTGATTGCTCCCGGATTATCATGAAGATAAAAAATATTATAAATAACATCCTTGCAATCAAAAATAAATGAACCATAAAAAAACCAGCAATGACTATTCTCCTGGGGTTGCTTGTCATGCTTTCCGTGATGGCACAAGTTTATGATATAAGCGACAAAGCTATGAATTTCAAGCTCAAAACGTTGATGACAGTTATGTATCGCTTGACAACTATAAAAATCCACAGGCAGTAGAGAAAAAAATCTTGCCAGCGCAGTCAATGCAATGGTCAACGGGGATAAACCGAGTCCCGCCAAAACAAAGGCAATTGATTGCTCTACTAAAGATGAAAAGAAATGGCAGCCATCGTTATCCGCTTCACTGATCAATAAGTACCACTTTTTGTAGCCTTTATTGTTTTGCCTCTCCAAAAGAGCGTGCCATATGATTTCATATCTGTTCTTTTATTTTTAAATTAGCCTAATCATTTTGTAAAACAAAATCATCTGTGGCCGCATCTTTTGTATCTACATACTTTCTCCCGGCTGTGCTGATCATCATAATGTTCGGCATTGGTCTGTCATTGGAAAGACAGGATTTCGTCAACGTATTTCGGTTTCCCAAAACCATATTCATTGGTTTATTCGCCCAGATGATTTTGCTACCCCTCGTAGCCTTCATTATCCTCAGTATCACAAATCTTCCCCCGGTAATTAAAGTTGGATTCATTATCATCGCTGCATGTCCGGGCGGTTCAGCTTCAAACCTCCTGAACCATCTACTCAAAGGAAATGTGGCATTATGTGTTTCATTGACTGCCATGAACAGTATTCTGATACAGATTACCATGCCCCTTATTGTAAATCTGGGTCTTCTGGTTTATATGGGACAGGAAGCAGACATTCAACTGCCTATATGGGAGACTATATTCAAGGTATTTTTTGTCACACTTCTGCCCACATTTGCGGGTGTTTATGTTCGTGCCCGTAACCTGAAGCTGGCCCTGAAACTTGAAAAACCTATGAAGGTATTTATGACGGTGCTTTTATTTTCCGTCTTTGCAGTTATAATATTACTTGAAGAAAAAGAAGGTGGAGCCGGAATATTCCGATACTCCTATCTGCTGCCTTATGCTCTGGCACTAAATTTGGGTTCCATGCTGGCAGGATATTTCTTTGCCCGAAGCCTGGGCCTGGATAATCGCAACAATTTTACCATCAGTATTGAGGTAGGTTTGCAGAACAGTGCACTGGCCATTTTTGTTGCAAGCACACTTTTGAACAATAGAGAGATGGCAATTGTTGCTGTTGTTTATAGCTCATTTACATTTTTCACAACTGCGCTGTTCGGATATTTAACTAAAAAATTCGGATAATTTTTTGTTTTGGCCTCAAAAAAGTAAACTATTCTTAGGCCAATTAATAAAAAAATCTTTAATTTGGCATTGATTAATTTTGCAGTAAAACCATCTAAACATATTATCGATGAAGACATTAAAACAATATTCTTTTATTGGTATAATGGCCATTTTGTTAATGGCGACAGCCTTCTACATTTCAGGTTGCAGGAAGGCTCAAAAAGAAGAAGATAAGCAGGAACAAACCGAGCGGGAAGAAATTACCAAATCGGAAATAGAGGAAACAGTAAGTGAAGAAGTGTATCCCCTTCCTTCCACTTTTGAAATCACGGAAACGTTGAATGAAATTGGGGCAAGTTTTATCATCGCACTTACCAATGATGCGGAAAATGCCGATAAATATGTCACCCAAGAAAAACAGGCTTTAAATCTGGGGGTATACAGTGCTGACCTGAGTTATGCAACCACCTACAACATGAAACAATACATCATGGATTACATGGATGCCAACAGGACACTTGTTGATGAGCTGGGGATATCGGGTGCATACTCGCCGGAATTTGTGAAAAAGATTAAGGAGAATTTCAACAACAAGGAGCAATTGGTGGATATGCTAACCAATTCTTTCTACGAGACTTATAAGTACATGAATAAACAGGGCAATGAGGAACTGGCCCTGCTAATTGTTGCAGGAAGCTGGGTTGAAGCCATGTACATTACAACCCACATATCTGAAAATACATACCACAACCAAAAGATAGTGGATTTGATCCGGCAGCAGGAATCGTCACTAAACAAGCTGTTAAATATATTAAAGCCACAATCCAGCAACAACAGCATACAAAATGTAATCAAAGACCTGCAGCCCATTAAGGAGGTCTACGATAACCGGGGAAATCAAGGATTTACCGAAGAGCAGGTAATGAAACTACAAGAATTATCCGGGGAGATCAGAAACGAAATCATCTCCTAATTTGGAAAAGCTAAAACCAAACAGGATGCTTCCAGGGAATTTAATGTGTTTCCATTTTGGCTTGTCCAAATTAGCAAG
>CAYFQI010000240.1:0-3726 GCA_964345135.1 uncultured Bacteroidales bacterium
ATTTTTACCACCCGCTATCTGAAAGAGGCATATTATATAATGATCCCGAATTAAATATTGACTGGAAAATTCCTTCAACTAAACACATCATCTCTGAAAAAGATTTACACAATCCTCTTTTTAAAGAAGTAGAATATCATGCATGAGAGCATTTGATAATTTTTAAAATATTCTTGAAAAAGATCAGGGAAAAGTTCAATAAAACTTTATATTTTTGCGGCATAAACAAGTCTTTTGATAAACTAACCACGGACAACATGGATGAAAAATTATTAAAATCTGTCAAAGAAAAGGCACGTGAATGGCTCACGGAAAATTTTGATGAACAAACACGCCAAAAAGTACAAGATTTATTGGATCATGATGAATCAGAGTTAATTGATGCTTTTTACAGGAGCCTTGAATTTGGAACAGGCGGATTACGAGGTATCATGGGAGTCGGAACCAACAGGATAAATAGCTATACCATTGGAATGACAACACAAGGGTTATGCAATTATTTAAAAAATGAATTCTCGGACAAAAACGAGATAAAAGTTGCAATTGCATATGATTCCAGGAATAATAGCAGGACATTTGCCGAAAACACTGCGAATATTTTCTCGGCAAATAATATCCATGTTTTCCTTTTTGACAATTTACGCCCCACTCCTGAACTTTCTTTTGCTATCAGGCATTTAAATTGTCAGGCAGGCGTGGTTATTACTGCTTCGCATAATCCTAAAGAATATAACGGCTACAAAGTATATTGGGATGATGGTGGTCAAATTGTCCCCCCACATGATAAACACATTATAGAACAAGTTAGAAAAATAACTTCTGTTAACCAGGTTAATTTTAATGCCATTCCTGAAAAAATCCAAGAAATAGGAGATGATATTGACAATATTTACCTTGAAAAAATCAAAAATCTTTCTTTAAACCCCGGCATTATTCAGAAAAATAATGACATTAAAATTGTTTTCACCCCTATTCATGGCACCGGGACAAAGCTGGTTCCTGAAATACTATCCCGCATAGGTTTTAAAAATGTTTTCATCGTTGAAGAACAAGCAAAACCAGATGGAGACTTTCCCACTGTCGAATCCCCAAATCCTGAAGAAACAGCAGCTCTTGATATAGCCCTCTCAAAAGCCAAAGAAATAAACGCTGACATTGTGATGGGAACAGATCCTGATGGTGACCGTGTAGGAATAGCAGTAAAAAACCATAAAAATGAATATATCTTATTAAACGGAAATCAAACAGGAGCCCTACTAATCAATTATGTATTATCACAACACAAATCAAAAGATTTATTAAAAGGCAATGAATTTATTGTTAAAACTATTGTCACATCAGAGATGATTAAAGACATCGCGGATAATTATGCAGTTGAATGTTTTGATGTGTATACCGGTTTTAAAAATATTGCTAAAATCATTCGTGAAAATGAAAACAAAAAACAATTCATAGTAGGAGGAGAAGAAAGTTATGGCTATTTAGTAGATGATTTTGTTCGTGATAAAGATGCTGTCATATCCTGTGCAATGCTTGCCGAAAGTTTAGCATATGCGAAACATAATCAGTCTTCCCTTTTTAATGAGCTATTGAATATCTATATAAAATTCGGTTTTTATAAGGAATATTTAATGTCTTTAAAGAAAAAAGGGAAACAAGGTGCAGAAGATATTCACCGGATTATGCAAGAACACAGGAATTCACATCCTGAATTCATTCAAGATAAAAAGGTAATTAAAGTATATGATTACCTGAAACAAATGATTATTGATAAACGAAACAACTCTACAATTAAAATAGATTTACCGAAATCAAATGTGTTGCAATTTATTTTGGAAGATGGTTCAAAAATCTCGATGCGTCCATCGGGTACTGAACCCAAAATCAAATTTTATTTTAGTGTCAAAGGGAAATTAACAGATAAAAAAGAGTTTGACAAAGTCGAACAACAATTGAATGATTATATAGAAAGCCTCAAATCATACTTTGCTTCATTATAATTTTATTAACCGAATTAACCGGGCTATGACAAACTTTTTTTGACACGAACGGGCATGATAAAAAATATCGGAAAAATAAGGGATCCAGAGATATTTCCATGCCCGTATCCCGATCGCATACCTCCCTTATTGTCCTTATAAACCAGACAATTTTTTGTATTAAATAACTAAAAATATAAATAATGAAATCATACAGAAAAGAATTATGGTTCGACATTGAAAGTAGAAGAGAATTATTGAATATTACACCCATGGTAAATCAGGCACTTCGTGAAAGCCAGGTACAGGAAGGCCTCTTGCTTTGTAATGCCATGCATATTACAGCAAGTGTTTTCATTAATGATGATGAACCGGGGCTACACCAGGATTTCGAACATTGGCTCGAGGAACTCGCCCCTGAAAAACCTCATTCGCAATATCGTCATAACGATGGATTTGAAGACAATGGTGATGCACATCTAAAACGAACAATTATGGGCAGAGAAGTTGTCGTTGCGATTACAGATGGCAATTTGGATTTAGGACCATGGGAGCAAATTTTTTATGGAGAATTTGACGGAAAACGTAAAAAACGTGTACTTGTTAAAATCATAGGAGAATAACCAATTCGTGTTTGTCCATGATGCCCGCTAACTTAGTGAAGCGATATCAAGAATATTGTGAATAATATTGATCTTGAATATCAACAGATTCGTTGGATTCAGTGTAAAGCATCATTTCATTTAATCCACGTTTGGGGTATAAATAATGTCGGATGAATCCAGGTTTAAAGCCACCAGGTTTCCTAAACCTGGCTTATTATTATATACACAACCCCCATCAATATTGATTGTTTTAAAATCCTTGTCATCAACTGTTAAACGAATGGTTTCCAGCGGCACTGGCGTGTGAGCATGAACAATTTTTTTATCTTTTAAGACACTCATATCCGGTATAACATCACGTATCCATACCATAGAATGTTTATCGGTGAAAATATTATCATGTTTAAAATTAAACCCCGCATGTACAAACCAAAAATCATCCATTAAATAATAATATTCCGTCCTTTTTATAAAATCTATATATTCGTCAGGTATTTGTTGTATTTTTTGCCATTCAATAGTTGAATAAAGATTAATTCCAAAACTCAATAACGTACTGGATGCTCCATTATAATACCAAAGCATAAAATCATCATAACTTCGAAACGAATTCAATAACATCTCTTCATGATTTCCTCTTAATAATTTTACCTGATAACCTGTTTTAATCAGTAGTTTCAAATAATCCAACACGGATTTACTATTCTTTCCCCTGTCAATATAATCACCAAGAAAAATGAGCAAATCATTTTTTGTTGGATTAATTTTTTCTTCAATTAAAATCTTAAGTGTTTCAATACAACCATGTATATCTCCAACCGCATATCTCATAAAAAATCTTGATTAATGACCAACCTGTATTACTAAGGGCAATCATAAAATAGTTGTTTGTCATATAGCATTCACTAACAAATTTTATACAAAAATATATTATCAGAACAATAAAAATCAAAAACAAATCATTTTTAATATAAAAATGCCAATTTGTCATGTATATTTTAAATGGCAAACCTTTTGCTAAGCACGAATTTATTACTTAATTTTGTCGAACGAATAATTTCTTTAAAATAATGGTAAAGAAAAAGCAATACAGTAAGGATATGAATCAAATAAAAGAAGAAAAAAAACAAGAGAAACAACAA
>CAYFQI010000241.1:0-3646 GCA_964345135.1 uncultured Bacteroidales bacterium
GAAAAGAAAAGGACCTTTTTCCGGAACTTTATATGTTAAATAAAAGATGAACATATATAACAGTAATGAATATATTTATTGGGATTTACTAAACATTAATTAATATCATACAAACATGAAAATAATATCGAAAACAACCGGATTTTTTTTAGCTTTAATATTGATAACATTAAATGCAAACAGCACGGATAAGAGCCGGTTGAAATATTCCATTAACAATGATTGGAAATTTGCCTTGCAAATTGAGAATAAAGAGGAAGCATTTTCTCTTTCCGACAGTTTATGGGAGACGGTGAATATTCCTCACACATGGAATGCCAATGATGTTATGGATGATAAACCAGGCTATTACAGAGGAACAGGATGGTATAAAAAAGAGATTTATCTGAATGAAACAAAAAACGACAAACATGTATTTCTATATTTTGAAGGTGCAAATCAGGTTGCTAAACTCTATGTTAATGGACAATTTGTGGGAACACATGCAGGGGGATACAATGCCTTTTCGTTTGATATCACGCCATATCTGTCTAATAACCAATCTCTCAATACAGTGTACGTGGAAGTAAACAACGAGTATACCCCTGATATACCTCCGTATAAATCCGATTTTTCATTTTTTGGGGGCATTTACAGGGATGTATATCTTGTTATGACCGAACAAGTGCATTTTGATGTGTTAGACCTTGCCTCCAGTGGGGTATATGTCTCTACGCCAACTGTTACAGATACAACGGCTACAGTAGAGATTAAAGCAAAACTTGTAAATGAGTCGACAAAAAAAAGAACGATAATTTTGAAATCGATTATTAAAGATGAGGTTGGAAACGAAGTTGCCAGGCTTCAGAAAACTGTTACAATGAAACCAAACGAAAGAACAACGGTAGTGGATAAGAAAGAAATCATCAAAGGATTAACCCTTTGGTCGCCCGAAAATCCTTATCTATACACTGTTGTTACGAATATTATGGACAAATCGGGAACAATGCTTGATGAAATATTCAGCCCTTTAGGGTTTAGATATTTTCATTTTGAAGCAGACAGTGGTTTTTACCTTAACGGTAAACACTGCAAACTGATAGGCACCAGCAGGCACCAGGATTACTACATGAAGGGCAATGCACTGCCCGATGATTATCATTATCAGGATATGAAGCAAATCAAGGATATGGGCATGAATTTCGTGAGAATATCGCATTATCCACAGGATAAAGCCGTGATGGAAGCATGTGACAGGTTGGGTTTGTTGAATGCTGTTGAAATCCCGTTGATGAATGTGGTTAAGTCAGATACCTTTTTTAATGTAAGCAAAACCATGCAACGCGAAATGATCAGACAGAACTATAACCACCCGAGCACCATTATATGGGCTTATATGAATGAAATACAATTTACGCCTCCTGGTGGGTTTAAAGATTATTCAGAATATACCGAAGAAGAATTAACCTATTTTGAGGATATAAATGAATTGGCAAATATACTTGAAGGCATTACACGCCAAGAGGATCCTTACAGGTACACGAATATCCCCATGGCAGGGAATTTTGAGAGGTTTCCGGTGGGGGTGGCCAGTGGTATCTGTGAAATACCCATGATTTTGGGCTGGAACTTATACAATGGCTGGTATTTTGAGGGTTTCGAACAGTTTGACATATATGTCGACAGCCTTCAT
This sequence comes from uncultured Bacteroidales bacterium, assembly GCA_964345135.1. Classification (GTDB taxonomy): domain Bacteria; phylum Bacteroidota; class Bacteroidia; order Bacteroidales; family JBBRXJ01; genus CAYMKE01. The sequence continues at coordinate 1,673 of CAYFQI010000241.1, forward strand.
CGTGTTGACTTAAAGCACAAACCCCTTTTTATCACTGAATATGGAGCAGGGGCAGATCCGCGAATAAGGTCGGAGCAACCTCGCAGGTTTGATTTTAGCATTGAATGGCAAAATATGTTCCACGAACATCATTTGCAGGCCATCCTTGAACGCCCGCATATTGCTGTATCTGCCGTGTGGAACTTTGCCGACTTTAACTCCGAGAGCAGAAAAGATGCTGTTCCCCACATCAATAACAAAGGACTGGTTAATGTTACTAGAAAACCAAAAGATTCATACTATTATTATCAGGCCGTTTTATCAAATGAGCCCATGGTTAAAATAGCACCTGTTGATTATGATCTGAGAGCCGGAATGCAGAAAAATATGGACGAAGGCTTTTGTGATAAAGATATTTGGGTGTATACAAATGCCCATAAAATTACTTTGTACCACAACGGGGAAAAAATTGGAATAAAAAATAATCCCAAAGCAAAAGAAGTATTTACCATTCCATTTATCAATGGAAAGAATATCTTTGAAGTGGTGGCAGAGACAAATTCCGACCAAATAAAGGATTTCCAGGAAGTGGATTTCATTTTGTATCCGAGAAAATTAGAAACAAACAATATCCCGGAGGTCATTAACATAAATATAGGCTCAACATTTTATTTTACAGATAATGAAGGAAATTTATGGCAGCCAGACAAGCCTTATCAAAAAGGAAACTGGGGATATACAGGTGGTATGGCATTGGAAAGGGAAAATTGGGTAGGCAAATTATTGGGTGCTGAGGATAATATTCTTTTGACAGAAAACGACCCGCTTTTTCAGACTCAGCGGTTGAATATCAACTCGTATAAATTTGATGTCCCCTACGGGGTGTATGATGTCACCTTTTATTTTTCGGATTTGTTGACTTCTCAAAATTTGGAGGTTTTATCCAATGATTTGAAACAAATTGAAGATATTGAAGAGACTTCGGTATTTGACCTTGTTGTAAATGGCAAAGTAGTGAGAGCAGGCCTGAACCTCCAAAAGGAATATGGAAAACTGAAAGCAGTTCAAATGAAATGCCGGGTAAAAGTTGAAAAAGAGGAAGGAATTCATATAACATTTAATAAATTATCTGGTGTACCTATGATAAATGCAGTATCGGTGATAAGAAAGTAATGTATGTTTTTTTGGTCTACTGTAAATTTTGGGGAATGATATATTTTTGAACTATAGATTTTTTCAATTTGCTGTTAGATTTTGGTGATGAATGGGTTATCACCATTATTGAGAACAACCATAAGGACAAAGATGTTTTTCTTGATGGTCAATAAAGACCCATTAAACTTGATGCCTGCAAAGCTTTGTGATGGTACAGAGGATCTTGTTTGGGGACATTTGGACATATCGCACTACAAATCCTATTTACGTTGCCGTATATTGCGTGTATTATGATCAGACGGAAAGGTAAGGCAAATATCCATTGAAAGCGGCTTTAAATCCAGGTAGGATTACTTTGAACTTCGTTAAATCATGTACATTGCCCGGGTACACATCAAAATATAGCGGCAAATGATTCTCCTTCGAGCAAAACAGCGCATAATTTACCTGACGTAGATTAGATCTGCCCTGCTTGTTCTTTCCACGCTGAGGGATACTACAGCGTTGGTTGAACGTACTGATAAACGTGTAGAAATTTGTTTCATCAAAGGCTACGCTCGAAAAATCAATATGAGTGGATGGCAGAGCACTGTTTAATCCTAAAATCGGTAAATTAGTTAATAACTATGTTAATAAATATTTGTAATTAATTAATAATCAAATATTATATATATTAGTGGTTATTAATATTAATAACCATGTCATATACAATAGAACAAAAAATCAAGGGCAGAATTTACCTCTATAAGGTTGAAATTTATTGGGACAAAGACAAAAAACAATCCCGGCAAAAGCGAACATACATTGGGCCGAAAAACAAAAAAAATGGATTCATCTGCG
>CAYFQI010000242.1:0-3568 GCA_964345135.1 uncultured Bacteroidales bacterium
CCGATATTTTTTTAAATAATTCTAATGGAGTATAATTAGTGTTTGTTCCATCATGTCTGCTAACCCCGATACAGTCATTCTTCCTTACGGGGCAGGCTTTGTTACGCTTGCCCAAAATTTCTCATTTAGTTTAAAATTGCTTTTATCACTTTATGTTATGGCAGGTTTGTTTGTTGGGGTTTGTTACCAACAGGGCGTTGCCCCGTGTTTATATTGAAAGCCCGTGGCTTTAAAGCCACGGGCTATTATGTTATGCTCGACGGACAAACAATCATTCATTCATTCACGTATGTAAATGAATGAATGAATGATTGTTTCATTATGCGAATCTTTATATCGAACAGTAAAATTCGACCAACCGCCTATTTAGATGGACACAACAACTGGGATTAATCTTTTTTGGTTTTGAGCCATATATGCTCGATATCTTCCAGGGTATGCCTTTTGGTTTCAGGGACAAGTTTCCAGACAAAAATGATGGCAATGATTGACATTATTGCATATATCCAGTACGCAAAGCCATGATTGAACATATTGTTCAAAAGAGTATTGTCATTCATGATTGGGAATGTCCAGGAAACAATGAGGTTTGCAATCCATTGTGCTGCTACAGCAATTGACATTGCTCCTTTAATGTTGTTTGGAAATATTTCGGAAATCAATACCCAGGTTACAGGCCCCCATGATACAGCAAATGCAGCGATGTAAATCAATATTGCAATAAGAGCAGAAAGCCCCGGATTTACTGCAATATAAAAAGCAAACCCCAGCATAAACATGCCAATGGCCATGCCTACGCCACCAATCACCATGAGTGGTTTACGTCCGAGTTTATCAACTGTGGTGATAGCAATGATCGTAAAAATTAAATTAATACTTCCTACAATAATTGTTTGTAGTAGTGATACGTCAGTTTCAGCTCCCATGTTTCTGAAAATTTCAGGGGCATAATACAGCACTGCATTGATTCCTACAAATTGTTGAAATACAGATAATAAAATTCCAACTATAATAACAAGTCCACCAAATGAAAGCCATGGAGCAGATTTTTGTTTAAAACTTTCTTTTATTTCTTCCAATACTTGTTGTGCTTTTGTTCGGCCTGACAGTTTGGTTAGAATATTTAACGCTTTGTCATTGTTATTTGTTTTAACAAGGAATCTCGGGGTTTCTGGCACAAAAATAAGCAGTGTCAAAAATAATGCAGCAGGTATGGTTTCTGATGCAAACATCCAACGCCATCCGGTTTGATTTATCCACGCTTCCGTTTGTCCTTCTGCAATAAAATAATTGACAAAATAAACCACTAACATACCAAATACAATAGCAAACTGATTCCATGAAACCAATTTACCCCTGATATTGGCAGGCGATATTTCAGAAATATACATAGGGGAAAGCATGGATGCTATTCCAACACCTATACCGCCTATAACACGGAATGTAATAAATGAAATAATTACTTCTACGCCCATAAAATTAAGCTGATCAGGGATGGCTGATCCTATAGCTGAAATTAAAAACAGTAATGCTGCAATGATTAACCCTTTTCTACGTCCTATGGTTTGACTGATATATCCTGCGACAGAGCTACCGATAATGCATCCTATCAAGGCACTTGAAATGGTGAATCCATTAATGGAATTGAGAAGGTTTTCACTTACTTCATTGGGAATTGAAAGGAATTTCCAATGAATAATGACTCCAAAAGCAATGAAAATAATGGCCGAAAAGATTCCTCCCTTTATTTTCCCAAATAATTTTAACAAAAAACTGCTTATCAATGCAATAACAATGATAATACATATAACAACCGCTGCCTTGTATTCAATGATGACTTTTGTTGCCAGTTCATAATTTTCATACAAAGGGACTATGAAAAAATCTTTTAATGCACCCACTGCTCCTGAAATAACTGCTGTGTCGTATCCAAATAATAATCCGCCAAGTGTTGCGGTTAGTGTTATGGAAAAAATAAAGAATTTGTTTGGTCGTTCCATTGATTTTGGTTTTGTAAGTTAAATTTTATTACTGAATCATCATGTGAAAAATGTTCTCAATTTTATAGACAGACACTAAATATATCTGTTAATAATTCCCTCGTATAATTCTTGTTTACCACTAATTTGTTTTGGTTCGCCTGATTGAATAGCAATTTCTCTTAAATCGCCCAGTGTATAAGCACCTTTTTCAAATTTTTTGCCTTCACCCTGGTCAAATGATGCATACCGTTCTTTTTTCATTTTGGGTATTTCTGATTTTTCTCCGATTTCATGAGCAATCATTAAAGCGCGTGCAAATGTATCCATACCATTAATGTGTCCGATAAACAAGTCTTCCAGGTCTGTTGAATTTCTACGTAAATGTGCATCAAAGTTTAATCCACCGGTAGTGAAACCGCCAGCTTCAAGGATGATCATCATTTGTTCAACCGTTTCATTAATGTTCGTGGGGTATTCATCTGTATCCCATCCATTTTGATAATCACCTTTATTGGCATCCATGCTACCTAACATTCCGGCGTTTGCAGCGATTTGAAGCTCATGTGCACAGGAATGGCCTGCAAGTGTTGCATGGTTCACCTCTATATTTAATTTGAAATCTTTTTCCAGTCCATGTTCTTTCAAAAATCCAATAATGGTTTCCGAATCATAATCATACTGGTGTTTAGTGGGCTCCATGGGCTTTGGTTCGATAAGGAAAGTACCGTTAAATCCGCTTTTCCTTCCATAATCCCTTGCCATTGTCAGGAAACGTCCTAAATGTTCTTTTTCTCTTTTGATATCTGTATTGAGGAGTGATAAATAACCTTCGCGTCCTCCCCAGAAAACATAATTTTGGCCTCCTAAAGTTATGGTAGCGTCAATAGCATTTTTTACCTGGGTAGCAGCATATGTCAATACATTAAAATCAGGATTGGTAGAAGCGCCGTTCATATACCTCGGGTTTGAAAATACATTGGCAGTACCCCATAATAATTTAACTCCCGATTCTTTTTGTTTGGTTTTCGCATATTCAACAATTGCCTGTAGCCTTCTTTCGGTTTCGAGTATCGTATTACCTTCGTCTACTAGGTCTATATCATGAAAGCAATAAAAAGGAATCCCCATTTTTGTTATGAATTCAAAGGCTGCATCCATTTTATCTTTCGCACGTTCTATAGGGTCTTTTTTCTCCTCCCATGGCATATATCTTGTTCCCGGTCCAAAGGGGTCGGGCATGGTATTACAAAACGAATGCCAATATGCTACAGCAAAACGAAGATGTTCTTTCATTGTTTTGTTTCCTACTATCTTATTTTCATCATAAAACCTGAATGACATCGGGTTTTTTGATTCAGGCCCCTCGTAAGGAATTTTGTCGATTGAAGGGAAAAAAGCTTTGTCTCCTGTTATTATCTGCATATTTTTATTATTTTAAATTATACCTTATAAAAAAGACAACAATGTTAATCATTTTTTTTCATTTTTTTAAACGTTTTTTTTTTATTTTTTATAAACAACTTTTAACAATATGTCGTTTTTAATTGTATTGATATTGCTTTATGTTAATGAATTTTAAGGTTTAT
>CAYFQI010000243.1:0-3506 GCA_964345135.1 uncultured Bacteroidales bacterium
CAGCAATGCTGTATTGGCTGTATTAAAATTAATCATTGGATTTATTAGTGGAAGCCTTGGAGTGATTGGTGATGGAATAGATTCATCAATGGATGTATTGATATCGGTAATTACATTACTCACTGCAAACTTCATGTCAAAACCTCCAAGTCCTAAATATGCATACGGTTATGAAAAAGCAGACCTGATAGCATCTAAAGTTTTATCAATTTTTATATTTTTTGCAGGTGCCCAACTTATTATTTCTTCCATAAAAAAACTGGCCATTGAACAAGAACCGATCACTCCATCAATGTCAGCTATATATATAATAATATTCTCTATCATCGTGAAATGCGCACTTTCTTTATATCTGAAACGAACGGGCAGGAAAAACGAAAGTTCAATGCTGAAAGCCAATGCAACAAATATGCAATACGACATTTTTATATCTGCCACAGTTTTAATAGGGCTTTTCTTTACCCGTTATTTAAATTTCCCGTTGGCTGACCCAATCACTGCGTTAATAGTGGGACTCTGGATACTCAGAGGTGCTTATAAAATATTTGCAGAAACCAATACAGAATTAATGGATGGAGTTGATGACCCTTCAGTTTATGATAAAATATTTGAAGCCGTGGAAGAAGTAGACCACGTGAAAAACCCTCACCGGGTCAGGTCAAGGTCAATATCCGGTTATTACATGATTGTTATAGACATAGAAATTGACGGGATCATCCCGCTTTACAAAGCTCATGAACTGGCAAACCAGGTTGAACAGAAAATAAGAGATAAAATCGAAAATATATATGATATCGTGATCCATACTGAACCAATAGGTGATTTTGACAAAAACGAACGAAAAGGAATTAGCAGACAAGATATACAATAGATATTTATTCCAAATTTATTAATTTAGCATGTTCTAAATTTAAAAAGAAATAAAAATACGACAGATCATTAACAGAGACTGTTCATCTATTAATATGGAAAAAAAGAAAAAAGGATTTTTACGAAAATTAAGAGACAAGTACCGGCTGATCATTTACAATGATGTAACATTCAAAGAAGTTTTTCAATTAAGACTTTCCCGCTTAAACCTGTTTATTATTACATCATTTATAGCAATTTTTTTGGTTGCAATCACTGTCGTTATCATTGCATTTTCCCCGTTAAAAGAACTCATCCCCGGCTACCCAGAAGCCCATCTGAGAAGGACAATTATTGACAATGCATTAACAGTAGATTCTCTAAAAAAGGAGATCAGCTTAAGAAATAAATACCTGGCCAATATTCAAAAGCTGGTTTCGGGGGAAAGCCCCCAAGCAATCTCAAAAAATGATGTTTTATTAAAAAGTGATAACTCCCAAAAAGCAAGATTTAAAAATCTAAGAAAAGATTCATTATTCAGGATGCAAATTGAAAAACAAGAAAAGTATAATATAGTCACTTCCAATAACAATAAACAAAAAGATATTTCACAATTTCTTTTTTTCCCTCCTTTAAAAGGAATGATCACCAATTCATTTAACATACACAACCACCATTACGGGACCGACATTGTCAGTGCAGGTTCAAATACTGTTAAAGCAATACTTGACGGAATTGTTATTATGAATACCTGGACAATAGAAACAGGATATGTTATTCAAATTCAACATAAACACAACCTGATCTCTGTTTATAAACACAATGCAGATTTGTTAAAAAACACCGGGGAACATGTAGAAGCCGGAGAAATTATCGCAATTGTCGGTAATTCGGGTGAACTTACTACCGGCCCCCATCTTCATTTTGAGCTATGGCATGACGGACATCCCGTGGATCCGGAAGTATATATTGATTTTTAATTTTTAACATTTATGATAAAACCCGGAAAAACAAAAAAACATATTGCCATACTCGGTTCAACAGGTTCAATAGGAGTTCAGTCACTGGAAGTAATACGCCAACATCCCGGGCGTTTTGCAATTGAAGTATTAACAGCAAATAAAAATTCAGAATTGTTAATCCAACAAGCAAAAGAATTCAACCCGAATGCTGTTGTCATTGCGAATGAGGATAAATTTTCAGAAACCCGTGAAGCACTCGAAAAAACAGGTATAAAAGTATTTGCCGGTAAAGAAGCAATAGAACAGATTGTCGAAATGGAAACCATAAACACGGTTCTGAATGCATTGGTGGGTTTTGATGGCCTAGCTCCTACATTAAGAGCTATAGAGTCACGAAAAGATATAGCCATTGCCAATAAAGAATCATTAGTAATAGCTGGTGAGTTGATTAATCAGATGTCAAACCAATACAAAACAAATATTTACCCGGTTGATTCTGAGCATTCAGCAATCCTTCAGTGCATAGTAGGTGAAGAATTAAACCCGATAGAAAAAATTTATCTTACAGCTTCAGGGGGCCCTTTCAGACAATGCGATATAAGCTCCCTGGAACTGGCAACACCGGAAGAAGCACTAAAACACCCCAACTGGGAAATGGGCAAAAAAATCACGATTGACTCTGCTTCACTTGTCAACAAAGGCCTTGAAGTAATAGAAGCAAAATGGCTATTTGGATTGGCCCCATCCCAAATCGAAGTCATCATACATCCACAATCTATTATTCATTCTGTGGTACAGTTTGAAGACGGCTCAATGAAAGCACAAATGGGACTGCCGGATATGAAAGTCCCTATTCAATATGCGCTTGGATTCCCTAAGCGGCTCAAATCTGATTATCCCCGTTTCAATTTTTTGGATTTTCCCAAATTAACTTTCGAAAAACCCGACCCAAAACGTTTTCCTGCACTCAAACTGGCGTATGATGCCATGAACAAAGGGGGAAACACTGCCTGCATACTTAATGCTGCAAACGAGATTGCTGTGAATGCTTTTCTCAATAAAAAAATTAAATTTACTGATATCCCAAAAATTTTGGAAAAAACGATGAATAAAACACCTTTTATAAAACATCCTCAAAAAGAAGATTATATCAGTACCAATCACGAGGCAAGAGCTATCGCTCGAGAATGTATTTAAACCGCTTTTATATCTTTAATATTTAACTGAAGGATTGATCTGCCATTAAAATGATTTAGATCAATGGTATAACAAATATCAAAACACGGGTTATTTTTTATCGTCTCATAATGGTGGCCCTGCTGAAAAGCAATAGCAGGAATTCCTTTGGAACACTCACTTTGATATATATTTAATTTCAGATGATCTCCATTTTTACCAACTGGTTTGGCAGTCCCCCGATCAACAACGTTCCTGCTGCAAAAAACAGGCGTCATATTACCGGGGCCGCAAGGCTCAAATTGACAAAGGATACGGTATAATTTAGAGGTGATTTCCGCTAATTCAATTTCTGCATCAATCTCCAGGCGGGGAATCAACATTTCATTTGTCAGTTGAGCGCCTGCCAGTTCTTTAAATTTTTTCTGAAAAGCAGGCACATCACTTTCTTTCAAAGACAATCCGGCGGCATGAAAATGCCCGCCATAATGTTCCAATAAATCACTGCATTCATGAATG
>CAYFQI010000244.1:0-3491 GCA_964345135.1 uncultured Bacteroidales bacterium
TACCATCTGGTTACATGAGAACACCACGAAGATTTTAATCATTGATCAGCGCCAATTACCATTTTTATTTCATATAGAAGAATTATGTACTGTTGAAGATATTTTTTATGCCATAAAAGACATGCATGTAAGAGGTGCACCGCTAATCGGGGTGACAGCAGCATATGGCATGTACCTGGCAGCTCTGAACATGCCTGAAAATGCAAATATCATTCAATATATGCAACAAAAAGCTGATTATTTAAATTCGTCACGTCCAACTGCTGTCAATTTAAAATATGCTACAGACATTCAATTAAATAAAACGAAAAAGAGTAAAAACAAAAAAGAGCTTATCAATAAAACACTGCAAATTGCAAATCAACTCAAATCCCAGGAAATTGAATCGTGTAAAAGTATTGGACAATATGGAGTGGATATTATTAAAAAAATCAGTGAACAGAAAAATGGAAAACCCGTTAATATTTTAACTCACTGCAATGCGGGTTGGCTGGCCTGTGTGGAATATGGAACAGCAACAGCACCAATTTATGAAGCATTTGAACAAGGAATTCCCATTCATGTATGGGTAGATGAAACCAGGCCAAGAAATCAAGGGGCAAGCCTGACAGCATTTGAACTTACGGAACAGGGTATATCACACGCTGTTATATGTGATAATACAGGCGGACATCTAATGCAGCATGGAATGGTAGATATTGTCATCACCGGCAGCGACAGAACTACTGTCAATGGAGATGTATGCAATAAAATAGGCACTTACTTAAAAGCCCTGGCTGCTAATGACAATAACATTCCATTTTATGTTGCGCTGCCTTCTTCAACAATTGACTGGAACATTTCTGATGGGTTAAATGAAATAATAATAGAAGAACGGGATGAAGAAGAAGTAAAATTTATTAAAGGATTTGTTAATGATCATATTGAAATAGTGAGGCTAACCCCTGAAACAACCCCGTGTGTTAATTATGCCTTTGATGTTACCCCCGCACGTTTGGTAACCGGACTCATAACCGAAAAAGGAATATGTAAGGCTAATAAAAAAAGCATTGCAACATTATTTAATGATTGTAAATAATTTTCGCTTACTTCGTTACGCTTGACCCCAAAATTGCGCATTTACACCAGTAAACTGCGCATTTTGAAGCTTCACGAGCCTCATTATCAAATATTATGACCCAAACACCTGACAATAGATAAACACCACAAGAGATTGTTGCCCGACATCTAAATCAATAAAATAATATATGGAAAAACCGGGAATAATGCAATTATGTATAGCACCAGGGAGAAGTAAATTACCAAAATAATTGCATATTATAAAACAATTTTATATTTTTGCACCCTTTATAAAATTTAATTTTCATTGGGCCCATAGCTCAGTTGGTTAGAGCACCTGACTCATAATCAGGTGGTCCCTGGTTCGAGTCCAGGTGGGCCCACAAGCGTTAGTTTAGAGTGCACTGACGATATTCAGGATAGTAAATATTTAATAAACCGTGTAAAATTCTAACTCCCTTTATTTCCTTCAACGATCAATACAAATTCTCCTTTATTTTTATTTCGTAACTCAAATATATTACAGAGTTCTTGTAAAGTACCTCTTTGGGTTTCTTCATGGATTTTTGTAATTTCTCTTGAAATGCTTACCTGCCGGTCGTTTCCAAAATATTCAATAAATTGTTGTAGTGTTTTTATAATCCGGTGGGGCGATTCATAAAATACCATTGTTCTTTTTTCTGTAGTCAATTCTTTTAACCGCTTGGTTCTTCCTTTTTTATGAGGCAGAAATCCTTCAAAACAAAAACGTTCACACGGGAGGCCTGATACCACGAGTGCAGGCACAAAGGCAGTTGCACCGGGCAGTGTTTCTACCAAAATGTTTTCTTTGATGCACTCCCGCACAATTAAAAAACCTGGATCTGAAATACCCGGTGTACCAGCATTTGAACATAGTGCTATGGTCTTTCCTTTTTTTAAAACTTCAATTAACCCGGGAACCTGCTGATGCTCATTAAAGGTATGATATGGCTGCAGCGAATTTTCAATATTAAAATGTTTTAATAAATGATGTGTCTTCCTGGTATCTTCAGCTAATATAAAATCTGCATGTTGAAAAATTTCAAGCGCCCTGTATGTAATGTCTTTAAAATTTCCAATGGGAGTTGGAACAATATATAGTTTGGAAGATGTATTTGTATCCATAAAAATACCTGTCAAGTGTTATATTTCCTGTTAACCAAATCAATAAACATCTTTGCATAAGGGTTATCCATATCCCATGCAAAATTTTCATTGATATAATTTATGGCCTCATCAAAATCATTGGCATTATTTACAACATCAATAGTTTCTTTAAACCTGGCTTTATCGCCATTAAATAATTCTTTGGCAAACAAAAACTTATCATTTACACCCAGTGCTTTATTAATATCCGTGATCGGCTTGGATTGAAGCCTTGAAGATAAATCAGTCTGTATTTTATTCCTCCCTATTGTCTCATTGATTTGATTTTCAGGAACTGAAAATCTGTCTGCAAAAATTTTCCCGACCTGTTTTTCTTTTTTTATCATTGGTTGTTCTTCTTCCTCTTCTGCAAGAACATCCTCCTGTGCCTCTATCTCTTCTTCAGGTTCAGATGCAGCTTGTTGTTCAATTTCCAATTCGATTTCATTCTTTGGGTCCTGTCCCGGTTCTTCTATTGCTGAATTGTCATTTTCTTTACCAGAAACAGCTTTCCCCGGTTCCTCAACCTTCTCATGTTTTTCTTGTTCGCTTTCTCCCGATTCTAATGACTTTCCCATCATAGAAAACATGTCATAGATATCCCTCAATTTTCCTAAAGCAAGATCTATTTCAATCTTAGGTATTTCAGCAGAATCTGAAGATTGAAATTTTTTAAGCAATGCTTTGAGATGATCCATATCCTCATACATCTGTTCAAACGTGTTTTTATAATCCATCATTCAATATCCTGTGTTTTTTTTAGCTAATTTTGTAATTTATCCTGAATCAGGATTTAACTTTAAAACATTACAATAAATAAATTATTATCTACTTGGAATAAATAATAATGAGTATAAATATAATGATTTTATTATGAACCGGACAAATAAAAAGCATTTAAGAACACTTCTAAAAACTCATTTCTTTTAAAAAACTATTATGACAAGCAAGATGCAAGATACTTTTTTTACAGATGAATCGAGCCATGACAAATTCTTTGACACACTATTTATCCCGTATTTTAATCGGGATGCGCATGATTATAAAAGGTTCTTCTACGCTGAGCTGCCGGATAAAGCAAAAAAACAGATGAACCGAGCCATGACAAAAAAAGAGGACACACACGGGTATGATTATCACATGTGTGATAGTCGCCTTAAAGTCAATAAAATATAATCATGGCGAGCTCCATCTGACCATTGTAAAATTTAAAATATAAACAGATGAACCGAGCATGTAAAAAATAATCATTTTTTGCACACACA
>CAYFQI010000245.1:0-3443 GCA_964345135.1 uncultured Bacteroidales bacterium
ATTAAAATACGGGATAAATAGTGTGTTAAATGATTTATCATGCGTGTTTCATCTGTTTGTTTTTTAATTTTTAAAGATCATATGGAGCTCGACATGATTATATAATGTTGATATTCAGTTTTCTATGAGGTTGTTAATAATCATTTTTTTGTGTGTTTAATATTTTTGTCATGGCTCGGTTCATCTGTTTGTTTTTTAAGTATAGAATTTAGATGATTACATCACTCAGCCACTTCTGACATCTGATTCCTTATAAGAATTTTCTCCATGTGTGTATTAAAAACATCATGGGAAAGTTTAATTTAAAATGTAGTTTAATCGAACAAATTTAATAAAAATGTGTAAAGGGGACTTTTATAAATTATTTTTTATATGTAACGCACGTCCAGTTTTCTTTTTCTTTATATTCAATTAAGCGCAGGTTGTTTTTTTTCGCTTCCTTGTCAATGGTTTTAAAATCTGTGTTTAGTATACCGCTCATGATTAATATTCCGTTTGGATTGAGCGAATCCGCATAACTTGGGATGTCATTCATTAAAACATTTTTATTAATATTTGCCAGGATGATATCATAGGTTTGAGATTTGATCAGTTCCACATCTCCATGTAAAATGGTTACATTTTTTGCATTATTCAGTTTGATGTTTTCTTTAGCATTTTCAAATGCCCATTCATTATTATCAATCCCCGTGATTTCTGAACTGCCTTTTTTTGAAGCTAATATTGATAAAATACCAGTTCCACATCCCATGTCTAATGTGGTTTTGTCATTAAAATCAATTAAAAGCATTGACTCGAGAACCAACACGGTGGAAAGATGATGCCCTGTTCCAAACGACATTTTGGGTTCAATAATGATTTCGTGAAGGATTGCCGGATTTATATGATGAAAAGGAGCTCTTATGTAGACTTCATTGTTGATCAGGATGGGTTTAAAATTTTGTTCCCATTCTTTGTTCCAGTTTTTATCTTTAACGTGTTGATATTCATAACTGATTTTGTTGAATATATCTGTTTTTATGAAATCAAATGTACCGTTTGAAAGGTCAATATTCTCTTCCCTGACATATGCCTTTAATCCTTCTTTTGTTTCCCAGAAGGTATCGAAATCGATTGCTGATAATTCAGCTATTAACCTGTCTTTTAAGTTTTCTGTTCCGGTTTCATATTTAAAGCTGAATTCTATAAATTTATACACGGCAAAATTTTATTATGCATTTACGATTCCTAAAAAATCATCGGCTTTCAGTGAAGCTCCACCGATAAGTCCGCCATCTACATCCGGGTTTATAAATAATTCAGCAGCATTAGAGGGTTTGCAGCTTCCACCGTACAGGATGGTTGTATTATCAGCAATATCTTTTGAGTATTTTTCAGCGATTTGTTCACGAATAAATTTATGCATTTCCTGTGCTTGTTCTGGTGTTGCTGTTTTGCCTGTTCCAATTGCCCAGACAGGTTCGTAAGCTATGATGAGTTTGTTGAAATCATTTTCTGACAGATCAAAAATTCCGTTGTCCAGTTGTTTCCGAATAACAGATTCCTGGATGTTTTGTTCCCGTTCTTCCAAAAGTTCTCCGATGCAGAAAATAGGAATGAGATTGTTTTCTAAAGCCAGCTTTACTTTTTTATTGAGAGTGTCATCTTGTTCATTGAATATGGTTCTGCGTTCCGAGTGGCCAATAATAACGTATTTGGCTCCTGTAGAAGCAATCATTTCTGCTGATATTTCGCCGGTATATGCACCAGAAGCTTCTGAAGCACAGTTTTGTGCACCTAAAAATACAGTTGTATTGTTTACAATTTTCGATACTTCATCCAAATGTATAAAAGGTGTACACAGGATCACTATTCTGTCATTTGTTTTATTTTTAGCAAGCGAACTAACATTTTGTGCCAAATTAAGTCCTTCTTTAAGGTTTTTATTCATTTTCCAGTTTCCGGCTACTATTTCTTTTCTCATACGGATATTGTATTTTGATTTTTAAATTTGTTTCCGGATGCAAATATAGAAATTATCTTTTTTGATCTTGTGCTTATTTGCAAATATTTCTTTTAATTTCAATAAACGTGAGTATTATAAGAATTAATACCAGGCTAAAAATGAAGGCAATACGATTTTCGTATTTGTTCCGGTACTCATTTAACAGGTCTGCAAAATAATGTTCATCCATTTGTTTTGTAGTCGGGATATCATTGTAATGCCATTTTCCCACTACTGTCCCGTTTTTTAAAAGCACTAATCCCGGGTTGGAGCGAATGATTGTTTTCAGCGTGATTTCATCTGCTGTATAAAACGTGGCATTCAGTTGAAATTCTTCTTTGATTTTTTTGATTTCTTTACGACTGGAAGATGTTAAAGCATAAAATGAATATATAGAGGATTGGTTGCATAATTTGATGATGTCTTTTGATTTTTTATAACCTTCTGCTGATCCGCCTGTCAAATCATATGAGACTAATAAAAATGAATAATTTTTATCTGCCAGAATGTTGTCTACAATATCTGCCCCTTTGGGTGAGGTAATGTTAAAATCATGAACAGGTGGAATATACCCTTCTGATATCTGTTTGTTTTCATATTTTACAAACGCCCAATTGGCAGTATCTTTCCATGGATAATTTTCTTCATCAAATTTTTTTACTTTGCCAGTGTTTTTGTTTTGGTAGTAGAAAATGGTTTCATATTCAGCTTCCGGGGCATCTTCAGGCCTTGTCATTTTTTCAGGAAGATATGAGCCAATATGATATGGGCGGTAATCCATTACAGGGAGGTGCTTGTAGTTATACCAGCAAAAGATAAAAAATAATACTATAAATGTTCCGGCAATGCCCCATTCGGTTGTTTCTTTGTAGTATACAGGATAGTTGTCTTTATTAAGAAAAATAAATATTACCAATGCCATGATCACCAGGTTTTTCAAAAATGTTTCCCAATTGGTCATTATAATAGCATCTCCAAAACATCCGCAATCACTGACAGGGTTAAATATAGCCAATATAAATGTCAATACGGTGAAACCTGCCATAAAGACTAATACGGCCCAGCTGAAAAACCGCATTCTGATCCCCCAAAGTAATGCAACTCCTATTACAAATTCTGCAATACTTAAAAAGAATGATAGCGGGAATGCCATGAATTCTAGTTTCGGCATGCCAAACGCTACAAAATAATCTACGAACTTATATTCAGACCCGAGCGGATCAATTCCTTTTACAAAAGCTGAAAAAATGAATACAGCACCCACTAATATCCTGCAAGTTATTCGTAATGTTTTCATCTGTTTATATTTTTAAGTTTCTAAGTTTTTAAGTTTGTAAGTTTCTAAGTTTGTATGTTTGTATGTTGATTAAGTTAATTGAGTTAATTGGGTTTATCTGGTTTTGTTTTATCCGGCAGCTCAGCGTAGAAGAACCTTTTATAATCATGCGCATGTGTGTCA
>CAYFQI010000246.1:0-3336 GCA_964345135.1 uncultured Bacteroidales bacterium
AACACTTTATTTATGAATTTAGTATAAATCATTCGATTTTTTCCTGTATTATTTATACAGGTTAAATCATTTTTCCCGGATCAACAATTTTATTAAATTCCTCTTCTGTTAAAAAACCCAATTCAATTGCTGAATTGCGGAGTGTTTTATTTTCCTCGTATGCTTTTTTGGCAATTGTTGCAGCCTTTTCATATCCAATACGTGTATTTAAAGATGTTACAAGCATTAAAGAATTGTCAAGATGCTTGTTTATCATTTCCTGGTTTGCAGTAATACCTTTTATACAATGCTCTGTTAATGAACAGGAAGCATCTCCGAGCAATTGAGCAGATTCCAATAGATTATAAATCATCACGGGTTTAAACACATTCAGGTCCAAATGCCCATGCAATCCTGAAACTGAAATTGCCTGGTCATTGCCAATTATTTGAGCGCACACCATCGAAGCAGCTTCTATTTGTGTAGGATTTACTTTTCCAGGCATGATTGAAGAGCCTGGTTCATTGGCCGGGATATTAATTTCTGCGATACCGCAACGCGGCCCGGATACCAATATTCTTAAATCATTGCAAATCTTCATTATACTGCATGCGAGATTTTTAAGTGCCGACGAAACTAAAATGATTTCATCATGTGAAGCAATGGATTTAAATTTATTATTTGCCTGTTTAAACGAATAACCTGTTTCACTTGCAATCATATTCACAACAAACTCAGAAAATCCTTTGGGTGCATTCAGTCCTGTTCCCACGGCAGTTCCACCAACCGGTAATTCAAGCAATAAAGCCATTCCTTGTTTCAATTGTCCTATGCCCTGTTCAACCTGCGCAACATACCCTGAAAACTCCTGCCCCAATGTTAATGGAACCGCATCCATGCAATGGGTACGTCCTGTTTTAATAATATTCTTAAACTCTTCGGATTTATTTTTAACTGCCATATATAAATCATTTAACCCGGGCATTGTATTCCCTGAAATCATCTTATAAGCAGCAATATACATTGCAGTTGGAA
Source organism: uncultured Bacteroidales bacterium (assembly GCA_964345135.1). Classification (GTDB taxonomy): domain Bacteria; phylum Bacteroidota; class Bacteroidia; order Bacteroidales; family JBBRXJ01; genus CAYMKE01. Next base: position 1,015 of record CAYFQI010000246.1, read on the forward strand.
ACGTATCATTTGTGGATTGTGATTTATTCACATCATCATTGGGATGCAACGGGCCAGGTTTATCTTCGATATTCATTCCCATGATCACTTTTGCCCTGTTTGCTATTACCTCATTTACATTCATATTTGTATGCGTTCCTGATCCGGTTTGCCAGACAGGCAAGGGGAAATGTTTGTCAAGTTGTCCCTGCATTAGTTCGTCACATACCTGTGAAATTAAATTTGCTTTCTCTTTTTTTAACACCCCTGAATGGGCATTTGCCTGAGCTGCTGCTTTTTTTATCAGTGCATACGATTTAATTACTTCTGCAGGCATGGGGTGATTACCGATTTTAAAGAGATTTAAAGAACGCTGAGTCTGTGCTCCCCAATATTTTTCAGCTGGTACGGCTATTTCCCCGAGTGTATCTTTCTCAATCCTGTTCATAATTTTAAAATTAAAATTCCAAAGTAAATTTAATTCTATTTATTAAAATGAACAAAACACATAAGAAAAATTTATATTTCTTTTTTTTGTATGGTTTCTTTAGCTAATTATTGATGTCTTCAAAGGATTTTTTATTTATTTTGCGTTTTAAAAATATATATTTTGCTTATCCATAGTTGTACAAACCGGTTAAACATACAACATCCAGTTGTCACAATAGGTACTTTTGATGGCCTGCACAAAGGACATGTAAGGATACTGGAGAAACTTAAACAAGCTGCTAGTGAACAAAATGGCGAAACAGTCGTGATTACCTTTTGGCCTCATCCAAGATGGGTTGTAGATCATGAAGAATATGACCTGAAACTATTAAATACCCTTGAAGAAAAAAAAGAACTACTTGAAAAAGAAAACATTGATCATTTAGTGATCATTCCTTTTAATGAAAATTTTTCTAAAATTACATCCATTCAATTTATTGATAGCATTCATTCATGTATTAATATTAAACATTTAATTATAGGTCCGGATCATCAATTTGGCAAAGACAGGGATGGAAACTTTGATACTTGGAAAACTTATGCAGAGGAACATCATTTCATTGTAGAAAAAATTTCTCTCTCATCCATAGAAAAAACAAAAATAAGCTCTACCAAAATAAGAAGAGCCCTTTTATCCGGAAATATCAAAAAAGCAAATGAATATCTCGGATACTCTTATTTCTTAACAGGTAATGTGAATGAAGGAAAAAAAATAGGCCAGCAAATAGGTTTCCCAACTGCAAATATTCATATTGAAGAACCGTATAAACTAATTCCAAAAACCGGGGTATACGCATCTGAAATATTAATTAATGGAAAAACTTACAAAGGCATGTTGAATATAGGTATACAGCCTACAATACATAAACATCAAAAAGAAGATATCTCTATTGAGGTAAATATCTTCGATTTTAATAAAAATATTTACAACAGGGAAATCAGGGTATGTTTAATTGAAAAAATTCGTGATGAAAAAAAATTCAACTCCGTTGATGATTTAAAAACACAACTTCACAAAGACAAGGAACATATAATTAAATTGTTCTCTTCATGAAAGTAGTAAGTCAATAGAATACCATGCATTACCAATATCCTGAACATAATTGAAATTACATTTATCGTAAAAGTAATTTGAGTGTTCAGTTGGTATTGAGAATGTCGTTAATATTCACCCCTTACATATAGGGTTTGTCCGCTTAAAGATGTATTATATTGCAATAACGGTGTTTCAGAAGGGCCACTGATAGGGTCTCCTTCTGAGGACAATATATATCTTGTCTCACAGCACGGACACTCGGCAATTGAAGGATCAGAAGTTAACTCCACGGCACATGAATTATCATCATGGTACACACACAATCTGTCAAATGCCCAAAATTCTCCTGATGCCCCCCTGTATAAAATCACACCAAATGCAGTCTGATTAGCTCCATATACATCTTCCCGAACAACCATTGCATTATTATAGGTTTGCAATCCACTATAACGTGCTTCATTAAGATTAACCTGAAAATTAACATAAGAAGAATAATTTAATTTGTCATCTCTATTGCACCCCAACATGATAATCAATATAAACAATAAAGAAATACCGGCAGGCTTAATCCTTTTCATTAGTAAATAAATGTTTTAATACTACGCTTTATAAACTCTGATTTTTTTATTTTATTATAAAAGGGTGCCATAAAACAGCACCCTTTTTTATGCATCTTCACTACCTCAGTATCGTCACCTGCCCTGGGATAACATTTTCTTCATCACCCATTAAATCAATGATAAAATGATATGAATCAACCGGCAATTTTTTCCCTTTATATGTACCGTCCCAGGCATTTGATTTTGAATATTTTTCCC
>CAYFQI010000247.1:0-3301 GCA_964345135.1 uncultured Bacteroidales bacterium
AAAAATAAATATTCTGCCAAAAAATGCACGAATTTTAGAATTAAGGTACTAAAATATTCAAAAAAACTTACTTTTATGCAGACCGGAATGATTGGCGTGTAAATATTTTTATTAAAGAATTAAAAATAAGGCTTTACGTTTGATAGCTTTCTTCCCTGCTTGTATTCTTATTAAATACATGATATAACACCGGCACGATAAACAAGGTAAGCATAGTAGAAACAAGGAGCCCCCCAATGATTGTCCACCCCAATGGTGCCCATAAACTACCGCCTTGTAATGTTAACGGCAACAACCCGCCAATGGTCGTTAACGTGGTGAGGATGATAGGGGTAAACCGTGTTTCAGCAGCTTCTTTAATAGACGGCACAAGTCCTTTGCCTTCGCTCATGAGCATGTTGGTATAATCAACCAAAATGATGGAATTGTTTACCACAATGCCAATGAGGCTGATTAACCCGATAAAAGCGGTAAATGAAAAAGCATACCCGGTGATCAATAAGGCAAATACAGAACCAATCAATGCCAGGGGAATGGCAGTAAATATGATCAATGGCTGTTTGAATGAACGAAATTGCAATACCAATACAGCAAATATGGCGATCAATGCAATAAGCGAGGCAGTTTGCATGCCCCCAAATGTCTCCTTCCTGCTTTGAATTTCTCCTGCAAATTCATAATGATATCCATTGGGCCATGTATAGTTTTTTAATTTTTTATCGAGGACTGCCACTACTTCATCCAGTGTGTAATTGTCCTGTATATCTGCCAATAAGGAGGCGCTTCGTTCCATGTTGTAATGAGTTACAATGCCGGGGGATTTTTTGAATGTAATGTTCACCAGTTGCCTGAACGGAATCATCCGGCCGGATAATGATTTCACATATATCTTGTCAAAATCATGAAATTTAATACGTTCTTTAAAAGGAAGTCGCAACACAATATCATATTCCTTTCCTTTTTGGTCACGGTATTTAGATATATCGGATCCATTGATGCAGGTTCTTACCGTTTGGTCAATTGAAGATATCGGAACGCCCAGCATGCTTGCTTTGTCTTTGTTGATGTCTACATATATATCCGTTCCTGCTTTGCTTAAATCATTGCTTATATTAAGTGTTCCATTGGTTTCTTCCATCATTGTTTCGATATCACCGGCTATTTCACGTAATACATCAATGTTTTTACCTGTGATTATTATTTCAAGTGGTGCACTGATGGGCGGGCCTTGTTCCAATACTTTAACCTTGATCTTTGCTCCAGGGTAGTTGTCAAATGTATTTCGCAGTTGATTTACCAATTCATCAAACTTCCATTTATCATATTCTTTAAGATGTATGAATAGTTCAGCATAGTTTTTATCATGTTTTTGCGGAAAAATATTATAATAAATCCTGGGGTTACCCCTTCCTACATTTGAAGCATAATGGGTGATAAAATCTATGGTATCCAGCACTTTTTCCACATCCCGGGCTACAGCATTGGTCATGTCTATATTCATGCTTTCCGGCGTGGTAATGCGGATTAATAATTGTGGTTTTTCTGATTTTGGGAAATAGCTGACGCCAACATAATTGAAAAAGATAAATAATGAAATACCCAAACCGGACAATGCAATAAATAATGTTTTACCTCTGTTTTTTAGTGCAATGGATAATGTTTTACGGTAAGGCCCGGAGATGAACCTTTGTAGTCGTGTTTTTAGATTTTTTTGCTGTTGGGTTATCGCATTCTTTTTTAAAAAAATGCTTGAAAGGTATGGGGTAAGAGAAAGTGCAATCAGCAATGAAGAGAGTAGTGTAAAGACGACCGTTACCGGCAGGCTTTTAATAAATATTCCAGCTTTGTCAGGCATCATGATGATGGGTATGAATGCCAGCAAGGTAGTCACTGTAGCACTTACAATAGGCCATGCAAGTTGAGAAGTGGCTTTAACAGCAGCGTCTTTCCGGGTGTGCCCGTTCCGGATAAACCTTTCAATGTTTTCTACGATTACGATGGAATTGTCAACGAGCAACCCGAGTGCGATCACCAAACCAGCGATGGAAATTTGTTGAAGCCCAAACCCGACAAAATCTATAAATCCGAGTCCCATCAGAATAGAAAGCGGGATAGCGATAATCACCATAACGGATTCGCGATAACCAAGAGATAAAAAAATGAATATTCCAACCAGGATGATTCCCTGTATCAGGTTACCAATGAACCCGTTGATGCGATCATCTACACTTTTGGTTTGATTGAATACAGTTTCCAGTGTAACATCTTCGGGCAATTCTTTTTTATATCTTTCAATCATTTCTTGCATTCCATCCCAAACATGGAATATATTTCTGCCTTCCTTTTGCTGAACAGTAAGATAAATGGCTCTTTTGCCATTATAACGTGCGTAATAATTAATATCCTCATAATCAAACCCTACTTCAGCAATGTGGTGTAAATAGATGTTCCTTCCTTGATATGAAGAGACCACTGTATTTCTTATTTCTTCGAGGTTTTGATACGAACCACTGGTTTTTATGCTAAAACTTTTGTTCCCGATGTTTAAATATCCGCCCGGAATATTGGCATTATTGCTTTGTATTGCCTTGTATATCTGGTTGATAGAGACGTTCATATGAGCCATTTTTTCAATGTTCAGTGATACCCTGACCTCCTGATCAGGAATGGCAAATAGGAGTACTTTTTTGATTCCACTGGCACGTTCAATATTTGTTTTAAGCTGATCGGCATAATCTTCTAATTGGCTATAAGATAGACTATCTGAAACAAATGCAAGCTGTAGCATATTTACATCCGTGGTTTTCCACTGGTTTATATCAATGCTGTATATGTCACTGGGTAGTTGATTTTTAATATTGCCGACTTGTTGTACTACTTCATCAAATTTCTCATCTGCATCCGTGCCGAAATTAAATTCTACAGCAATGGACACGATCCCGTTTTTGATGGTCGTGTTCACACGTTTAATATTCTCAAGTTCATTCACAGCCTCTTCTATGTGGTCTGCCACCAGTTCTTCAAGATCAACGGGGTCTGTTCCGGGATAAATGACGACAATGCTTGTACCGGGCACCTGGATTGGCGGGTCTTCTGTACGGGGCATCGAAAAATATGATGATAACCCCATGACCAAAAGCATGATGAATATCACGATGGTGAACTGATAATGATCAACTGCTAGTTTTGTGAATGATGTTTTCATTCATATGTTTATTTTTCTAAGTTTCTAAGTTTTTAAGTTTTTAAGTTTTTAAGTTTCTAAGTTTCTAAGTTGATTGAGTTGATTGAGTTGATTGAG
>CAYFQI010000248.1:0-3275 GCA_964345135.1 uncultured Bacteroidales bacterium
TCTATGAAAAACTCTGAAAATTTTGATGCGAAATAATTATTAGAAGTCCCCTTAAGATTAACCATCGATAATATCCCGGGCTGGTTTATCTGCGAACAAACAGGAAAATGAGCATATTTTCCTGTTTGTTCGCAGAACCTGTTTTGTGTTGTTGTATGCAAAATAAGTTGTCTGGTTGTGTCTTGCTATCCGCATTTGGAAAAGCCACAGTTTTTACAGAACAGGCATCCTTCCTGGTAAACCAGGTTTTCAGAATCACATTCGTTGCATTTGCTTCCTGTTTTTGCTTTTGTCCCGTCCGGAATATATTTTTTTAATGCTCTTGATACCCCATTGATCCAATTATTTATTACTTCATTATCCAGGTGAAGCGATGTTACAATATTTACCACGTCAGGTAAGGGCATGCCATAGCGTAATACAAAAGATATCATTTTAGCATAATTCCAATATTCTTTATTAAATACATGAGAAAGTCCTCCCAATGTATTTTTGTATCCATATTTATCAGTATATTGAAAATCATACCTTGCATTTTCATTTTCTTTTACTTTAAAGATTTTTCCTTTTTTTATGGATTTGGGTATTGGAAACATTTCTTCGTCTGCAATTCCGGTAAATATTTCATAGGGGAGTCCATTGTTAAGACCTACAAATGCAATCCATTCTTCTTGATTATTTTTAAACCTGATGATTTCTGCATCAAGTACAGTAGGACGTTTTTTGGGTTTCAGAGTTTGCTCATTCAGATTTTGTTTTTCTTTTTTACCGGAAATCAATACACCAGACCTGGAACCTTCCCGGTAAACCGTTACACCTTTACAACCGCTTTTCCATGCTGTAACATACAGTTCACCTACAAGTTCTTCAGATGCATCTTTGGGCAGGTTAATGGTAACACTGATTGAATGATCTACCCATTGCTGAATCCGCCCCTGCATTTTTACTTTATTAACCCAGTTAACTGTTTGAGAAGTAGCTTGATAATAAGGAGATTGTTTAACTAATTCATCAATGGCCGAGTCGTCACATTTTTTGACTTCTTCAATATTATATTCATTGATTTTAAGCCAGTCAACAAATTTGTGATGAAATACATTGTATTCTTCCCATGTATCTCCTACTTCATCGGTAAATACAGCATTTACATTCGGATCATTGGGATTTACCTTTCTTCTTCGTTTATACACCGGTGAAAAAATGGGTTCGATTCCTGATGTGGTTTGTGTCATCAGACTGGTTGTACCTGTGGGTGCTATGGTGAGTAAAGCAATATTTCTTCTTCCATGCTTTGTCATATCATTATAAAGCGCTTCATCTTGTTCTTTTAACCGGTTAATAAACGGATTATTTTTTTCGAGTTGAGGATCATATATTTCGAAGCTGCCTCTTTCTTTTGCAAGGCCAACGGAAGAGCGATATGCTTGCAGTGCCAGTGTTGATTGGACTTCTTCTGAAAAATCAATGGCATTTTCTTCACCATACCGTAGATTCAATCCGGCCAGCATATCTCCTTCGCCGGTGATTCCAATTCCTGTTCTACGACCTTCTAAAGCTTTAATTTTTATTTTTTCCCATAATTTACGCTCCACTCTTTTGATTTCCTCATCTTCCGGGTCGCTGGTTATTTTTTCAAGGATATTATCTATTTTTTCCAACTCAAGGTCAATTATATCATCCATGATCCGCTGTGCATAGCTTACATGTTTTTTAAACAGGTCAAAATTAAATTTAGCTTTGGATGTGAATGGCTGTTCTACATAACTATACAGGTTGATGGCTAATAATCGGCAGCTGTCGTAGGGGCATAATGGAATTTCTCCACAAGGGTTGGTGGCCGTGGTTTCAAATCCGTATTTTTTATAACTGTCCGGGATGGACTCACTGGTTACTGTATCCCAAAATAAAATCCCGGGTTCGGCGGATTTCCAGGCATTTTTATATATTTTTTCCCATAATTTTCTTGCATTTACTTCTTTTGTATACATGGGTTTTTCAGCATCAATGGGATATTGTTGTACATATGTTTTATTATTGACAACTGAATCCATAAATTCATTGTCAATTTTTACCGAAACATTGGCACCGGTAACTTTTCCTTCACTTAATTTCGCATCAATAAAACCTTCTGCATCAGGGTGTTTGATTGATATTGTAAGGATGAGTGCACCTCTTCTTCCATCCTGGGCTACCTCCCTTGTGGAATTGGAATATCTTTCCATAAACGGTACAACACCAGTAGAGGTCAATGCACTATTCAAGACCGGCATTCCTTTGGGACGAATGTGTGATAAATCATGTCCCACACCTCCCCTGCGTTTCATTAGTTGTACCTGCTCCTGGTCAATCTTCATAATGCCACCGTATGAGTCTGCTTTCCCTTTATTGCCTATTACAAAACAATTTGATAATGAGGCAATTTGTTTTTTGTTGCCAATGCCACTCATCGGGCCTCCTTGCGGCACAATATATTTAAAGCCTTTTAGTAATTCTAATATTTTTTCTTCTTCAATTGGGTTAGGATAATTTTTCTCTATTCTGGCAATTTCTTTAGCTAAACGCCTGTGCATATCATCAGGTGTGGCTTCATATAATTTGCCATCTGAATCTTTTAAGGCATATTTATTAATAAATACCCTGGCAGCTAATTCATCGCCATTAAAATATTGAAGCGAACACTCAAATGCTTCGTCATATGTATAAAGCTTTGTCTTGGGTTGGCTCTTAACTGTATTGTTTTCAGTGTTTTCGTGTTCTTTGACACGTTTTTTGTTTTGGGTAACTACCTCCTTTGTATCCATGTATTTTCAGCTTTAAAAATTTTTTAAATTAAAAATTGTATGCAAGATATGAATACTTGATTTATCAAACCATATCAATACATCCTGACTTATTAACATTTTTTAATAGTTATTAACTGTATTTGTAAAAACCTAAAAATTAGCATTCTGTGTTTTAAATTTTTTGGATTAAATAGTTACAAAAAGTTTGCACACAATGTTGAATGTCTCCATTATTATCTATTTTATAAATTTCTGGATAATGTTGCAGAGGAAACTCCATAGCTCTTTTTAAGCGTTTGTTCAATTCTTTTTGAGAATCTCTCTTACGTTCTATGATTCTTTTTTTTGCTGTTTTAAGTGATGTTTCGATCAAAATAATTTTCATCCCCGGATATTTTTTTATAGCAACAGGCAAATATTCTCTTGAGCCGTTGACTATTACCAAACATCCTTTATGTAACCATTCATCAATTTCCTTACCAATTCCATATT
>CAYFQI010000249.1:0-3153 GCA_964345135.1 uncultured Bacteroidales bacterium
GTAAAATGTATAATTTTTTTGTTTTTTTGTTTCAGGAATTATACTTATTAGTTATAACAAATAAAAACAATGGAAAAACAACATCTCAAAACACCTTCTGAAATAGCAGCAGGTTTTATCAATGGGACTAATTGCAATATTTTTCTCACAGGGAAAGCCGGTACAGGGAAGACAACATTTTTAAAAAACATTATTCATCAAACACATAAAAAAGGGGTCATTGCGGCTCCAACGGGGATTGCAGCCATTAATGCAGGAGGTGTTACCCTGCATTCGTTGTTTCAATTACCTTTTGGAACTTTTATCCCTGAAAATATTACATTCCGTGAAGATAGTATTCCCATCCAGATCAATACACCCAAAACACTAACCTCTTCGATGCAAATCAATAAACAAAAACGGCAGATGATCAAAGAAATGGAGCTATTGATCATTGATGAAGTAAGCATGCTGAGGGCCGACATTCTTGATGCTATTGATGTTGTGTTACGATCTATTAAAAGACGGCGGGAAACACCCTTTGGCGGAACACAGATATTATTCATTGGTGACTTACTCCAATTGCCCCCGGTTGTCAAACGGGATGAAAAAGAATACCTCGGCCAATTCTACTCGTCCATGTATTTCTTTGAAGCCAAAGTATTAAAAAATAATACCCCCGTATATATTGAGCTGGATAAAATATTCAGGCAGTCAGACCCCACGTTTATCTCAATATTAAATAATTTACGTGAAAATTGTATAAAAGATGATGATATTGCAATCCTTAACAAACACCATAATCCTTCATTTAAACCGAAAAAAGATGAAGGATATATTTATTTAACCACGCACAACAGAAAGGTGGATAACATCAACCGCTCAGAATTGAAGAAACTAAAAGGCAAATCCTTTTTTTATGATGCCATTGTTGATAAAGATTTCAAAGAATATCTTTACCCGGTTGAATACACGCTTGAGCTCCGGGAAGGAGCACAGGTAATGTTCATTAAAAATGATTACTCGGGCGAACAACGGTATTTCAATGGGAAAATTGGGACTGTTTCAGCGTTGGATAATAATTCTATTGAAGTGGATTTCAATGATGGAAATCCGCCCATAGAAGTTGAGCGATATACCTGGGAAAATAAAAAGTTTTCTTTAAACAAAGAGACCAACGAGATCAACGAGAGTATTACCGGTACATTTCAGCATTACCCAATTAAATTGGCATGGGCTGTTACCATTCATAAAAGCCAGGGATTGACATTTGATAAAGCCATTATTGATGTATCCCAGGCTTTTGCACCCGGACAAATATATGTTGCCCTCTCCCGGCTTACAGGCCTTGACGGGTTGATACTAAATGCATCTATTCCTTACAATAATCTTGAAGCAGACAAAGAAATCCACCTGTTTTCACAAAATAAAAAAAAACCGTCTGCATTAACAGAAGTATATACCGAAGAATCAAAAAAATTCATTCAAAACACTACTCTTTATGCATTTAATTTTAATGCTTTAATCAATCAATACAATTACCACGTGAGCAGTTATAATAAAGATGAAAAACGCTCGGCCAAACAACTTTATAAGCAATGGGCCGTGAATCTTCAGCAGGATGTTATTTCATTGAAATCAGTAGCAGATAAGTTTTTAAAGCAATTACAACAGTTAGCAGGTTACAAAGACACCAATGAATTAATTAAATTGCGGGAGAGAGTCAGGGCAGCAAAAGATTATTTTGAGCCTCGATTGAAAGACTTTTCCAAACGAATATTCGATCATATTAACGAGGTAAAAGAACATTCGGGAATAAAAAAATATATTACCGAGCTGCGGGATGTAGAACGCTTGTTTTTTAGCCAGCTCCAGTCTATTTACAAAGCTGAAGCATTGATTATTGCAGCATTAGATAATACAGAAATATCCAGAGAAACGATCCGGAAAACAGGTATTTATGATGACCGATATCAAATGATGGAAGAAAAACAGGTTGAACGCTCATCAAATAAGAAGAAAAGCAAAAAGAAAGAAACAAAGAATAAGGTGAATACCAAGGAGATCAGTTTCAATTTATATAAAGAAGGCAAAACCATAGAAGAAATTGCCCTTGAACGTTCTCTGGCTCATTCAACCATTGAAGGCCACCTGGCTTATTATGTTGGAGAAGGATTATTGGATGTACATAAATTCGTGGACAAGGAAAAAATATATGCCATTAAAGAAGTCGCCAGGCGCCTGGAAACAACCCAGCTATCTCCCATCAAAAGCAAACTGGGCGACGAATATACATATAGTGACCTGCGGTTCGTAATGGCTGGTGAAACCCCAAAAAAGGAATAATGACCTCACCCCCGGCAATTGTTTACAAATTCCGGATTCCACGCCTCGGTTGAGCATAGACCGCTCCCATCTCAAGATTCGGGCAAAACAGAAACTCGACTTTAGCTATAAGGGGTTAAGCTAGAAAAATATTGTCCCCAATTCACAACGTGTCCCGGTCCTTCTTCGGCAATTTCTTTATGACCAACTAATAGGATTCTTTAATATAGTTTCCTTTTTGATTTTTTCCATTTTAATGGTAAAATAAAACTCCCGATTCCCCTAACAAATTGAATTTATGCTATTTAAGTAAACTCCCGATAATCGCCCGGCGTGTCACACAATTTTGTCATGGTTTGGTTCATCTATTTTTTCCAGAAAATGTTTATTTTTAAGCAATTAAAATTATTAATTTATTACCCTTTATCATGAGACGGACAGTTATTAATTTACTGAAACAAGCCATTGAAAAATACCCTGAATCGACATACCTGTGTGAAAAAACAGAAGATGGTTGGACCCCAAGCACTTATCAACAGGTTAACGAAGCATCAGATATGATTGCATCGGGATTATTGAATTACAAATTTCAACAAGAGGATAAAATAGCCATTTTATCTGAAGGCCGCACAGATTGGGTTATTAGCGAATATGGCATTTTAAAAACAGGGTGTATTGCCGTTCCGTTGTCAATTAAATTGTTTCCTGAAGAAATTCTCTTCAGGATAGAACATTCTGAATCAAAAGCCATATTTGTCTCAACAAATACACTGGGACATATTATTCCTGTTATCTCTGTTTTAACCTTAATTAACCAAGCATTTTTTTTACAATTTTAAATCTTTTATC
>CAYFQI010000250.1:0-3140 GCA_964345135.1 uncultured Bacteroidales bacterium
CGTTTTCAAAATGAGAAAAGGGTCACGTTTCAAGTATTATTTTATTATATTATTCATGATTGCATCTTGTTTACAGGGATGTAAAAACAAACCACTTAATGATGCCAAAGTATTGCGGTTAGCCCATGGCCTTGATATTTCACATCCTGTTCACAAAGGGATGGTATATATGGCGAAACGGGTGAAGGAATTATCAGGAGACAAACTCAATATAAAAATATATCCGAGTGAACAATTAGGTACAGAACGCCAATGCCTTGAAATGCTACAAATTGGGAGTCTTGATATTACAAAAGTTTCGGCTGCTGTTATGGAGGGTTTCGTGTCCGAGTACAGAGCATTGGGGATGCCCTATTTATTTAGAAATGATGAACATAAAATACAGGTATTATCCAGCAAAATTGGAAAAGAAATTTTGCATTCCGGAACAGATTATTGGCTAAGAGGACTGTGTTTTTATGATGCCGGAAGCAGAAGTTTTTATACTGTTGACAAACCTATTCGTAAACCATTAGATCTAGAAGGGATGAAAATAAGGGTCATGAAAAGCATAACATCCGTTAAATTAATTAATGCAATGGGAGGATCCCCAACACCTATAGCTTATGGTGAACTCTATACAGCACTTCAAAACGGTGTTGTTGAAGGGGCAGAAAATAATACACCAACATTTTATTTATCACATCACTATGAAGTCTGTAAATATTATTCCCTTGATCAACATACAGTAATCCCGGATGTATTGTTAATCAGTATGCATACATGGAATAAACTTAGTGATATAGAAAAAAAATGGGTATCCAGGGCGGCTGAAGAATCATGGAAAAAACAAATTATTTATTGGGAAGAATCAGAAAAAAAATCATTGGAAGAAGTCAAAAAAGCAGGTGTAAAAGTTATTTATCCTGATAAGGAGCCATTTAGAGAAATTGTACAACCGGTTTATGATTATTTTCAAAAAAACAATCCAAAGGTATATGAATTGGCTGAACGCATTCGTAATTTTAAAGTTGATTCCACGAGGATTGATAGTAATTAATTCATAACTCGGAAAATAGGAATAAAAGTAACGGATGGCTCGTGAATTTTAAACTTTTAACTCCTATATTTATAACTTATAAAAGAAAATTCCGCAGGATAAAAACATGTATAATAAAACAAGCATAGATTTGAAAAATAAAGAATAAGTGTATGAAAGCAAGAAGAATAATTGATCGTTTTATAGAGCTTTTGGTAATTGTTGTAATGACAGCACTTGTTATAGATGTTGTCTGGAATGTAGTATCAAGGTATCTATTAGAATCTCCAAGTTCTTTTTCTGTTGAATTAGCTAGCTTTTTGCTTATCTGGATCGGGTTATTAGGTTCTGCTTATGCAACAGGTAAAAAAGAGCATATAGCCATTGAGTTGTTTCCTCAATGGGTTGAAAAAAAAGGAGAAGATAAAAAAAGAAAATTGGATCACCTGATCAATCTGTTGATTATCATGTTTTCTTTTTTTGTTTTAGTAATAGGAGGAATACGGTTGGTGTATATTGTTTTCCAAATGGGACAGGTATCTGCAACAATGCAGATACCAATGGGCATCGTGTATCTCTGCCTCCCGATAAGCGGCCTTTTAATTATATTTTATGCAGCGCATGAGATGATATATGGATTGCCTGAAGACATTAAAGAAAGTACAAGAAGGGATTAATTTTAAAATTATTTAGAATATGGAATTATTAGGAATTATTATATTAGTGACAAGTTTTTTCATCTTATTTGCCATAGGTGTACCCATTGCATATAGTATTGCTATTTCAGCAACATTGACTTTATTGGTCAATATTGATATATTATCTTCTTTTACAACAATTGCTCAACGAATGTCTACCGGATTGGATAGTTTTGCCCTTCTTGCCATTCCGTTTTTTATTTTGGCCGGCCAGCTAATGAATAAGGGAGGCATTGCCATAAGACTTATAGACTTTGCCAAAGTACTAGTTGGCAGGCTACCAGGAGGGCTTGCATTTGTAAATGTACTGGCAAATATGTTGTTTGGTGCCATTTCTGGTTCAGCTGCTGCATCTGCTTCTGCAATTGGCAGTTTTATGAATCCCACCATGGAAAAAGAAGGATATGACAGATCATACAATACAGCAGTTAACGTGACTTCTGCCACAACAGGGTTGAGTATACCACCGAGTAATGTGCTGATTGTTTATTCGCTTGCAGCTGGTGGATTATCAATTGGTGCTTTATTTATTGCCGGATATATACCCGGAATCCTTACAGGACTTGGAATCATTGCTGTGGCTGCAACCATTGCATACCGAAGAAATTATCCACGTGCTGAAAAGGTAGGATTTGGAACAGGGGTCTTAAAGTTTTTAAGTGCACTTCCTAGCTTAGGAATGATCATTGTAGTAATCGGGGGCATCATTATCGGGATGTTTACAGCAACCGAAGCTGCCGCCATAGCAGTTGTATATGCATTTGGGCTTTCATTGATATATGGTGAAATAAAAATGAAAGACATGCCCCAGATATTGCTTCGGTCTGTAAGTGTATCCTGTATCGTGTTATTACTTGTAGGTGCTTCTATAGGACTTTCCTGGGTTATGTCGTTTCAAAATATACCCCAAAATGTATCTGAAGGGTTGTTGAATTTAAGCAGTAATAAATTTGTAATATTGCTGGTTATTAATCTTTTATTACTTGTTGTGGGGATTTTTATGGATTTAACTCCTGCTGTTTTGGTGTTTACCCCATTGTTTTTACCAGTCGTTTCCAATATTGGTGTCGATCCTGTCCATTTTGGTATCATTATGGTATTAAACCTGAGTGTAGGGTTATGTACTCCACCGGTTGGAACGGTCTTATTTGTCGGATGTAGTATTAGTAAAATCGGTATAACAAAAGTGATACGTTCCTTACTTCCAATGTGGGCAGCAATGATATTCGTGTTATTGTTAGTGACATATATTCCTGAATTATCACTCTGGCTCCCGAGAATATTAGGGTTCTAATATATCATGAATTGACATTGTTTTGAATGTCCGCAATATTCATCGTGTAAAGAAATTAGATAAATCAACATAGAGGACAAAATCATTTTTTTAATTAAGTGCTATTGCACTAAATACGTTTAATACAATC
>CAYFQI010000251.1:0-2950 GCA_964345135.1 uncultured Bacteroidales bacterium
TTATTTTATATCCTTGTTGAAGAACTTGTTCAAATTGTTCCCACTTTTTTTTATTTTTATGAATAAAAACGATTTCTTTCATTAACCAAATGATATTTTTATTTCTAATATGAGCCTAAAATAAGAAATACTTATTTAAATTATTATATCTATTTCAAAAAAATGGAAAATTTATCAATTACAAGCGCACAAAATGTTCAAATTGAACATCCTGTTGCGAGCGTTGGAGAACGAATCGTTGCTACTTTTCTTGATTTTTTATTCATGAGCGCATATGTAGTGATGATGCTTTTAATTTCAGGAATTTCCAACAATACCGGGTACATCTACTGGTTTATTATTTTTCTCCCGGTCATTTTATATCACCTTCTTTTCGAAGTGTTCATGGAAGGGCAAAGCCTGGGTAAAAAAACCATGAAAATCAAAGTGATGAACTCCGACGGAAGCAGGCCCGGGTTTATTTCATATTTTTTACGATGGATTTTCAGGATCGTTGATGTTACATTTTTATTTGGTGGAATAGCAGTGATCACTATTATCACGAATGGAAAAGGCAAACGTGTTGGAGATTTAGCAGCCAATACCTCGGTCATCAGGATGAAAAATAAATTTTACGGGGAGTCAATTTACACCGAGATACCGGAAAATTACAAAATAAAATATCCTGAAGTGACTTATTTGTCTGCTGATGACATACATACTGCAAAAGAAACACTTGATTTTTTAAAAAAAAATGAATACACCGGTACATCATCAAAATTAATTGTTAAATTAAAAAATGCGTTTGAACAAAAAATGGGAATCCGCACGGAAGACATTCCGGCAGAATTTATAGAACAGGTGATTAAAGACTATAACGCTCGCTACCAAACCCTCGTGTAAAAAACCAGAAGGATTTCTGCGATTCTAAAAATCGAGCTTAAGTTGTATGGCATCCAGGTTAAACGACCTGCGGTGATATGGTGATATACCGTTTTGTAATACAGATAACCGGTGCTTATATGTTGCATACCCTTTATTTTTATCCCAGTCATACATCACGTATTGTTCATGTAAATCAAGCATGTAATCATCCCTGTAAGTTTTGGCCAACACGGATGCTGCTGCAATGGACAGGTATTTCGAATCTCCTTTTACAATGCAGGTATGAGGGATATTTTTATAAGGTTTAAAACGGTTTCCATCAATGATCAAATGATCAGGACAAACTGTCAGCCGGTCAAATGCTTTATGCATTGCTTCATACGCTGCATTTAAAATATTAACCTGATCAATCCGCTGGTTGTCAACCCATGCGACTGACCAGTGCAGGGCTTTTTCCTGGATTATCTCTCTCAATTGATATCGTTTCTTTTCAGATAATTGTTTGGAATCATTCAATTCGGGAATATCAATTTCTTTTGGAAAAATGACGGCAGCAGCATAAACAGGCCCGGCGATACATCCCCTGCCCGCTTCATCGCATCCTGCTTCAACAACATTTTCCCTGTAATATTTTTTTAGTTGTAAAAAGGCCATGACGTATAAATTTTCGAGTGCTTTGAAATATCATGTTCGATCACGAGGCTTGCAAAGCTCAAAACGGTCGGTTTACTGGTGTAAATCAGCAATTTTGGGGCAAGCGTGACGAAGCCCTGCCCCGTAAGAAAGAATAACTGTATCGGGGTTAGCTGAATTTATAGACTAACACCATTTAATACCTCTTCCATGATATTCCACATGCGCTCAGATGTTATATCCCAGCTAAACTCGTTTCTCCGGGCTTTTGATTTTTTAATAAGATCATTCCTGAGCTGGCTATTGCCACTCATTTTAATCATTGCGTCTTTAATGGAATCAACCGAATAAGGGTCTGCATAAAGAGCGGCATCACCACAAATTTCAGGGATTGAGGTCACGTTTGATGCAATGACCGGCACCTCACAATACATTGATTCAAGAGCCGGGATGCCAAATCCTTCGAAATACGACACGAATACCAGAGATAAAGCACTCCCCAGTAATGCATGCAATTCGTCTACGTTGCATCTTCCCATGAATAGAATATCATCCTTAAAGTGTAATGATTGATATAATTTCTCAATATCATATTGCCCCCACATCTTTTCTCCTGCAATTACCAATTTGATATTGGAGTTGACCGATTGTTTAAATAAATCAAATGCTTTCATCATACGATGAATGTTTTTCCTGGGATGCAATGATCCAATATATATGTAATAAGGACAACCATTGGTATATTTTTCCCGGGTTTCTTCAATCGTATCTTTCTTCAATGGTTTATATCCTTCATGTGCACCATTATACACTACATGAATTTTCTCTTTCGGGACTTGATAGGTATTCACGATATCTTGTTTTGTGTACTCCGACACGGTAGCAACTCGTGTTGCTGCGCACGCATATTTTGAAAAAAAATACTGATAATGTTTTCGGGCAAAAAACGGTATGTTTTCAGGATAATGTTCAAAATTCAGGTCATGTATAACAGGCAGTGACGGGATTGGTGAGTTCAAAGACAAATAGCCGTCAGGTGACAAAAACATGTCTGCTCTTATCTTTTTTAACACGCCCGGGAGCATCATCTCAAACCATACATAAAATAAAAAAGCATGACGTGCCGGTGGATTCACTATTCGAGGTTGAATGTTCGAGGAAAAAATAAATTCCTCATCATATTTCCGGTCAAACAAAAAAATAAATTCATGTTCAGGATGACGCCGTGTGATTCTTTTTAATACCTCGAATGTAAACCATCCAATGCCTTCTAATTTATCTTTAATAAGTAAACGTGTATTGACTGCAATTTTCATAAAGGTGTATCCGGTACTATAATAATTATGATCCAAAAATATTGTTTAAAAGACTTCTATTAAGGGCACTTCCAAAAACTCATTTCTTTCAAAAAACAAATATAATGAATAATACCGATTAATATTCTATAATATAA
>CAYFQI010000252.1:0-2941 GCA_964345135.1 uncultured Bacteroidales bacterium
GTGGTGCTGAATGGAAAAATATCCAGGGCAAAATTGGAATGAAAAACTTTTTTGGGTTCAATCCTTTTCAGTTTAATATATTTTATTTGACTGCAGGAATTATTGGCGCGGGATTTCTAGGGTATCATATGTATGATTCTGATCATTTAAAAAAAGAAGAAGAACCTGTTAAAGAATATTGTATTAAAAATGATACCATGAAAAAACAGCAGGAAAAAAACCATCATTTATTCCATGAAGAAATAAAACGCGTTGAAAACAAACACCAGGAAAACCATGATCAATTTGCCCCATCCGACAAAAAAACGGGTACTAAAAAGAAACATGCAGACCATAGGAAACCAGGTATACAAAACGTTTCAAAAGATAATACTGAAAAAAATAAAAAAACAAGTATAGTAAACAGTGATTCATTAGATAAAAAATCTTATTTTTGCCCGCGAAACGAAGACAGTATACGTCTGACCAAACAGAAAAAAATCGATTCACTGATTAACACCATTAATTCAAAAGAATTAAAATTTGTTAAAAAACCAAGAGAGACGGTATTAAAACTCAGACAAGATACTGTTATACAACGAGATACCAATATAATACAACGCGATAAACTTAGATTTAAATGGAAAAAACGATAAAAACAAAGAGATTTTTTAATAATTCTTTCTTTGCTTTTATTGTTTTTATTTTTTCACCTGCCGCTTCTGATTGCCAGGAAGCAAACCAACCTAAAGATACTGTTGTTATTGAAGATAAACCAGTTTACATTAATCAAAAAGTAACCGTTCAGGAAGTGAATTACGATTATATAGAAATGGAAATGACAGGAGAGCTTTATCTTTCATCAGTCATGCCTATCAAAATCACCCATACATTAAACGACTGCAAAAAGAACTCAAGTTTTCTAAATGGTTTTTCCATTGGCACGGTTCAATATCTCCGTGTAAATCAATTTATTTTAGGCCTGGGAGGATATATTGAGCGATATCAGGACAATGTATGCTGTTGTAACAAGACATACACAAGAGATACTATTATTAAGTATGAAAATGGCAACATGGAAAAAGAAGTCGTGAATGTTTTGGAAAGTATGAACAACATCGAGAAACAAAATATTTTCACGTATTTAAGTATCCCCGTTCGAATAGGATACATGTTTGATCATGAAAATTTTTCTTTCTATTTCAGGACAGGCATCAATATCTCGTACCTGTTAAGTAATACATTTTATTTTATAGAACCTGATCAGGATTCAATACAATTAACAGAAATACCATCAAATAAATTTATATCTCCTAATTATACTTTAAATGCCGAGATTGCTATTGGTTACCGGATCAATAAAAATATCAGCATCGTCTTTACTCCATGGTATAATCATAGCCTGAATTACCTTTACAGGACCGGATCTTCCGAGATATTAATTGACAGGGGAGGAATCAGGCTCAGTGCATTATTTTTGTATTAATTGCAGGGCATGATCCACGATGCCATCTGCATCAATTCCCTGATCTGCCATTAATTCATCCGGCTTACCTGAACGCGGCAATTTATCAACCCCTTTCACGTGAACATCCCGCTCCTGACCAATAGAAGAGGCAACCGCTTCACCGAGCCCCCCTTCCGGGTAATGGTCTTCTACAGTTAATACTACACGGGTGTTTCGCGTGGCTTTTAAAATACCATCTTTGTCAATGGGTTTTATAGAATAAATATCCATAATGATTGAATTGATCCCTTTTTCTTTTAATATAACTGATGCCTTTAAAGCTTCGGATACCGTGATACCTGTAGCCAAAATGGCAATTTGATTTGTTTCGTTGGTTTGAAGCACTTTACTTCCACCAATTACAAATTCTTCATTATTTTTATAAATAACCGGTGTGGCACCACGTATTGTACGAATATAAGAAATACCTTCCCGGGCATGCATTCGAGCGGTTAATTTTTCTGTTGACACGGCATCAGCCGGAGAAAGAACAATACTGTTGTAAATGCTCCGCATCATTGCCATGTCTTCAAGCCCCATTTGAGAAGGCCCGTCTTGTCCAATTGATACTCCGGTATGAGAACCTGATAATTTAATGTTAGCATAAGAATAAGCAGCCATCCTGATCTGATCATGGGCTCGTGTCATAAATGCAGCAAATGTAGCTGCATGAGGTTTTTTGCCCCTTGCCTGCAACCCTGCTGCTATGCCAATCATATTTTGCTCGGCAATATAACATTCAATGGCTTTGTCAGGATAATCACTAAATATGGACTTGGTACGGGTAGAATTTTTAACATCACCATCCAATACAATAACATCGGTATCTTGTTTCATGATTTTTTCCAGCGCTGCCCCGTAAGCGTTTCGTGTAGCCACGTTGTCATTTATTGAATAATCTGTTGCAATGTTTACCTGTACAGGTTTCAACTTCAGCTTGGGTGATAATTTTTGTTGGTTGGAAGGTGTTATCTCAATTTCTTTGATTGTTTTTTCAAGTTCCTTTTGAGCTTGCTGTAACTCTTCTGCAGTAACAGGTTTGCCATGCCTTCCTTCAACATCTTCAAGAAAACTCACGCCTTTACCTTTTACAGTTTTAGCTATGATCATCGAGGGCCGCTTTTCATTTTTTGCATTTTCTATTGCTTGTATAATTTGCTCAATATCATGGCCATCAATCACCTCTGTATGCCATCCAAAAACAGAAATACGTTTTTCATAGGCTCGTGTATCCCATTCATATATTGCAGGGCCACTTTGAGCCAGCCTGTTTACATCAATAATGCCAATCAGGTTGTCCACTTGTAAATGTGGTGCAAGGTTAATTGCTTCCCATATACTACCTTCCGCCATTTCTCCATCTCCCATCAGCACGTGAACATGACGGTTTATTTTATCAATTTTCATTGCTTTTGCCAGCCCAATACCTCCACTCAGCCCTTGTCCTAACGATCC
>CAYFQI010000253.1:0-2860 GCA_964345135.1 uncultured Bacteroidales bacterium
AAAGTTTCAAAGAACAAATCCTAATCCCCTTTTCACGAGATTCGCTTGGCGCAATCTGTCCATAACGTCCCATTTGCTGCGTTACGCCCTTCAAGGAAATTGCTCATTTACTCAGGTAAACTCAACATGTTCCGGGAAGTCCACCACCAAACCTTACAACCGGAACATTATGAACAGATACGTATCTTAAAAAAATTTCGCCTTTATGAACCAGACACTCGACTTCATAGACAGATACTATTCAATATCCAAAAAATAATTATCAAGAATAATTGTTAATAAATATTGAGTGAAAACGTCAATAAAACATATCACAAATATTACTTTTGTTTACGTTTTGTTATTCCAAATAACATACAGATTTTAATAATAACTAAGCGGGAACAATTTGGAGAACTATTTAAAAGAATTAAACGAAGCCCAGAAAGATGCTGTTTGTTCTACTGACGGGCCCAATCTTGTCATAGCAGGAGCCGGATCAGGAAAAACCAAAGTACTAACATACAGGATTGCTTATCTGCTGAATAAAGGCATTGATCCCAGGTCAATTTTGGCGTTGACCTTCACGAATAAAGCAGCCAGTGAGATGAAAGAACGGGTGGCGCAACTGCTCACCCCTTCATTAGCATATAAGCTCTCAATGGGTACATTCCATTCAGTTTTTGCACGTGTATTAAGAAAAGAAGGCGAGAAGCTGGGATATACTCCAAATTTCACAATCTATGATGCCTCTGATTCCAAAAGCCTGGTAAAGGCTATTATAAAAGACCTTAATTTAGATGACAGTGCATATAAACCTGCACAAATACATTCAAGAATATCATATGCAAAAAATCACCTTGTAACCCCCGGGGCTTATTTCAGCAACAGCCAAATACAGGAACAAGACCGACAGTCAAAAAAACCACGCATTGCCGATATTTATAAACTATATTTTATGCGCTGTAAAAAGGCAGATGCCATGGATTTTGATGACCTGTTATTGAATCTTAACATTCTGTTCAGGGATTTTCCCGAAATATTGAAGTATTATCAGGAGTCTTATCAATATATACTGGTGGACGAGTTTCAGGACACCAATTTATCCCAATACATGATCATTCATAAATTGGCTAAAAACCACCGTAATATTTGCGTTGTAGGGGATGATGCACAAAGTATTTATGCTTTCAGAGGAGCGAAAATTGAAAATATTTTAAATTTCAAAAATGACTTTACAGGGTGCAAAACGTTTAAACTTGAACGAAATTATCGTTCCACATGCAATATTGTTAATGCAGCAAATAGTGTGATTGCCAAAAACAGTCAAAAAATCAACAAAAAAGTATGGTCTAAAAAAGGAGACGGAAGCAAAATACAAGTCGTCAATGCAGTATCTGACCGGGATGAGGCATATCGCATTACCAAATCAATAGATGCTGAATCTATGAATTATAAGGATACGGCCATTCTTTACCGGACAAACGCACAATCAAGGGTGTTTGAAGAAATATTCAGGAAATTCAACATTCCATATAAAATCTACGGAAGCTTATCATTCTATCAACGCAAAGAGATAAAAGACATTATCGCATATTTCCGCCTTATCACAAATAACAAAGACGATGAGGCATTTAAACGGGTTATTAATTATCCGGCACGGGGAATAGGAAAAGTAACCCTTGATAAAATCGAACAATTTGGCAATAAACAAAACATAAGCCTGTGGGAAGCATCTGCCGAATGTAAAGAATTTAAAAAAGTTCAGCAATTTCATGAATTAATTACCCATTTCTCAGACAAAGAACAGCAAACGAATGCATTTGCACTGGCAAAAGAAGTCGTTGAGAAAACAGGAATATTAAATGACCTGTCGCCCGAAAAAAATCCTGAAAATCTTTCCAAATCTGAAAACATACAGGAATTACTCAACAGTATACAGGATTTTTCAGAGCACCATAAAGAACAAGATGAATTAGTTACGATCAGCTGGTATCTTGAAAATGTATCATTACTCATCCATGAAGACACGAATAATGAACCGGATCAGGAAAGAGTATCACTCATGACAATCCATGCTTCAAAAGGGTTAGAATTTGATAATATATTTATTGTCGGCCTGGAAGAAGAACTATTTCCTTCTAAAAGATCTGCATTTTCAGTAAAAGACTTAGAAGAAGAAAGGCGCCTGTTTTATGTCGCCCTTACCAGAGCCAAAGAAAAAATCATTATCTCATATACAAATGAACGTTATAAATGGGGTGACCATGTCCATTGCAAACCCAGCAGATTTTTGTATGAAATAGATAATCAATATATTGATTTGCCTGAATTGACGGGAGCTGATGACATTAGCCAACCGGTTGTGAACAAAAAGACCAATGATAACAAACCGTCATATACCGGAAATCCGGTAAGTACAATGAATAAAAAGCTCAAAAACATCAAAGACATCCGGCATGAAGACAAACAACATCACTCACAAACAGCTACCGGAACATTAGATCATGATGATCCGCAAAACATCCAGACAGGGATGCTGGTTGAACATATCCGCTTTGGAAAAGGAAAAGTAATCAATATTGAAGGGGAAATGCCCAATAAAAAGGCAACCGTGTTTTTCAACTCCAACGGACAAAAACAATTACTCCTGAAATTTGCAAAATTGAAAATAGTAGAGCAATAATTACTCATTTTTTTTGTTTTTATTTTAATTTCAATTAGCTTTGCGTTAATAAATCATAATGTTTTTTATTTAAACATCATAAAAAAAGATCGTTGAAATTGTATATACATATGAATACAAAATCAGCAAAAAAATAAATACATCTTAGTACACAATAATTCATTTAATCAAATTTAAATCAAGTGAGTCAAGTAT
>CAYFQI010000254.1:0-2855 GCA_964345135.1 uncultured Bacteroidales bacterium
AAAAAGTGCAGGGTGATAATCATGTTTTAAAAAATATTTCTGCTTATTTTTATCTATCAGCAAATAAGATTTGATCGCTGGTATGCTTTCTGTGCTGTTTTGTGCTTTTGCCGGTACATCCTCATGATCTGGAGGAAAAACTATGGACAGCTCATCAAAAGCAGCAAATTCTTTTGCAAGATATGTTTTATAGTCATCCCGGTAAGGGATATACCAGCATTTCCTCGTACTGCTGTATTTTCTCCCGGGCAGTGCCCGCACCTTTTTGTCAATGGCATTCCCTGCCTGGTAAGCATATTGCAAAGCTATGCAGTATTTTTCTTTATGATATAACTTATACACCCGGAGAATTTCCATAATACTAAATGCGGTTTTCAAATTGCTTTAAACTGAACATAGTATTCAATACAATATCTTACTTCAAATCCACCTTCTAAATCTCTTTGCACAGGTACATGGCTCCGCCTCGTCACTCACATGTTTCGTGCTGTTCTGAAGTTAGTAAACCGACAAATAATGCACGGTACACAAGGAAAAAATGGTCAAAAAAAAACTGCAGAAAAATTTTTAAAAATGCTGGTTTTTAGATGTTGAAAATACAGGTTCAGTGTCATTTTTTTCAACATAGCATTTTTTAACAATTTATCTGACAAACTACTTCAAATGCACTCATTTACAGCTAATGTGACCGTACAATACCATCATATAATTACATATAATAGTGTTTCAAATATATTAAAAAATTAAAAAAACAAAGTGTTTTACACTATTTTTATCCCGCTTGCTACAAAATTGCGCATTTTGAGGCTTCGCAAACCTTGTTATCGAACATTAACTTCGCCGGAGTAAGCTCGGTTATGATCCAAACACTTGACTTTATGGACAAACACTTCTAATTATTCACCCATATCCTTCTCGCTAAATATCCTGGCTTCATAAATCAAGACTTCAGCATCTTCATCTTTCCAACCGTCCCAACCAATACCCGCTTTATCGCGGGCGCAATGCCCTATAAATTCCTCTTTAGTCCACCCTGTTGTTTCAGCCACCTGGGGGAGGAATGTACCCGATTGCGAACCCTTTTTGATATATATCCCGTGTCTACCCAATTCAAATTCATTAATAGACTTAATTTTTTTCATGGGAGACAAGACAGATATTTCAATATCAATCTCTTCAATCTCGGGGGTCGTGACTGCACTGAACCGGGGGTCTTTCGTGGCGGCGGAAACAGCAATTTGCTGAATGGTTTTATATAAAGGCCCGTCTACATTAAACCGGCCAATACACCCCCTTAGCTTACCATGTTTATGCAAGGTAACAAATGCCCCGTAATCTTCTTTCAATGCAAGTGGAAGATGAGACGGATCAATATCAGGTATTATTTGTCCATCCAGGTAATGAATGATACTCTCTCGTGCAATTTGAAGTAATTTTTCTTTTTCATCTTTGGTCAAATCAAAATGTTCCATACTTATTTTATTTTTAGAATTTGATGAAAATACAATTGAATAATAGCCAACTACCCGGTCTTTATTCCCGGCCCGGCTGTCACCCGAATTTTGATAATCAATGACACTGATATCTATATCATCCATTTCTCGTGTAATGAATAAAACAGACAACGCTGAAGTCCACCCACACATGCTTGTACTTAATTGTGGAATATTTTCATGCTTATGACCACGGGTGGTTTTGATCAATTCCCGGGGATCATTTTTCAATATTGCGTCTGCTGTCTCTTTATCTACTTTTTTAGCAGTTGCATAAGAGGGATAATGAGAAAAATCAGAACTAATAATAAATAAATTGTGCTTGTTAAAATAAGGCTTCAATGCGTTTCCTATTTGTTCACTTATCCCTGGTGAATAGGAACCGATAAGAACAGGAACAATATTCACATCTTTTTTCATGGCATACTGTAAAAAAGGAAGGATTACTTCAATGCCATGTTCTTCATGATGTGCCCGGGGCTCAAAGATAAAACAATCATGATTATTAATCAATTCAGTAGCTGTAGATATGTCTACCCGGACGTTCCCCAGCGGTGTTATATAATGCCCCTGATTATATATCGAAGCACCATTAAATGCCAGGGTATGACTTGATCCAATGATAAAAACGTGTTCATATTCCTGGTCTTTATTGATCTGGTTAATACCTGAAGCTGCAACAGTACCGGAAAACACATATCCTGCATGAGGCACTATAATTGCCAATGCATTATCTGTTTGTTTATCTTCTGCTTTTGAGAATAAATTGGATAACATGAATTTTAATTTATCCGGGTGTTGGGGATAAAACTTCCCTGCTGCATAAGGCTTCCGATCTTTAAATTTAAGTGAATCATTTTCAGAAGGAATCACGTGTACTTCCTCCTGGCCATGACCACATGAAGGATTAATAAACAACATGAACAGGATTATGACTGCCATAATTGCTCGTTCAAACATATTTTATAGATTTAAAATTTTTGTAAGTGAAATACAAAAAAACTGAGATAATTTACAAATATATTACAAAATAAAATGATTTCAAAATTTATGAAACGTACATGATAAAAAAAGGTATAGGGGTATAGGGTATGGCCGTCAGGTTAAAAATCACGAGCTAATGTGATAATATTTCAAGCTATATCAAAACAATCATAGATCTTATCTAAATTGATAACATGAACCGAGCCATGACAAATTCTTTGACACACTATTTATCCCGTATTTAAATCGGATGCACATGATTATAAAAGGTACTTCTACGCTGAGCTACCGGATAAAAAAAAACAGATAAACCCAATTTAACTCAATTAACCCAATTAACTCAATTAACTTAGAAACTTAGAAACTTAAAAACTTAAA
>CAYFQI010000255.1:0-2816 GCA_964345135.1 uncultured Bacteroidales bacterium
TGTTAATAATCATCTGGTATGTGACAAAATTTTTTCATGATTTGGTTCATCATTTTATACACGACCGATTTTTAGCTTGTTTTCTGAATATTCAAAGATCGAATTAATATAATGATTCCTGTAATAATAAAAGGAATACTTAGCCATTGTCCCATGTTTAAAGGAATGTTGAGTTCAAAAGGAACTTGTACCTGTTTCATAAATTCGATGAAGAATCTTGCCGTGAACACGAGAATAAGAAATAATCCAAATAATAAACCCTGCCTGGGTTTGCCATGGTCTTTGTAATATATGTAAAGAAGTAAGAAAAAAATGATGAGGTAAGACAGTGCTTCATATATTTGAGTGGGGTGTTTAGGAACCATTTCATTATTTCGTACGAATATAAATCCCCAGGGAAGATTCGTGGCATGGCCATAGATTTCCGAATTCATTAAATTACCCATCCTGATAAAAAAACCTGCTAAAGCCACTACCACTACAATCCTGTCAAGAATCCAAAGATATGGTTTTTGATGATTCCTGGAAAAAAGGTATAAACTGGTAAGTATCCCTATTCCTGCGCCATGACTGGCAAGTCCGCCTTCCCATATGAATAAAATCTTCCATGGATATGTTAAATAGAATTCGGGCTGATAGAATAAACAATGACCCAAACGGGCACCAATGACTGTCCCCAGGATCATATTGAAGGTCAGTTTGTCCAGTAATTCCATGGAAATATTTTCTTTGTTGAACATCTTTGAAACGATGTAGTAGCCAAGCAAAAAAGATATTGCAAAAAATAATCCATACCAGCGAATTTCAAAATTTCCCAGTTCAATGATTTGTGGCTTAACATCCCATACAATATATTGAAGAATCATACGTAATTAAATTATAATTTAAAGAATATAGCATATTTGCTTTAATATTATAGGCTAAATTTGTAAGTTTGCGATATTGCAAATATAAAAAATTAAACCGTCTAAACCTTGAGCTTAAATAAGATTATAATTTATTTTTCGGTTGTATTCGTCTCTTTATTATTATTTCAATGCGCTAAAGTCGGACATCCAGGTGGCGGGCCTAAAGACCAAACGCCTCCCAGGGTTCTTGCAAGCGAACCGGTAAATTATTCAACTCATTTTAAAGAAAATGAGATAAATATATATTTTGACGAATTTATTGAATTAAGAAATATAAACCAGGAACTATTGGTATCTCCCCCGATGAAGGAACAGCCCGATATAATCAACATGGGAAAGAGCATCAGGGTAAAATTTAATGAACAGCTAAAAGAAAATGTTACTTATACTCTTGATTTTGGAGAAGCAATAGTGGACTTTCGGGAGACAAATCTATTGAAGAATTTCAAATATGTTTTTAGCACCGGATCTCATATTGACTCTCTTGCTTTATTTGGACGGGTTTTGTATGCTTTTGATAACCGCCCCCCCGGGGATGTATGCCGTGTGATGCTTCACGAGATTTTAAAAGATTCTGCCTTTTACATTGATACACCTGCTTATGTTGGAAGGACAAATAAAGAAGGTTATTTTGAAATTACACATGTTAAAAATGATACATTTCAATTATTCGTTTTAAATGATATCAATAATAATTTTATTTATGATCTTCCAAATGAGGAAATAGCTTTTTCTGATTCAGTATTTATTTTGAACAAAAATTATTATTACCCCCCTGTTTATCACGACACGACAATAGACGATACGCTGCAACGCGATACCTTACTAAATGATACATCTCTAAATAAGCGTTTAGCAATAAATGATACTGCAATGACAAATATTACTGCGAATGACTCATCTAGCCTGCAGAAAAATTTTAAAGACTCATTAGACATTTCAGTTGATACAAATAAGTGGATACTGGACGACAGTATATCTTATGACAGTCTTTATAATAGAATATTCCAACAAAAGGCCACCCCTGTGAATATGTATTTATTTGAAGAACTACCGCCCGTGACACAGTTTTTAAAAGATTATTCAAGAACAAAACCGTACAGGCTTACACTGGTATTTAATCAACCTGTTACCGGGGCATATTATATAAACCTTGTAGAACCGGGTGATATTGACAGTACAGACTGGTATATAAAAGAAACGAACCTGTTTAATGATACAATAATTTATTGGATTACTGATACAATGGTGAGTAATCGTCAAAATATCACCATTTCTGCAAACTACATGAAAAAAGACTCTGTAGGGAATGATATTTTGTACAATGATACATTATTATTTTCCCATGGCATTCCAGATAAATCAAAGAAAAAGGAACAGTCCACCGAGAAAACCCTTGATATAACAT
The DNA here is from genome assembly GCA_964345135.1 of uncultured Bacteroidales bacterium. Lineage (GTDB taxonomy): Bacteria > Bacteroidota > Bacteroidia > Bacteroidales > JBBRXJ01 > CAYMKE01. Next base: position 2,317 of record CAYFQI010000255.1, read on the forward strand.
TAAATGTAAAAGACGGATCCGACTTTGACCTGAACAGGAACATTTTTATCAAAACAGAACATCCTGTTGCTGAACAAGATACTTCATATATTTGTTTGTATAGCATTCAGGATACAGTGCTTGTCCCGCTTCAATACCGGATTTTACAAAGGCATGAAATTCATGAGCAGGATACATGTATGAAGGACAGGGAATATATCCTTTCTTATCCCTTTGAAGGTGAGAAAGAGTATACACTGAAAATAGATCCCGGTGCATTCATTGATATCTATGAATTTACTACAGACACTCTGGAATACCAGTTTTCCACGTATGCAGAAGATCATTATGGCTCAATAAAATTATTAGCAGATACCATTAAAATTCCATTAATTATTCAATTAATGGATCCTGGAGAAAAAACAATATACAGTGAAAAATACCTTGATGAAAAAGGAAGTATTGTATTTGATTATTTACATCCTGCAAAATATAAGATCAAGGTGATTTTTGATAAAAAC
>CAYFQI010000256.1:0-2795 GCA_964345135.1 uncultured Bacteroidales bacterium
CTCTATACCTCTATATCCTTTATACCTTTCTTTCCCTTATAATCATTTCACCCCTTCGGGGTTATGGTTTTTTTATTGTTTCTTTTGGAACAAAATTTGTTTATATTGAGTTTTAACAATTTAAAAAAGGAGGAACATCATGAAAACATTAATGATTTATTTAACAGGTATCCTGTTTTTAACAGGATCATATGCTTACGGACAACGCGAGGGCATGTCACGAAAAGGAAGAATGCATCACATGCAGGGACAGGGAATGATGCAGAGACAAGGGCCTTCGGTATGCCCGATGCATAAACAGATGATGCATCGAAACATGCCAATGAAAACGTATATGATGATAGTTCAATGTTTGCCTAATATGGCTGCACAACTGAATTTAAATGACAATCAGGTGGAGAAAATAGTGAATATGCAGGTAGCTTACCAGAAAGAGAGGCTTGACAGCAAAGCACAACTCACGAAACAAAGGATTAAAATGAAAAATTTATTAGATCAAAATGCAGATGCAGAAGAAATAAAGACACATATGGAAGAATGTTCAAAAATTAAAATTGATATGAAATTAGCAGCTTATGAAACAGCTAATAAGATGCTCAATATATTATCAGATCAACAAAAAGAGGACATTGAAGAAATGATAATGCAATGCATGAATGAAAATTGTATGATGCGAAACAGGATGTTTAACCAATAAATTTAATTATAATGCATGAATTTGGATGTCACGGCTTAGGCATGGGATGGGGATGGATCATAGGGATCATTGTCCTTTTAATTATTATACTGGTGGTGTTAAGATCTGCCGGTAAACAAAAAAGAGCTGAATATAAAGACAATAAAACAGCTTTAGACATACTCAAAGAACGGTATGCAAAGGGAGAAATTGATAAAAAAGAATTTGAAGAACGAAAAAAAGATTTAATATAACTCAGCATGGATAAACAACACTCGAAACACCATGAAGGGTATACATCTAATCACCAAATGATGATCAGGGATTTTCGTGTTCGATTTTGGATATCCCTGATTGTCTCCGCCCCTATTCTCCTGTTATCTACAATGATTCAGGATATTATAGGATATGAAATTAAATTTAGCGCTGACAACTATATTCTTTTTATCTTGTCAGCATTCGTGTTTTTTTATGGTGGATGGCCTTTTTTAACCGGAATAGTAAATGAAGTAAAGCAGAAACAACCCGGCATGATGACACTAATTGCCGTTGCCATTACTGTAGCATTTGGATATAGTACGGCTACAACATTCGGGCTTAAGGGGAAAACTTTTTTCTGGGAATTGGCAACCCTGATTGATGTAATGTTACTGGGCCATTGGATCGAAATGAAATCTGTTGCCAGTGCCTCTCGGTCACTACAAAAACTGGTTGAATTAATGCCTTCAGAAGCACATGAAATTTTAAATAATGGAGAAACCAGGGATGTAAAGGTCAATGAATTATCACGAGGAGATAAAGTATTAATTAAACCCGGGGATAAAATACCGGTTGATGGTATTATTTATGACGGGAAAAGCAACGTGGATGAATCAATGGTGACAGGTGAATCAAAACCTGTCAGGAAGCAAAAAGATAATCATGTTATCGGGGGTGCAATCAATGACAACAGTTCACTTAAAGTGAAAGTAGAACAAGCCGGGGATAAAGCATATCTCAATAAAGTGATTGACATTGTACGAGAAGCGCAAAACAAAAAATCAAAATCCCAGAATCTGGCAGATAAAATAGCCTTGTGGCTGACCATTATAGCTTTATCCGTTGGCTTTGGAACTCTTATAACCTGGTTGACTATAGGAAAACCCTTTGTTTTTGCTCTTGAACGCATGGCCAGTGTTATGGTTATTACATGTCCGCATGCACTGGGACTAGCAGTGCCTCTGGTTGTTGCAATATCCACTTCCATATCGGCACGGCGTGGTTTGTTAATCCGTAACCGGACAGCTTTTGAGAACTCGAGAAAAATATCTCTTTTAGTATTTGATAAAACAGGGACACTCACGAAAGGAAATTTTGGCGTAACACGATATGGTTCATTTCATGACGAGTACACGGACAAGGAGATTCTTAAGTATGCAGGTGCACTTGAATCCAAATCAGAGCACCCTTTAGCAATGAGTATATTGAAAAAGGTTAAAGAAGAAAACATGGATGTTCCTTCAATAAAAGATTTTAAAAATTTAACCGGACAAGGAATCGAAGCCAAAATAAATGGGAAAAAAGTAAATGTTGTTGGCCCTAATTTTTTAGACAAAAACAATATTAAACGGCCTGAAAAAGAGCAAGAAAACAAATTGGAGACAAGAGTATATGTTGTCTTGGAAGATGAAGTAATAGGTTTTATATCCCTTGCAGACGAAATAAGAAATGAATCATATGACGCAATAAAAACATTGAAAAAAAACGGTTTAAAAGTTTATATGATGACGGGAGATAATGAAGAAACAGCGAAAAATGTAAACGATATTCTTGAACTTGACGGGTATTTTGCCGATATTTTACCTGATAAAAAGCAGGAAAAAATTAAGGAATTTCAGCATGATGGTGAATTTGTTGCCATGACCGGAGACGGGATTAATGATGCTCCTGCCCTTGCAGCAGCTGATGTTGGTATAGCTGTAGGTTCTGGTACCGACATTGCTGCTGAAACAGCAGACATTATTTTAGTCAACAGCAATCCCAAAGATATTGCTTCATTAATCATTTTCGGGAAAGAAACATTTAATAAGATGAACCGAGCCATGACAAATTCTTTGACACACACGGGGATGATTATTGA
>CAYFQI010000257.1:0-2780 GCA_964345135.1 uncultured Bacteroidales bacterium
CTTTGAATGTTTTTTAGAACCTCTATGAATTTATAACGAATGGTTAAGAAAGGTTTAATAAACGAATGAAAATAGTAGCAGATGATAAAATACCCTATTTGAAGGGAGTTTTAGAACCATATGCAGAGGTGGTTTATCTGCCGGGTGAAGAAATTGGGAAAGAAGAAGTAAAAGACGCTGATGCATTGATTATTCGTACCCGGACTAAATGTGATGCAGCTTTATTAAAAGATTCTGACGTGAAATTTATTGCCACGGCAACCATTGGATATGATCATATTGACACTAAATTTTGTCGTAAAAAAAAGATTCAATGGACCAATGCTCCCGGTTGCAATGCTTCCTCTGTTCAACAATATATGGCAGCTGCCATATTATATATTGCAATAAAATATAATTTTCCATTGAAAGACAGAACCCTTGGAATTATTGGTGTAGGGAATGTCGGGAGCAAGGTGCAGGAGTTGGCTAAGGTACTTAGAATGAATGTCTTATTAAATGATCCGCCCAGGGCAAGAGCTGAAAAAAAATCACAATTTTTGCCATTTGAGAAAGTCATCAAAGAATCTGACATCCTTACGTTGCATGTCCCGCTTAAAAAAACTTGCAGGGACAATACCATGCACATGATCAATGCGAAAATATTCAGAAAAATGAAAAACGAAGCATTTATTATTAACTCCTCACGAGGACCGGTAGTGAATAATGATGACCTGAAGGATGCATTGATGGAAGGCAGTATTGCAGGTGCAATACTTGATGTATGGGAAAATGAGCCTGTTATTGATAAAGAATTATTTCATTTAGTTGATCTTGGAACGCCCCACATTGCAGGATATTCAAGAGACGGGAAAGCAAACGGGACAGCAATGAGTGTTCGTGCTTTAAGTCGTTTTTTTAATCTTGGTATTGATGATTGGTATCCTCAAAATATTGAATCACCCAAAAATAAAACAATCAGTATTGATTGCAGTAAAAAAGGATTCAAACATATTTTATATAAAGCGGTTTCATCAACATATAATATTGAACAGGATAGCAAAAAATTACATAATAATATCCATCATTTTGAATATCAAAGAGGAAATTATCCTGTTCGAAGAGAATTCCCTGCTTATACTGTAGAGCTTAAAAATGATGACGGATATTTTGCTAAAAATTTTAAAGACCTGGGGTTTTACATTGTTTAACAAACATAATTTAATATATATATTGTATAATTTTAAAAATTTAAAGTTTTATGGCACAAAAAGCGAATATTGGACTTGTAGGACTTGCTGTGATGGGTGAAAATCTTGTTTTGAATATGGAAAGCAATGGATTTAGTGTTGCTGTTTATAACCGTACTGTTGAGAAAGTAGACCGTTTTGTAGAGGGCAGAGCTAAAGGAAAAAATATTATTGGAACACATTCAGTACAGGAATTGGTGAACTCACTTGAGAGACCACGGAAAATCATGGTCATGGTAAAAGCAGGAAAACCTGTAGATGCTTTTATTGATCAGGTAATACCGTATCTTGAAGAAGGAGATATCATTATAGATGGTGGAAATTCAAATTATCTTGATACCATCCGCCGGACAGAATATGTTGAAAGCAAAGGACTCAGGTATATTGGAACAGGCGTTTCGGGAGGAGAGGAAGGCGCACTCAACGGCCCTTCCATTATGCCGGGAGGTACTTCCGAAGCATGGGAATACGTGAAACCGATCTTCCAAAGCATTGCAGCTAAAGTAGAAGACGGAAGCCCTTGTTGTGAATGGGTAGGTGAAAACGGGGCAGGCCATTTTGTTAAAATGGTTCACAATGGCATTGAATATGGAGATATGCAATTGATATGTGAAGCCTATCAAATTATGAAAGATGTCCTGGGAATGAGTAATCAGGAAATGTATGAAGTGTTTAAAGAATGGAATGAAGGAGAACTTGACAGCTATTTAATAGAGATCACGAGAGATATATTGGATTATAAAGATGAACGTGGTGATTACGTGGTGGATAAAATCCTGGATACAGCCGGACAGAAAGGTACTGGTAAATGGACTGCCATTTCTGCGATGGAACAAGGCATTCCGCTAACACTCATTGGTGAAGCTGTTTTTGCTCGTTTCTTGTCCGCACTTAAAGAGGAGAGATTGGAAGCATCGAAACATTTATCCGGCCCTTCCATTGAATTTAAAGGAGATAAAAAACAATTTATTGAAGACTTGCGGAAAGCCCTTTATGCATCAAAAATTATCTCGTATACACAGGGGTATTCTTTGATGAAAGCGGCAGCAAAGAGTTATAACTGGAATTTAAATTACGGTGGCATTGCATTGATGTGGAGAGGTGGATGCATCATACGTTCAGCCTTTTTAAGAAAAATCAATGATGCATATGATATCAATCCGGATTTGGATAACCTGTTGTTAGATCCATTCTTTAATGAGAAAGTGATGAATAACCATGCAAGCTGGAGAAATGTGATATCAACTGCTGTTACGAATGGTATCCCTGTACCTGCATTAAGCGCTGCATTGTCATATTTTGACGGGTATCGTTCTGGCAGGCTTCCCGCTAATTTACTACAGGCACAGCGTGATTATTTTGGCGCTCATACATATGAACGCACTGATAAAGAACGAGGAGCATTTTTTCATACTAACTGGACAGGTAAAGGCGGTTCAACAGCAGCATCCACGTATAATGCTTAGGGCTTGAAACGAAATAAACTTTACAAACACTAAATAGCAATGCTATTCGCAGTTTTTGTGCCTTGGCAAAGAACAAAATAACTTA
>CAYFQI010000258.1:0-2720 GCA_964345135.1 uncultured Bacteroidales bacterium
ACTCATGGCGAGCTCCATCTGACCTTTGAAAAATAAAAAATAAACAGATGAAACAAAACTTTGCATGGGCAACAGGCTACAATATAGTAGCCATCCCATTGGCAGCAGGCGTTTTATATAATGCAAACATATTGATCAGTCCGGCACTGGGAGCCCTGCTAATGAGCCTGAGTACAATAATTGTAGCCATTAATGCACAATTTCTTAAAAAGAAATTACAATGATTATACATAAAGTCAAATGAAATTATTAAATTATTAACTTTGATAAAAGCAATAATATGAAGTACTACATTGAAAAAAAAGTGAATACAGATTTTGATACAGCTGTATCAAAATCTAAAGCAGCTTTAAAAAAAGAAGGATTTGGTATCTTATCGGAAATTGATGTAATGATAGTTTATTAAATACAGCTCAATCAGTAAGAGAGAAACTGAATAATGCAATCAATTCAATAGCACCATAAAATACTGTTGCAGTAAAATTAAACACCCAATTGAAGGATAGATAATTCAATTGGGTGTTTAATTTTGAGGAATGATAACGTTATAAATAAATTATTGACTATCATATAAAATATTTGCTCCGTCCACGTAACCGGAAACATTATCATCATAAATTCCATCCCAATCATTCTCTCCTGGTGAAGTAATGTTTCTGTCTGCGTTGGTATCACCTTTTTTGGTGTCGTCTTTATAAGAAGTAAAAAAAACCCCCGGCCCGTCATAATTTATAAGTGAAGAAATGCCATCTGTTAATACCAATTCACTATCCGGTTTAAATTTCAGCACGACATTGTCGCCCAATGTCAGTGAAGCACCGGAACGGATGTGCCAGTCATTATCATCAATCACAAAAGGCACTTCGTTTTCATCCCAGGAACGATGAGTTGTGATATTATCTATTGTCTCAACAAAAATACCATTGTATTGATTCGTGTCAGACGGATTGTCCGGGTTGTGGAATACGTTGGACGTATCTATGTTAAATTCGCAGCTAATAGATAAAGGCCGTTTGTTGTTATAAAAAATATTGTTTTGAATGATGGTTCCTGTGCCGGCATCTGTGGCATCAAGTACACCTATATCACCGGCTGAAGAGGTGTATCCCCCATCATTATTTATGAATTTACAGTGTTTTACATGGATGTTACTGCCATAAATTGTAAGTGTAGAATTATATGTTGATTCACCTCCATAATAAAACTCACAATACTCGAACCTGGATCCATTATATGAATTGGTATTAATATATCCCCAGTCTTTTGGAGCCGGAGATGTTAAATCTCCATCTCCGTTTTGATCTCCCCCGTGTGCATCATCTTTGTATGATGTAAATATGATGGGATTATCAACTGCTCCTTTAGCGATAATGGTACCTGACGAGCCAAGCATCATGTAAGGGCCGTCACTGGGATGGAATTTTATGATGGCACCGGGTTCTATCTCCAGGGTATTGCTTACATAAAAGTCATATACTTTAATGATGTATATTGAATCTCCCGACCACGTGGTGACCTCGTCTATATCATCTTCTATAATGACAACGTTGTTGGTATTCGTATTTTGATTGTTATTATCATTATCATCATCGTCATTGTCATTGTTTTCACACGCAAAGAATAAAGCTGAACATAAAATAAAAAGGTATAATATGTATTTCATAATTTTTCGATTTATAATTTATTAAAAATTTATATGTCCCAAATTTAATATTATATTTATTAAGATCAAATTGCAAACATAATTATTATATTTTAATTCATTACTAACAAAAAAAAATATTTTAAAATCATTTAACGAAACCTATATTCTCAATTATCGTATTATTTAATTGTTTATGAATCAAATAACAAATATATCATGAAACATATTCATCATTTAACCGGTATTGTACTGGTCATATCAGGGATATTGTTCAGCTCTTGCAGCTCTACCAACATGTTAACCCTGAGTGTTACCGAACCTGCTCCAGTGTACCTGCCTTCAGATATTAAAAAGATAGGCATTGTCAACAGGAGTATACCGACAGATAAGACAGAAAAAAACTTAGATAAAATTGATAAGATTTTTTCTGCTGAAGGGAAAAACCTTGACAGGAAAGGAGCAGATAATGCCATTCATGGAATTCATAATGAACTGAATCGCAATAACAAACTAAAAGAAATAAAGATTATTGCAAATACCAAAATAAAAGGTTCAGCAATGAGCGTTTTTCCTGCTGCACTTTCATGGCCTGAAGTAAGTCGCATCTGCAAAGAGACGAGTGTTGACGCTTTGTTTGTTTTATCCTTTTATGATACGGATACAAAAGTGGATTACAATCAGGTTCCCGTTGAAATTAACGGGCCCATGGGGGTAAAAGTTCCTGCTGTTGAACATCATGCCAATGTTCAGACATTAATCAAAACAGGCTGGCGTATTTATGATCCTGAAAATAAAATTATACGTGACGAATATATCATTACTGAAAAAATAATGTCAACCGGCAAAGGCATTAACCCACTCAAAGCGGTGCAGGCTGTCATGGGAAGAAAAGAAGCAGTATTAGACGTGAGCACGAACATCGGGCATCATTATGCTTCGCGCATCCTGCCTTACAGGATAAGGGTTTCGAGAGATTATTATGTCAGGGGTACAGACAACTTCAAAATTGCAAAAAGAAGGGCTCAAACAGGAGACTGGGATGGTGCTGCAGAATTATGGGAGATGGAAGTGACCA
>CAYFQI010000259.1:0-2661 GCA_964345135.1 uncultured Bacteroidales bacterium
GTAGGCTTGTCCGAGTCCTGGGAGTATTGCAGAATAAAGTAAACCATTCTCCCCAAAAAGCCACACTTTATTCTGCAATACTTCCAGGACTCGGACAAGCCTACAATAAAAAATACTGGAAAATCCCGATCATCTATGGCGGGTTGGTTTTCTCAATTTATTATGCCCGTAAAAATCATAATTTATTTAAAGATTATAAACGAGGGTATGCCGATTTTATGGATGATGATTCAACAACTAACTTTTTTCAGCAATTGAACAATATTAGGCTTAACGCTCGTGACGAAGACATTGAATATGCATTAGAATACTATAAAAATGAATATAAAAGATCCAGGGACTGGGCGATTATATGGACTGCCGGCATTTACCTAATGAACATTATTGATGCGCTGGTTGATGCTCATTTTTATGATTATGACATCAGTGATAATTTATCTTTGCAGGTAAAACCTGCATTGTATAGCTCATCAATTTATCATAACACAATGGGATTTCAGTGTAAATTATTCTTTTAAAAAATGAAAAAAATGAAAAATACGTACATATCTTTAATACTTGTATTGATCCTTCACTCTGCACGATTCTTATACATCCAGGCCAATGACCACCAAAACACGCCACCCTCTGAAGTAAATAAAATATTAATTGAACGAATGGACAGTCTTGCCTGTTTATGGTACATGAAACAAGCCGTGTGTTTCAGGACACCAACAAATACAATGCAAATAAATGATTCTGTTATTGCCCAATTTCCTGATTCGGTATACATTTCACGCTTAAGAAGCCTGGATTTAACCATGAATATAACCTATAATAAAATAGTGAGAAACTTCATCCATGTTTATACAGAAAAAAAACTGGATAAATTCCAAATCATGTTAGGCCTTCAAGACTATTATCTCCCTTTATTTGAAGAGATACTGGATGCCAACCAGATGCCATTGGAGTTAAAATATTTACCTGTTGTTGAATCGGCATTAAATCCAAATGCAGTATCAAGAGCAGGGGCAACCGGGTTATGGCAATTCATGTATGGCACGGGAAAACTATACGATTTAACGATTAATTCAGTCATTGATGAACGCCGTGACCCTCTATTAGCAAGCTACGCAGGAGTAGAATATTTAAAAGACCTGTATAACATATATCATGACTGGGTGCTTGTTATTGCCGCTTACAATTGTGGCCCGGGAAATGTAAACAAAGCCATAAGACGTTCAGGCGGCAGAACAAATTACTGGGATATTTATTATTACCTCCCCAGGGAAACCCGTGGATATGTCCCGGCATTCATTGCTGTTACATATGCTATGAATTTTTATAAAGAACACAATATCTCTCCTGTCCCGGTAGAAATGCCCAAAATCACAGATACAATTCATATTCATAAACCATTGCATTTAGATCAGGTAGCACAAGTGATGAATATACCACTGAAAATGCTCAAACAAATAAACCCTCAATACCGACGGGATATTATCCCCGGCGGAGCAAAAAGCTGGCCACTAAGACTTCCTACACAACATATCGGACAATTTATTGAACTAGCTGATTCGATATATAATTATAATGACTCGGTCTATTTTACTGATTTTGCGTTAAGGGAACCCACAACATACTCGAGATCTTATCAACGGCATACACCTCCCCCGGGCAATTACACGAAGGTTTATTATACCGTTAAAAGCGGGGACAATTTAGGTTTTATTGCAGAATGGTATGATGTAACAGCTTCCAAAATAAGATATTGGAACAATATCAGGGGCAATTTAATCCGCCAGGGAGAAAAACTCCTGATTTATGTCCCAGTTAATAAATCAGATCATTATAAAAAAATCAATACCATGAGCTTTGCTCGAAAACAAAGGCTTACAGGGCAACCTGTAAAAACAAATCCAACAAAAACCATTGAACGTGAAGATGGGTATGTATACTACAAAGTACAACAAGGAGATACCATTTGGGATATAGCAAAAAAATTTCCCGGAGTAAGTAACACAGATATATTAAAAATCAATAATATAGATAACGGGAAAAACCTGAAACCCGGTCAGCTTATTAAAATTAAAAAGAAAGGTTAAACCAGGCATGATAATCTAATTTACAATAAAACAAACAATTAAGACTCTAAATCACGATAAATTCAAAAGGGATATCAACAAGTTCTGCATATCCTTCTCCACCATCCAACATTTCCTCATCATTTTCCTTGTAATGCCATTTTATCAACACATCATTTCCCGAGTGATGAATGCTTTCAAGCCGGGTCAGGATATCAAGTATTGATTTAGCCGATGCTGTATTAAAATAGTCCATTTTAAAATTAAACACGGTTGTCGGATTTGGTTGTTGTACATACCCATCAATCCATTCTAATATAGGATCATACACGGAAAGTATATTTTCAGGATATGAATCACCAGTTAACCAAAATGTCTCATTTTCTTTATCCAGCAACACACCAGGACTATCTTCTATTCCTTTTATATTATATACCCGCATTCGTCGTTAATTTTAAAAAAGATTATCAAAACAAATCCCAAAAGTAATATTTCATGCTTTATATCAAACTCCTTTTTTTTATATCTTAGCACTATTGGTTAATTTTAAGGGGACTTCTAATAATTATTTCGCATCAAAATTTTCAGAGTTTTTCAT
>CAYFQI010000260.1:0-2633 GCA_964345135.1 uncultured Bacteroidales bacterium
ATGATTATAAAAGGTTCTTCTACACTGAGCTGCCGGATAAAGCAAAAAACCAGATTAACTCAATTAACCCAATTAACTCAATTAACTCAATTAACTCAATTAACTTAATCAACTTAGAAACTTAAAAACTTAAAAACTTAAAAAACTTAGAAACTTAGAAACTTAAAAAAATAAACAGATAAAAAGAGAAGAATATCAAAACAAGCATGAAACAGCCTACTTCGGGAGCGGCTGTTTTTGGTGTACAGAAGCTGTTTTTCAGCAACTTGAAGGGGTTGTTTCAGTTGTCCCCGGGTACGCAGGGTGAATAACAAAAAATCCTGTTGTGACGGAATTAGTCTCTTTTGAAGTGTTGTATGAAGCCGAAGAAAAACATCATGATTTTTATAAAAAACATGAAGGTCAGCCATATTGCCAGTTCATTATATAACCGAAATTAAATAAATTTAATAAATTTGCACCTGGAAAAATAAAATAATAAAAACATATGAACCGACCCAAATCAACAGCTGGTGCGATCATTTTTCACCCGGATGATCAGAACAAAGTATTACTAACCAAACGCGAAGTATCCCCGTTTAAAGGTTACTGGTGCCTGCCCGGCGGACACATTGAATTGTACGAAACCGCAAGAGATGCCGCAATAAGGGAAGTAAAAGAAGAGACAGGGCTTGATTTTGAACCAACCCATCTCGGGTATTTTGATGAAATTTTTCCTGATAAAGAAATACATAATGTCGTGCAAATCTATTATGGTAGTGGACATGGAGAACCCGATGCCGATCCGGGTGAAGTATCTGAAATGGATTGGTTTACAATGGACGATGCCCTTGATATGGAACTGGCATTTGTTCATCATGATGTGCTTAAGGCTTACAAAAACAACCATTTGTCAGGTTAGTGTTTAAACCCGTTTTATTCCCCTGACCACGACAAAACTTCCTTGTTCATGGCCTTGTTTTGGTTGTTGTACCATGTTTACCTGGCTCAAGGGACCAAAAACTGTTTGAACAGTTTGATCTATGATAAAACCATTCTGTTCATATAATGCATAGATATCTCGTGTACTATAAAAAACAGTATCTTTATAAAACACGCTTTTCGCTTTATTGACAGCATATTTCCTGCCTAAAGGGCTGGTCTTATCCACAAACCCAATAATAAGGTATCCGTTGTTTTTCAATACTCTTTTGGCTTCAGAAAATGACTTGTGTGGATCATCCAAAAAGCAAATGGTGGTCACCATCAATATATAATCAATGCTTTCATTATTATAAGGTAATTGTTCGGCTATGCCGTTGATTACATTCAACCCTTTAGCCCGTGCTTTATTTCTCATTTCAAGAGACGGGTCAATTCCTTCTTTTATATTTAACGGGATGGCAAATTTGCCACTGCCTATACCTACTTCAATTCCACGTCCTTCAGCTGGAATGAGTTTGCGGACAGCATTAATTTCTGATTTATATACATGAATATTGTCATCAAACCATTGTTCATATTGCTCTGCGTGCTGATCAAACGGTCGTGTTTTGGCCATGATGGATAAATTATATATTGATTGATTTGTCGAAATTCATGTTTAAAGCAAATTCAATGTCAAATTCGTCTACATTCGATAATTCAACGTATTCTGTATGTTTTAATACCTCTTCGGTTTGCTTCACGAAATCATTGTTTTTTAAATATTGCAATGCCCCGATTCCTGCACTGTTTCCTACAGGTTTTATTTTGTCTTTCAATTCAATAGGCAGCAATCCGATTTGAATGGCAGATTGGATGCCAATATAATTTCCAAATCCGCCTGCTAAATAAAGAGCATCTAACTTATTAAAATCCAATCCTGATTTGTTTAATAATATTTTTAGACCTGAATATATGGCCGATTTTGCCAGTTGTATTTCACGGATATCTTGTTGGGTTACATGAATACCTTTTTCACGATAAATATGAAAGGTATTCTCGAGCAATCCTGTTTCATCTATCTTGTTGTTTTTTAACAGGTAAGCAACAATATCCACAATGCCTGATCCACAAATCCCAATGGGGGGGATGTTGCCTATTACATTATAGTGTTCCGGGCTTTCGAAACCGGAAAGCGCTCCTTTTACAGCTCCCATGCCACATGAAATATTGGCTCCTTCAAATGCAGGGCCGGCTGCTGTTGAACAAACATAATAGTTTCCATCTGTATGCAGTGCCATTTCACCGTTTGTCCCAACATCAACAAATAAATAATTTTTATTTGTTGGTTTAATAGCAGTCAAACCCGCTAAAATATCAGCACCAACATAAGCTGAAACATTCGGGATGGTGATAATATCTGCATCCGGATGAATATCCAGTCCAATCATTGTTCCCTTTCGAATTTGTTGTTCGGTAAATTGAGGTGTAAACGGGGCCAGGGCTATAGACAAAGCATCAACCTTTAACAAAAAATGAAGCATGGTAGTATTTCCGGCAAAAACCATTTTCCGATAGTTGTTAAAACTGATGTTCCTGTGATTTTTAAAAGTAGCTAATTCAATATTTATAACCCTGATGATTGATTTTTGCATTTCAATCAGTCCATTATCGTTTTCCTGGCAATAATTTATTCTTGAAATAATATCACCGCCGTATGTTTTTTGAGG
>CAYFQI010000261.1:0-2576 GCA_964345135.1 uncultured Bacteroidales bacterium
AATTGAGTTAATTGGGTTTATCTGGTTTTTTGCTTTATCTGGCAGCTCGGTGTAGAAGAACCTTTTATAATCATGCGCATGTGTGTTAAATAAATTGGTCATGCGCATTTGGCCTGGTGGGTTCCATATCCAGCGTGACAAAAGACGTGATTACCTTCGCTTTTTGAATCAATTCTTTTCTTATGTTGTCCTGCACAAGTATATTAAAGCTATCCGTTTTAGAGACTTCAATACGCGAAAGTGTTTCATGATCAAGCCTGAACCGGATATCATAATCACCGGTCTTGTCAATAATAAAGCGTTCTATATCTTTAATGGTATCAAGAGTCGTTTTATTAATTTTTATATTATAATTAATACGTGTAGATAAACAACTTTCCATTTCTGCCACTTTTTTAATGGCACCATAATGTCGTGCAATTTCTTTTGCCTGCTGTTTAGATATTTCAGCTTCTGCTAAAGGAGAAATTACATTAAATTCATCCAATGCCTTTTTCCCTGGGCGATATTTATCCAGATCATCGGTAACAGTCCCGTCAATAATTTCAAAACCTTCTTCATTTACCAGGTGAAGGATGTCTTTTTTACAAATATAACACCTGTCGGGTGGATTGGCACATACATCTTCATGCGCTTCTGTATTGATTTCTTTAAAATGTTCACTTCTTAATTGGCGGACTTGTTGATGTATTTCATCAGCATTAGCCCGGTTAAACCCATTATTTATCCAAACAGGCAAAACATTCATATTAAGTTCATTCATCATCCCCAGGATTGCTGAGCTGTCATAACCACCTGAAAAAAGCAAAATATATCTTGTATCTGGAGAAACAATTTGCTGTATTTTTTTTAAATAGTTATTCATTATTCAAAAGTAAAAAACAAAGATAATAGATAGTAGTTTGAAAGCTGTGATAATCTTCCTTTATTTTTATTGCGGGAAGATCAAACCGCAGACTTGAATTTTTAGTCTGGTATAATTTCTTTTAATGTATTTATGTTTTGTTCAGTCAAAATAGTAGAAGAGGTATTCTCATATATTTCATCCAGGAGATGCTGATACCGTTCTGTTATTTTAGGACGTACCATTTTCATGGTGGAATTGATCATTTGATTTTCTTTATTAAATGATTCCTTAAGAATTCTGAAGTTTGAAGGGATCCATTTTGCAGGAAATTGTCCTGCATATTCTTCATCTTTTATGAATTGATAAAATGAATTATGAATTGCTTCTAAAAGTACTTTCGAATCTGTTAGCCCGTGTTTTTGCACGTATCCTGTAACTTTTGCCTGGTCAAGTGTAACAAGGGCAGTTGTAAATTTATTATGGTCATTATATACCATTACTTGTGATATCAGTTCCGAACAATTCATAATAGCTTCTTCAATGCCCTCGGGCGAATATTTTTCTCCATCCCGTGATATCAATAATGCTTTCTCTCTTCCGACAACCAACAGGAAGTCGTCATCATCAATGTAACCCATATCACCGGTATGAAGCCAACCGTTTTTAATGGTATCTACAGTTGCAGTTTTATTCTTAAAATACCCTTCCATAACATTATTACCCCTTATTACAATTTCTCCTTTTTGTCCTTTGGGCAAAACCTTTCCATCCTGATTCGTGATAATGCATTCGATTCCATAGATCACGTGCCCCGATGTTCCTGATTTATGTATTTTATCGGTATTGGTAGAAATAATGGGTGCGGCTTCTGTGAGCCCGTAGCCTTGGTAAACAGGGACACTCAAAGCATAGAAAAAATGTTGTTGTTTGATATCCAATAATGCACCACCACCAATACAAAATTTTAAACTTCCCCCGAAAATTTCTCTTACCTTTTTAAAAATCAATTTGTTTGCCAGGGAATGAGGGATGCAATAGATCAGACGCTTATAAACAGGTGCTTTATGGAACCCATCCCGGTACATTTTATTTCCTGCCTTAATGCCCGCATTGAAAAGTCGTTCAACAAAACCACCTTTGGCAGCAATTTCGTCCCTGATCTTATTCATAAAGTTACCTGTTAACGCCGGGACAGTCAGCAAAAAATCTGGCTTAACCTCTTTTAAATTTACAGGGATGTTTTTAAGCGTGTTCACCGGGCCGCCCCTGCCATCAACAAAATAGATAGAAAGGGCACATACACATGATATGAATAACCCGATAGTATGGGCAAATGAATGATCTAAAGGCAAAATGACCAGTGTTTTTAAATGTTCGGGTAATTCAAAATACTGCCAGGCATTTACACTGTTGCTGTGATAGTTTAAATGACTGAGCATGATCCCTTTTGGGTTTCCACTGGTGCCGGATGTATATGAAATGGTTACAATATCGTGTTCTCTTATGTTTGCAATGGTTTTTTCTATTTGTGTTTTGTTTTCTGAAAATGATTCAGACCCTTGTTTTTTTAAATCTTTATAATGAATGATCTCAACATCTTTGCTATTGGAGTCTATTAAGGATGAAATATCATCATAACAAAAAATTTTAAAATTCTTTTGTTTTATTTTGGAGATTATATTAGCCCCAATTAAAACCGAGCAAAAAAATTGTAAATTGCTAACGGTAT